>JANOIQ010000480.1:0-3164 GCA_031407835.1 Chitinophagaceae bacterium
GTTTCATCATTCACAGCTACAGCTTCCACCAATATGCGGTGCAGCTCTTCTGCTCTTGCTTTTTCTTCATCAGGAATGGCAAGTTTTTCAGGTTTTCCGCCTGCATCCGGAAATTTATACATCGTCATTTTCAATACATCCACAATAGCATTAAATCCAATACCCTGGTTAAGCGGATACTGAACCACGGTGATTTTGTTTCCAAAATGTGACTGTGCTTCATGAACTGTTTTATCAAAGTCTGCTGTTTCATCATCCAGCTTGTTCACTGCAAAAAGCATGGGTGTTTTAAACTGTTCGGTGTAATCCCAGATGATATCTGTTCCTACTTCTACCCCATGTGCAGCATTCAGCAGCATCACTCCTGTATCAGCTACACGAAGTGCACTGATTACTTCGCCCACAAAATCATCATAGCCGGGAGTATCAATAATATTGATCTTATACCCTTTCCATTTTGTGTGCAGTAATTTAGAGAAGATGGTGTTGCCACGTTCATGTTCCAGTTCGTGATAATCAGCAACCGTATTTTTTTCAGCAATTGTTCCGCGGCGTGTAATAATTCCAGCTTCGTAAAGCATACATTCCGCTAAGGTTGTCTTACCTGAACCGGCATGGCCCAGCAAGACAATATTTTTTACATGTGAGGTATCAAAGTCTGCCATAACAATTTTTTTATATTAAAAGAATAGCCGTCTTACAAAAATTTGTAAGAAGCACGGCAAGCATAATCGCAGAGCACGGATAGAATACTAATGGGTGGTTGGGAATTGTTATGTGGCTGAAGGGTACCTTGTTTTTGTACCTGGAAATCTGTCTTTAAGCTTTCGCAATAAAATTATTGAAATCGCTTCGTAACTCGCTCAATGTATGCGTCAGGGCTTCATACTGATTGTGCAAATCTTCGTGTTCGTGTAATGCTTCTTCGGATAGTTGACCATCGGCAGCAGAGTGCTCAGTTTGCAGTTTGCGGTCGTGATTTTTGATGGCCTGTTTCAGATCATGAATATTGATCTGCTGAATGTAGAACTGGTTGTGGTAATGTTCAACTTCTGTTAGAACTTCTTTATCTTTTTGTCCTGAGGCCAAGACCTGTAAATGATCTCTTAATTGGCCCATTTCATTGCGATAGGAACGCAGTTGCTCCCTCCAGGAGCTGCATTCCCTGTTCAACTGTGTGGAATCTAAGGAAACCATGGGAAACAGTTTTAAAAGTGAGTAAATATGATTTCATCAAAGAGCTAATTAAATTTAAGCACTTGTTTCCAGATAACCTATAAATAATCTGAAATAATACGCACAAAAAGAATCTTTCTGTTTCCGCATAAAATTATACTTTGTGCGTTAATTTTATTACCAAGACATTTCTATGAAATTGACCCAAATTCTAACTGCTATGGCCTTGCTGGCCTTTTCTTCTGTTTACGCACAGGAGAAACCTGTAAAAAAAGGGAAAATGATCTCTTACAATATCAGCTTCGCTGATTATAAATTCCCTAAAAAAGTCAACGATTCTACGCTCAGTAAAGCATTAAAAGAGAATGACTGGCTCAAGCCGGCTAATAAATCATTGGGCATGGGTCTGAGTTTCTGGAAGGGTCTAACCCCCCATATTGATTTTTCAGGATCATTAACCGGCACGTTTTCCAATTTTCCCGCTTTGTTCATTAAGGGCGATACCATTGGTGAAGCACGGTTTACGCCGCAGTTAGATGCGTTACTGCATGCAAGAATGTTTAAAGAAACAGCAGTAGTAAATCCATTTATAACTGCCGGTATCGGGGCAGGATATTTTCATAACCAGTTTGCCGCCTATGCTCCTATTGGAACGGGTTTACAATTTCGTTTCAACCAGGGGGTTTACCTGTTTGTACAAATGCAATGGCGTATGAAATTAACTTCAGGAATCAACCAGGACTACCTCTTATATAGCGTAGGTTTTGCACAGGATGCCGTACTCAAAAGGAAAAAAGCACCGCAGGTTGATGAGCCTGTAAAGCCAGCCCTTATGCCTGACAAAGATGGAGATGGTGTTGAGAATAAGAATGATCAATGCCCAACTGTAAAAGGAACGGTGAATGGCTGCCCTGATGCAGATGGAGATGGTGTAGCAGATAAAGACGATAAATGTAAAGATGTATCGGGTGTTGCAAGATATAACGGCTGCCCTGTACCTGATTCAGACAAAGACGGCATCAATGATGAAATAGATAAATGTAAAGACAAATCAGGTGTAGCAAGATATGATGGCTGCCCCATACCAGATACAGACAAAGACGGCATTAATGATGAAGAAGATAAATGCCCTAAAGAAGCGGGTACAGTCATTAATGGCGGATGTCCTGAAATTAAACAGGCAGTAAAACAGAAAATTGCGTTTGCCGCAAGAAATATATCCTTTGAATTTGCCAGTGATGCGATTGAAAGAAAATCGTACAAACCGCTGGATGAAGTGACAAAGATCCTGCAGGAAAATCCAGACCTGAAATTAAACATTGAAGCACATGCTGATAACCGTGGCACTACTGAACGGAACATGATGTGGAGTGAACGCAGAGCGAAGGCAGTTGCCGTTTACTTTATCCTTAAAGGAATTGCGCCAAACAGGATTAGCTATAAAGGTTATGGCGATACAAAACCTCTTGCAGATAATGCAACCGAAAAAGGAAGGGCAAAGAACCGGAGAGTAGAAATGAAAGTGAATTATTAATTATTTTATAACATAGAAAATGGCCGGAAATTCCGGCCATTTTTCATTTACAAAAAGATTGCATGCAGTTAAAGATTGTGCATAAGTATTTTTATCGTACAGGCACACAAAACACAATCAAAATACTCTACTTTAGTCTCCTAAAATTTACAAAAATGAAAAAAACACTTCAACTCAGTTTGGTGCTGATAGCATCATTCCTTATCCTCGGAACAACTTCGTGTAAAAAGAAATTAAAAGATGCCGACATTCAGGCATCGATTGAAACAGTATTAAAAGCCGACCCTGCAATGGCTGGTACAATGGTTATGGTAAAAGACGGTGTTGCTACATTAAGTGGTGTATGCAAGGACGAAGCCTGTAAAACAATGTGCGAAGAAGCAGTTAAAAAAGTTGAAGGTGTAAAATCAATTGTCAACAATTGTACAATTGCTCCGCCTGAAGTTGTTGTTCC
>JANOIQ010000485.1:0-6833 GCA_031407835.1 Chitinophagaceae bacterium
GCACAGAAAGAAGGCGATGTATTGTTCCTCTATGATCTTAAAAATAAATCGTTGTTTAAAGCAGCACAATTGCCCAATGGAAATTACCAGGCAACAATTGATCGCAAAACAAATTCACTTATCTGGAATACATTCAGTACCGATGGAAGAATGTTACTGAAAAAGCCAATCAATGAAATGCAGTTGCAGAAAGTAGATAAGATAGAGCCGTTAACCAATCTGTATCTCACTCCCAAATCATTTAATCATCCTGATCTGATGAAAAATGTGCAGCAGCAGCCCGGCGAAGTGATTCGTTATAAACCTGCGTTTAAATTATTAAATATTCACAGCTGGCGGCCAACATTGGCTGAACCTGATTACGGCCTTACTTTTTTCAGTGAAAATGTGTTAAACACTTTTGTGAGTGAATACAGTTATTATTACAATCGTAATGAAGGATATCATCAGGTTGCTGCCAATTTGATTTATGGTGGCTGGTTTCCTTTTATTTCTATTGGCGGTTCACAAACATGGAACAGAAATGAACGCCTGAATAAGGATACAACCATTACCTGGAACCAGCTGAATGCAAATGTTGGGTTCTCTGTTCCGCTGAATTTTACAAGTGGACGTATGTATGAGAATTTAACGTTTGCATCCACTTTCAATACGGAACAATTAAATTTTACCGGCCTTGCAAAAACTTTTGTAAAGGATGACCGGTTTAACTATATCAATTCATCTGTGCGCTGGCTGAGTCAAAGTCAACGGGCATCCCAGCATATCTTTCCGAGATGGGCACAAAGTTTATCAGTGCAGTATAAGCGAACGGTGAATGGAAGATTCGGAAACCAGGTGCTGGCCAATGCTGCTTTATATTTCCCCGGCATTGCAAAGAACCATCATTTGATTGTGATGGGATCATTGTTTGCAAGAGATACCATCAGGGGGGCAATCTTCAGCAACAGTTTTCCATTTGCCAGAGGATATAATGCGGTTAATTTTCCACGTATGTGGAGGCTGAGTGCTAATTATCATTTCCCGATTTGTTATCCTGAATTCGGCATTGCCAATCTTGTTTACTTTTTACGTGTACGTGCCAATGTGTTTTACGATTATACTGAAGGAAGAAGTTTACGAACCGGAAGAGTATTTCCTTTAAATACAGCAGGAGCTGAATTGTATGTTGATACAAGACTTTACAATACGTTCTTCGCCAGCTTTGGAATTCGATACAGCCGCTTGCTGGATAAAGATTTGATTGAGCCGGGCAGAAATGCCAATCAGTTTGAAATTATTCTGCCGTTGAATTTGTATTGATGAGATAGGAACGCTGATGAAACAGATTTAAGCTGATTGGAACAGATTTAGTAACTGTGCAATTTCCGTTATGTTTTTTGCTATTGGGAGTAGCTAGTCTTCTTCGTCAGATGCTGGGTTTACATCAAAGTCATAAAAATTAACGTTGAGACCCACATATTGTGCCATTTGAGTAATGACACTTTCTGCTTGCTCATATTTTTTGAGTTTAACTCTTATTGACTTGTCTCTTTTCTGCTGAAAAAATATTGTAAATTTTTCTTTTGGTTGACCATCAGTTCTCCGGGCATCCATACAATAAACTTTAGAAATAGTTTTAATAGGAATACAAATATTTACATTTTGACCTGAAAGTAATATGTTATCAGGATTGAATATCATATAAGCCTTTCTGTAAAGTCTCAAAAAAGTATAGAAAGGGGTTATTGTCAAAAAGCCAATGCCAAAAACAAGAAGACTATTTTTTATAAAATCGGGGGTAAGCAAAATGAAATATGCTGTCTTCATTTCGGCAGAAGCGTATTGAGTTGGCAAAAAGAATATATTTATCAGAAATAATGCAATCACACAAACCATTAGTGCATAAAACAGAAAAGTTGTTAGATATGGGACTCTTCGTCTTACTGTTACTTCAAATGAATTGGGAGATGTTTGCATGAAGATTTTCAGTTACAACTAACTCATAGACTTTGATATCAAAGCTTTAGAAAGTAAGTCGAGCAGTCGTGTTTCTATTATTTATTTAATAACAATTTTTACATCAGGGGCAGAAAAGTAATTCCCCTTTTTATCTCTTACGATGATGTCTGCAATGATCAGCTCATCGTCTTTTTTAATTGATTCATAAAGATTCTTTCTCCATAATTCCGGAAGTAAAGCAGAGTTTTTTACACTGGTTGAATTGGGATTAAACCTCGTTTTCAATTCACCTGTTTTTTCATCCTCAAATTTGTCTTTGCTCCTGTACACAACAATGAAACGTGAAATAGGATAACGGTTTTTCTTATCGTCAATTACCCAAACAGCTGAATCAAGTACACCTAATACAAATTCCAATGGAAGATCGCCGCCTTTGGTTGTACCCCAGAACGATTGCAGTGGCGGTGGTTTAAGCGTAGGGGCAGGCTTTTGTTGAGCATTGCTTTCATTAGCTGAACCAACGATTAATAGTAACAGGAAAAACAGGTATTTAACGGGGCTTTTCATAAACGTAAAAATAGTTAAACTATAACGAAGCTAAGCTTTCTTCTATTGTGGCCCCACCTAACCCCGCCTGAATGACAAAGTCGGGCAGGCTTCCCAAAGGGGAGGAATCGTTACAGAGCCTGTAAACTTTCTTCAATTGCCTTTATTTTGGCTTCCGCATCCGACTTTTTCCTGCGCTCAATTTCTATTACTTCCTGTTTGGCATTTTGTACAAAACGTTCATTACCCAGTTTTTTTTCAACCGACAATAAAAACCCTTTCAGATAAACAAGATCTTTTAACAGTTGTTCTTTTTGTGAAGCTGTATCAATTTCTTTTTCTGTTTCAATGTAAAATTTATCTTTCTGTACAACAAATGAAATAGATGCTGCAGCAGTTGATGAAACGTAAGAAATGCTTTCTGCATTTACCTGTTTGGCAAGTATTGATTCAATTGTTTGATAAGATTTTTGCTGACTGGTTTCAATTGAAAGTTTGATACTGTCTTTTGGTTTGAGTTGATTTTTCACCCGTACATCACGCAAAGCAGTAATCACTTCCTTTAATAAAGAAGCAAGCTGCAATATTTCAACATTTGGTTTTGTGTAAGCGGTTGCCTGTTTGATGGTGATATCATCACCATCTTTCCGAACTCTCAACTCATGATAAATTTCTTCGGTAATAAACGGAGTAAACGGATGAAGCATCTGCATCAGCTCTTCAAAAAAGTGAACTGTTTTTTCATACACAGCTGCATCCATTGGATACTGTTCACCGGGCTTGTCCGCCGTAGCTTTAGCGAAGGCGGGCTTTACCCATTCTAAATACCAACTGCAGAAATCATCCCAGATCAATGAATAAATAGTCTTTAATGCTTCGCTTAATCTGAACTCTTTAAACTGCTGTTCTATTTCTGCTTTTACCTCGTTCAATCTGTTTTCAAACCACAAAACAGCAAAGCTTGCAGCTTGTGGCTCATGACTGGCGGCTTGCCTGTCATCCTGAGCCTGTCGAACGGACCACATCTTTACCAGCTTCAATGCATTCCAAATCTTATTGTTGAAATTGCGCCCCTGATCATTGCTGCCTTCATCCCACATTAAATCATTGCCGGCAGGAGAGGAGAACATAATGCCGAAACGTACTGCATCAGCACCATACTTATCAATCAGTTCCAGTAAGTCGGGTGAGTTGCCCAATTGCTTACTCATCTTTCTTCCCAGTTTATCTCTTACCATTCCGGTGAAGTAAACATCTTTAAACGGCAGTTCCTGCTTGTACTCATAGCCAGCCATAATCATCCTTGCCACCCAAAAGAAGATGATATCCTGTCCTGTTACCAATGTTGAAGTAGGATAATAATACGCAACATCTTTATTATTGGGATTGCTGATGCCTTTGAATACTTCCATTGGCCATAACCAGGAAGAGAACCAGGTATCAAGGCAATCTTCGTCTTGTGAAAGCAGCCCCCTCCCGGCCTCCCCCGAAGGAGGAGGAGTGCCATGCTTCAAGGCCCACTTATTCAAGGCCTCCGTTTCATTTGCAGCAACATAATAATTTCCCTCAGCATCATACCAGGCAGGTATTTGTTGTCCCCACCACAACTGTCTTGAAATACACCAGTCTTTAATATTTGTCAGCCAGTGGCTGTAAGTGTTCTTTGTTTTTTCAGGATGAAATTTTATTTCATCACTCATTACTGAAGTTAATGTTTCAGGATTTCTGTTTAAGAATTCCTTCATGTTCATAAACCACTGTAAGCTCAATCTTGATTCTATGATAGCGCCTGTCCGTTCACTTGTTCCAACCTGCCCTTTGTAATCTTCAATTTTTTCAATTTGATGTAACTGAGCAATATCATCCACAATCTTTTTTCTCAATTCAAAACGATCCACTTTGTTATAAGAGAGTACAAGTTCAGACGGATTTTCGTCGGTTAAATCAACTGATGTAAATCGTCCTTCTTCATCCAGTGTATTGAATGCTTTCAGGTTATGCTTTCGGCCAAGTTCATTATCATTCTTATCATGAGCCGGAGTTATTTTTAAAGCACCGGTTCCAAATGCTGCATCCACATATTCGTCTGCAATAATGGGTATGCTTCGGTTGATGATTGGCACAATCACTTGTTTGCCAATCCATGCTTTATAACGTTCATCAACAGGATGAACACAAATAGCCACATCGCCTAAAATGGTTTCAGGTCTGGTGGTTGCAACAGTAATGAACTTACTGTCATCATCTGCCAATGGATATTTTACATAGTAGAGTTTTGAATCTATCTCTTTGAAAATTACTTCTTCATCGCTCAATGCGGTTTTACCAACAGGATCCCAGTTAACCATGCGCAGACCTCTGTAAATAATTCCTTTTTCATGCAGATCTATAAAAACTTTGATAACGCTTTTGTAGTAATCTTCATCCATCGTGAAAGAGGTTCTTTCCCAGTCAAGACTGCAACCTAATTTTTTCAATTGCTGAAGAATAATGCCACCATATTTTTCTTTCCATTCCCAGGCATAGTTTAAAAATTCATCTCTGCTGAGGGATGATTTTTGAATTCCTTTTTCACGGAGCATTTGTACAACCTTTGCTTCAGTGGCAATGGACGCATGATCAGTACCCGGAACCCAGCAGGCATTTTTCCCTCTCATCCTGGCACGGCGCACAAGTATATCCTGTATGGTATTGTTGAGGCAATGTCCCATGTGTAACACACCTGTTACATTCGGCGGGGGAATAACAACTGTATAAGGTTCCCTTTCATCAGGCGTGCTGTGAAAGTATTTTTTATTGTTCCAGTAAGCGTACCATTTTTCCTCAGATGCCTTATGCTCAAAGTTTTTACTCAGTTCCATGCCGGATTCTTGTTTTTTTAAGATGGCAAAGTTAAGGAATGCAGGGCTTTTTGATTCTTTAAAGAGTGTTACAAAAATGATGTTGTGAAAAATGCCTTTTTATACTGCATTTACATAAAGATTAAGGTGTAAAAGAAAACATACTTGCTTTTTGGAAACGCACTACATGTTTTTCTGTAGAAACTCTGGAAGCAACAGTAAAAACAGGAAATAAGGTGTAAAAGTTCATGTATTTAATCATTTGCGAATCGTAGTTAAACAAAATTTATGTGAAAGCTTTTTAAATAGCTTAGCATTTCAATTTTTAATCATTAAAAAATTAGTTATGAAAAACGTTTTAAAAGCAACCGCAGTTATTCTTTTTACTTTGAGTATTATTATTTTTAATTCAAGATGTAATAAAGCTAAAGTTGAAAACCCTCCAGATTCAAAGCCTTCAGATGCACTTTTACAAAAAGCGAAAGCTTTCCAAGAAGAGCAAATGGGCAAAGGAATTACTGTATTTACTAGGAAATACTCGGAAGGAGAGATTACTGCAAGAGGGAAATCAATAGCAACAGGAAGTCAACGAGTTAATGCTGATTGTATTGGTGATCTAATTTTAGAAGTAACTTCTGTTACAGCTCAATACAAAAATGGAAGTTGCTCTACTATTGGGGACTATTATATGTCTTTTTCATTTGCTATTAAGCATGTAGGTATTACATTTAATAATGCTTCTACTCTTCCTATTACAATTAAGTACACAATAGGTGGAGTGGACTATTCTAAATCCCTAACTATTCAGAATTTAAAAGAGTCTAGAACTGTTGTTAATATTACTACAGCCCCGGTGATTGTGAATGAATATTGTTCAATTGGATCTCTTAGTTTTGAGGTTAATCCAAATGTAACATGCCCTGATGGATTAAACTATTCAGGAACTATTTCAGCAAGTTTAAATATTTTTTCTGACCGTTCTGATATTTGTAAAAATATTTCACCTGTATTTATTGAGCCAAATGTAAGTGGACCCGGATCGGTGGGATTGAATGGATATTTCCTATGCGGCAATTCTCAATTTAATCCTTGTTTTGCTCTGGCTGAAAAAATGGAGTTCCAGTATCGTTTGGTTGGTGCATCTTCTTGGAACACGTATACTCTAAATCCTTATTTAGATAATGCTTACAGTCTTAATAATATTTCTGCTGGGGATTATGAATTTATGTGGAGAAATATAAAAGTTACTAGCCCTATATGCACAGGCCCTTTTTCAGATATTATTGTCGTTACAATTAATTAAAATTATAGTATCAAAAAAAAACCGCCAGATTTGGCGGTTTTTTTTTGAAGTTTAAATAATAAAATTATTTCTCATTTGTTCCATCAACAGGAATTTTGAACAAAGAAGCGATTTGAGCATAGCTCATACCTTTAATTTGTGCAACTGTATATCCAGCTGCTGGTCCGCTTGTAATTCTGCCTCCCAATGTACCTCCTGGTATA
>JANOIQ010000541.1:0-6265 GCA_031407835.1 Chitinophagaceae bacterium
GAAAACAGAATGTTCAGCAGTTATATTACCAAGTCCACCATGGATAATCCATATGACAGAAGATTGAAGGATTATATTAAAGATCCGATCCTACGTTTGCTGGAAGGTGAAAACATTAAAGACAAGATTTTTAATTATGAACAGGATCTCTGGTCATATTAAAATCAAAAAATACAGTTTAAAAGCCGCTTTTGCAAAAAAGCGGCTTTTTCGTGTTTTAAAGAATTAATGATCGCTTTTATCCGGCAATACGTAGAAATACTATATCTAAATGATAGATTATCAAGCCTGAAATAAAAATAAAATTATTCTGAAAAATACCTGTTTGCAGTATTGATTTGTAAATAAGTGTTTGTATCTTCGTTTCGGTTTTTCATAGGATATTGGATTTTAAAGACGGGGCTGGATTTCTATCCTGGCCCCATTTTTTTTGCCCCTACAATCCAGCCTTCACCAATTCTGCTTTTTTTATGCCAACGAGTGCCGCAATTTCACCTATAGTAGCAGTGCGGATATTTGCTACAGATTTAAACTCTTTCATCAATGTTTCAACGGTTGAAGGCCCTATTCCGGCAATATCGTCAAGCTGTGTTTTAAATGTTCCTTTGCTTCTTTTATCTCTGTGAAAAGTGATGCCGAAACGGTGTACTTCATCTCTTATTCTTCTGATAAGATTCAGCGATTCACTATCGTAAGGAATCTTTAATGATTGCTGATCTCCTGTAAAGAAAATTTCTTCTACATTTTTTGCAAGTCCAACAACTGTCATCTTGTTTTCAAGATTCAGTTCTTTGATACTTTCCATTGCAGATGACAATTGTCCCTTTCCACCGTCAATAATTACTAATTGCGGCAACGGTTGATTCTCCTCAGTTAATCGTTTATACCGCCTGAATACCACTTCTTTCATCGAAGCAAAATCATTGATACCTGTAACAGTTTTAATATTAAAATGCCTGTAATCTTTTTTGCTTGGTTCACCATTTCTGAAACATACCATTGCTGCCACGGGATAGCTCCCCTGGAAATTTGAATTATCAAAGCACTCAATATGCAGTGGTACCTGCTGCAGGTGAAGTTGCTGCTGCAATTGCAGCAATATTTTTTGCGTGGCTTCCTGCTTTCTGTCAAATAGATGGAGAGATTGTTTTCGTTTAAATTCCTCCACAAAAACTGCCACATTTTTTTGAGACAGCTCCAGTAATTTTTTCTTTTCTCCGGCCCTGGGTGCAGTTATTTTTAATTGCTCATCCAATAACTCTATCTCAACCGGTACAATAATCTCAGGTGAAATGCTTTCAAATTTGTTCCGGATAAAACTCACGGCAAATTCCAGGATTTCTTTTTCAGTTTCACCAAGATGACTTTTCAGTTGTATATTTTCTGTTTGAATGATGCTACCGTTCTGAACCATCATATAATTCAGGAAAGCTATATTCTCGTTTAAAATGATCGAAAACACATCCGCATCACCCATTCTTGGATTTACAACAGTAGAAGTTGCTTTATAATTTTCCAGGTGTTCAATTTTCTTACGGGTGATTTCTGCTTTTTCAAAATTCATTTCAGCAGCAAATACTTTCATCTCTTCCTTCAGCTGTCTGATAACGGGGGACAGGTTCCCTTTGAGTAAATTTTTAACCTGTTCCATACTTGCCTGGTAATCTTCCAGCGATTGCAAGCCCTCGCAGGGGCCTTTACAATTGCCCAGATGATATTCAAGACATACTTTGAACTTTCCTTTCTTGATGTTGGATTCTGAAAGATTGAGTTTGCAGTTTCGGATAGGAATGTTCTGACGGATAAACTCTATCAGATCCCTCACTTTTGCAACAGATGTAAACGGCCCCAGGTATTGTGAGCCATCGTGATTTTTTTTTCTTGTCAGGAAAACCCTTGAGAAGGGTTCTTTTTTTATAATGATAAATGGGTAACTCTTATCATCCTTAAGGTCAATATTAAAAACAGGCTGGTATTGTTTGATCAATGAATTTTCAAGAAAGAAAGCATCCTGTTCTGAATTAACAACTGTAAACTCAATCGTGTAAATTCTCCTTACTAATTCCTGTGTTTTGTACGATTGCAGGGTTTTTGTAAAGTAAGATGAAACTCTTTTGCGCAGGTGTTTTGCTTTGCCAACGTACAGCAATTTCTTATCAGCATCAAAATATTTATATATGCCTGGTTGTGCCGGAATTCCGGGCAATACTTTTTTTAATTCGGCTTCAGTCATGATTAATCATCTTCTCTTTCGTCCCAGATAACCCTTTCAGTTGTAATTTTTTCCGGCTCATTTTTTTTTGTTACGGAAGTAATGAGGGTAAAACTTTTGTTATGCTTCCACAAAATTTGCTGTGAAATGGCCGAGTCGCTGTTTTCTTTATATCGCACCAGGTACAACTGGCTGATCTGTTCTTTTTCCGGGTTAACATATACATCCACTCTTGAAATGGGGCAGTTTGTGTTAATTGCATCATAGGTAATGGTTATTGTATGAAGAGTGGCATCAGCAAAAGAGGTTTCTTTAAAGTTTTTTTCAAAATTCTTTTTTTCCAATTCCTCTACCAGGAACTGACCGGCAATTTGTTTTACCTGTTCTTTTGTAATGAATTGCGAATCTGTATAAACAGTATCCTGCTGAACTACTTTTAAAAAAGCAAAAGGGACTGTATCAATATACTTCAGCTGACCTTTGAGATAGGAACTGACATCAATATAGTCTTTGGGTTCTTTTTTTGCATTCTTACAGCTGTTGAATATAAGCACAACAGTAACACAGAATATACTCAGCATGAATTTTATCATGCTGTAAAAATATTGAAAACTATTGTTTCACAGCAGGAAGAAACAAATCGGAAAATAATTATCTCAGGGGTTTAACAATGCCGATACGGAAACCATAATCCACCAGGTGTTCCCTGATTGGATATTCACCACGGGCATTTGAAAATATCTGGTAACGTAATTGAGGACCTGCCTGAATCATGAAGCTCTTAGCATCCCAGCGGATAAATGTTTCAATGGATGAGTTCACATTCAAATGACTTAACAGATCAGGTGCTTTTACATAATTCTTTAAATCATTTGTGAGCAGGTATCCGGAAGCTTTAAGCAGATACGATGGTTGCAGATTGGTTGCCACATCCCACTGTACTTTTTTCTTTCCTGCTAATTTTATTTCAAACCCTACCGGAAATGAAATCTGGTAGGTTTCATTTGCCAGATCTTTCGCATAATAACCGGAGTTATTGTTCAACGTTGATACACGTTGTATACTTGAGTAGTTAAGACGAATAGTTGTTAACTGCGGTGCAGAATTAAAAGCATTAACCTCGTAGTGGGTATAATTAAACTGAATACCTGTTCTGAATTTAACTCTCTTTGAAACGGGAAACAGAATAGCGACACCGGTTTCTAAACCAATAGAAGGGTTATGTGTGGCTGCATTTTGGAGGTCCTGCTGCTGGGGCAAATTGCCAAAAGCAATTTTGTTGCCCGCATATAAAACACGGTAGCTTACAGAAGGTGTAAAATAAACCTGCAATTGCCTTGCCGCTTTTTGTTTAATAACCAGAGGGATATTTACTTCATAGTTGAGTTCAGCATCTGTTTTCAGTGCAGGAGATTCATCGATAATTGCTGTTTCTGTTTGATATTCTTTAGCACTGATACTTGTTATTTTTTCAGAAGCATAAGCTATATCGAAAGCTGGTTTGCCCGATGAAACAAAATGAACATTCTCTGCTTTCGTAAGTATAATTTCTTCTGCAACTGATTGCTCAACTATTGGCGAAACAGGTATCGTTAGCTTTCCAGCAACGGGCAGAATTTCTTCAGAAGCTGCAGGTGCAGTAACGGTAAACGATTCCTTATTAGTTTCTGATGCTGGCTGCACAACCCTCTGCTTCATTTTTACAACTTTTGCAAGCGGGGAGTTAGTTTTTTCCACTGATTGCTGTGTATCATTATCACCAGGTAATAAAAGGGATACTTTATTATTTGTCTGCTGGTTGTTAGAGAGATAAAGTGAGAAAAACGAAAGAAGAAGAAGAGTTATGCCGGCTGATTTTAAATTGAAAAGATTGTTTTTCTTCTGTACCCTTTCTTGAATCTTATCCCATATGTTGGAGGAAGGGTACATGCGGTACTCATCAGCCTTTTGTTTCAGCATCCTTTCAAATGAATCGTCTTGATACATATAGCGCTCCATAATCAGTTTAGTTTGGTTGTACGGACAGTTTAAAACCGAGGATGGGCTGCTGCCACCCATTCACCTTGTCTCTGAGGCCGGAGAATGATTTGTTTTTGAATTAAAATCTGCTCCAGCATTGCTTTAGCTCTTGTGTACTGCGATCGGCTGGTACTTTCTTCAATGTCCAGCATATTAGCAATTTCACGGTGTGAATAACCGTCAATTGCAAACAGGTTCAATACTGTTCGGTAACCAAGAGGTAATGTTCTGATACATTCTATTACCTGCTTGGCCTGAATGATTGATGGCACACTATCTTCCCGAACTGAAACAGTCTGGGCCTGTGTTATATCTACACTATCATTAAACTTCTTGTGTTTTTTTAAATGATTGATGCAGGTATGAACAATGATGCGCCTGATCCAGCCTTCAAAAGAGCCTTTGCTTTGAAATTGATGAATTTGTGTGAATACCCTGATGAAACCTTCCTGCAGCATGTCTTCAGCATCTTCACGATTGCGGGCAAATCGATAACAGACAGACAACATTTTAGGACTGTATCGGCTGTACAATTCCTGTTGAGCTACCGCTTGATTTTTAAGACATCCCTGTAAGATTGCTTCCTCAGTCATTCACATTGGGTTTGCAACCCTGAATTTAGACAATTTAAATGAAAAAGCTGCTGCTTTCCATTTAAAATAATATAGGAAAGCAGCAGCTGATTTATACTGGCTTAAAACAAAAATTTAGAAGCTTACCCTGGCTGCCAGAATGAAATTTCTGCCGGGTGCTGAAAAACCAGAGGCAAAGTAGCGGTAATTGCGGTCCAGCAAATTCTCCACTGCAAATTGCAGCGTAATCTGTTTTTTGATGCTGTAAGATGTTCTCAAATTCAGGGTTGCCCATGATGGCATTCCATCGGCGGTTGCATATTGGGCGTTGTCTTCGCCATCTGCATTATACTGATCGAGATGCTTCCAGCCATTATACAAAGCATATACCTCAGCTGTTATCCCCTTATTCTGGTAGACAATACTTGTTTTTCCAAATACAGGAGGAATGTGATCTAATGGTTTTGATGAAACCTTCTTACTAATTAATGCATATGTTCCGTTCGACTGCTTTTCATATACATTGGAGTTTTTTGTATCATCTGTTTCAAATCTTCCCTTTGTATAGGTAATTGTACTGCTCAATGTAAAGTGCTTTGCTATCGTTGCAAAGAAAGAAGCAGAGAATCCGTATAAAAAAGCTTTGTTGGCATTAGTATTAGCCAGCACCTGACTTTTTACTCCATAGTAAACAAGCGAATCCTGTCCGTTTAATTTAAACGGAGCTTTTACGAGAGCATCTCTGAACCAGGTATAAAATCCACTTACTTCAAAGCGTACATTTTTTCCAATATTCTGACTTAAACCGAGATCTATATTAAATGTTTTTTCAGGCTTGATTTCTGGATTTGGAACAACCAGTTGCCTGGCAGCTGTACTTGATTCGAAAATTTTTGCCAGGTCATCAATATTAGGAGCTCTGAAACCGGTTGAAAAATTGATGGATAGTTTTGATCCGGCTACAGGCAAATAAATTAATCCTGCATTTCCTGTAACAGTGAAATTATTCTGTTTAATTTCTGTGTAAGGGAGATGAAAAAGTAATGCAGTATCAACTAATGTTGAACGCAAACTGATTGTTTGAAAACGGATGCCATCGTTCAGTACAAACTTCCTGTTTTTAAATTTGTATGTGTACTGGGCAAAAATGCCGAAGTTGTTCATGTTATTTTTACCATCAGGATAGCGTGTATCTAATTTTGTACTTGCACCTGTATTAATATTCACTCTTGTTGCTGTTGATTTGAGATCATTCAACTGCCCATCAATGCCAGCTGTTAATTCATGATCCTTCCAGGTTTTACGTGTGTCAAGCGTAAAGCCCCAAACGTTTACATTCTCAACTCTGCCATCTAGCCGGTCATAACGTTTAAACTCTCTTGTGTAACGGCTTTCTTCAATATTCTGGTAATTGATGTTGGCTGAAATGGCATCAAAGAAACCTGCTTTGAGAATGTTTAAT
>JANOIQ010000592.1:0-3235 GCA_031407835.1 Chitinophagaceae bacterium
CCGCCAATGGTTAATATGAGTGTCAGCTTTTCTCCAAAAATGAAAGCACCTAATAATACTGCTACAACCGGGTTGATATAAGCATAAATACTTGCCTGTTCTGTTGGCAGGTTTTGCAATGCATACAGGTAACACACAAACGCAATGATAGAACCAAAGATGACGAGGTACCCGATTGACAGCCATCCTGCTGTTGGTATTTCAGTAAAAGGCAGAAAGTTTTTATTAAAAGCTGAAACAGTGAGCAGTGAGGC
Organism: Chitinophagaceae bacterium; assembly: GCA_031407835.1. Lineage (GTDB taxonomy): Bacteria > Bacteroidota > Bacteroidia > Chitinophagales > Chitinophagaceae > Lacibacter. Next base: position 255 of record JANOIQ010000592.1, read on the forward strand.
ACCAGCAATCAGCATTTGAAACCCTAATCCAAAGTAGGGATTGAATTGAGCTGCATGTTTCTTGGTGTACAATGAGCCGAACGCCCATGTCCACGTAGCAACTAATGATAGTATAATGCCAAAACGAAAATCAGGTTTAAAAAAATCCTGCAGGTGATCATAAAAAATAACACATACCCCTGCAAAGCCAAGCAGTAAACCAAGAATGGCCATGGCTGGCATTTTTTCTTTTGATGAAAAGAGATTGATAATCACAATCCATAAAGGAAAGATGGCGCCCATGATAGCGCCAAGACCGGAAGAAATATATTTCAGGCCCCATGTGCTGAGGCCATTGCTAAAAATAAAATTCAGCAAGGCTAATACAAGTAGAGGAACAAGGTCTTTCATTTTTGGCCAGCTGCTTCCTTTAATCAAAAAGAAAATCATATAACAGATGCCACCAAATAATTGCCGCATACCTGCCAGTTGTAATGGAGGAATATGTTTCACTCCTTCTTTGGATGCAAGCCAGGTAGTTCCCCATAAAATGCAAACAACAGCCAAAGCAAAGATTGCTTTTGACCTTTTTCCTTTTTTGTGAATGGTCAAAGGATTAAAGACTGATAAACTTTTAATTGTATCAGCAGAAGATGAAAAGGTTTTATTGAAATAGCGTTTTGACATAAGCCTCACCACCCTTCCTCCTCTCCAAAAGAGAGGAGGCGGTGCTTTAGTTTGTAATTAATCTATATATCTTCCAAGTCATCAGTAAATCTTTTTTCATCAATCTGTAGCAATTTACTTAAGCTTTTAAAATAAGCTGGCTTTGTGCAGAGCAAAGCCTCCCTTTGGGGACGGGAGGGTCTCTAATGTTTAAAATGTCTCAGCCCTGTTATAACCATTGCCAGGTTATTTTGTTTGCAGTATTCAATTGAATCATTGTCACGAATTGAACCCCCCGGTTGAATAAAAGCAGTTATACCTGCTGCATGACCCAGCTGCACACAATCATTGAAAGGGAAAAATGCATCACTTGCCATTACTGCACCGGTTAAATCAAAATTGAACTGCTTTGCTTTCTCAACAGATTGACGAAGTGAATCAATACGGCTTGTTTGTCCGCAACCTTTACCAACTAATTGTTTATGTTTAATCAAAGCAATGGCATTACTCTTTAAATGCTTGCAGATGATATTGGCAAATAGCAGGTCTCCTTTTTCAGCAGCAGTTGTTTCCCTGCCTCCGGTTTCTTTCCAGTCTGTATAATTTCCTTCATCTGTTCCCTGAACCAACACCCCGTTGAGTAATGATTTGTATTGTTCTTTGGTATTGGGTTGTTTTTTCAGCTGCAATAAAATTCTGTTCTTTTTTGATTTCAATACTGCCAGTGCATCAGCTGCAAAAGAAGGAGCAATCAATACTTCAAAGAAAATTTCATTAATAGCTTCAGCAGTTGCCTTGTCAATCTCTCCATTGCAAACCAGTACACCACCAAATGCACTTTCCGGATCACCGGATAATGCAGCATCCCAGCTTTCCTTTACTGTTGCTCTTACAGCGACACCGCAAACATTGGTGTGCTTTATAATGGCAAACCAAATTTCGGCGGGTTGAACATCCCCTCCTTTGGAGGGGCTTGGGGAGGCCTCTTTGATGAGTTGCACAGCTGCATCAACATCAACCAAATTATTATAGCTTAATTCTTTTCCGTGTAATTGAGAGAATAATTCTTCAAGATTACCATAGAACCTGGCAGACTGATGTGGGTTTTCACCATAACGTAAAACCTTTTCTTCCTTATTGAAAGGAGTTTCTATTGCTGATTGATGAAAATAGTTAGAGATAGCGGTATCATAAGCTGTACACACATCAAACGCTTTGATGGCAAAACTGCGGCGCTGATCAAATGTAGTTTCACCATTTTGTGCACGGAGAATTTCTTCCAGCACTGCATACTCTTTTTTGGCTGCAAGTACAACCACATCCTTATGATTTTTTCCGGCTGCACGAATCATGGATGGTCCGCCAATATCAATTTTTTCAATGATGAGTTTTTCATCTGATGTGGAAGCAACCGTTTCCTCGAATGGATAAAGATCAACAATCACCAGGTCCAGTTCGGGAATATTGTATTCCTTCATTTCTTTTTGATGGGTTTCATCATCACGCTTGCCGAGGATACCACCAAAAACAGAAGGATGCAATGTTTTTACACGTCCTCCCAAAATAGAAGGATAGGTTGTGAGACTTTCAACAGGAATTACAGGTATGCCCAGTTTTTCAATAAACTGCTGTGTGCCGCCTGTTGAATAAATAGTTACGTTTTGTGCATGTAATAACTGTACGAGTGAATCCAGCCCGTCTTTGTAAAAAACTGAAATGAGTGCCGATTGAATTTTTTTGTTCATTGGTTTATTGTCAATCAAAATGAAAAATGTGGCGAACGACCATGAAAGAAGGCGCAAAGGTAGGGTTCTACAAATTCATCACAAAAGCACCCTGTTCACTTGTGCAGAAATAGTTCAAATGAAGTTTTTCGCAGTCTGTTTTCCAGAGATTGACCTTCCATTGAGGGCTGGAGCCATCGAAAACAAGCAACTTACAATCAATTGTTTTGATGAGATCACTGATGTACAGCCGTGGATTTTTGGAGATGATCACAACATCGGCAATAATGCGGGCAGAAAGTGAATCATAGCGGTAGGACTGATCTATGATCAAAATCTTTTTCCTGTTAATTGTAAATGAATTGCTTTTCGCTGATAGATTATAAACCGGTGAATGATAAGTACGGTGAAATATTCTTGATGGTTTAAGATGGAAGTTGCGGAGAAATCCATCTTGAAGTAATATGGGGTCGCCCTTAAAGAGATATTGATTACCCAGCATAAAATCTACGGCGGTTTGTTGCGACAAATTGTAAACGATCTGTTTCTTTTGCTGCCTGGTTTTGTAAAGGGAGAAACTTTGGAGCATAAAAAACAAAGTAAGAAAACCCA
>JANOIQ010000620.1:0-3358 GCA_031407835.1 Chitinophagaceae bacterium
CGTAGTGCGTCGGTTGTACAAACCATTTACAACTGAAGAAATCAGCGATAAGATTGCTCAATTAATAACTCCTGCAGGTTTTCAACGCCTGTACAGGTTATTTATCAGAATATTGAAGATCTGCATGCAAGTTGCCCAACAAATACAGGCGACTGGTATTTTACAGGAAATTACCCAACACCGGGCGGTAATAAGGTTTGTAACAAGGCCCTGCTTAATTACCTGGATGGGAAAAATGTAAGGGGATATTAAAATAAAATCTAATATTCTCCCATTTGGCAGAATATTTGCTACGTATTAATACCCGTCTTTAAAATCAATTTTTTTAAACACCTCGGAAAATACTTCAAAAAACCACTTGCGCAGGCAGGTGGTTTTTTATTAGTTGAAAGCTTTATTTTACAGCAATCATGAAAACATTACTTCTTATAAGACATGCAAAAAGCAGCTGGGATGATCCGGGGCAAAAAGATTTCGACCGTCCTTTGAATGCAAGAGGATTGAAAGATGCGCCCATGATGGCAAAGCGATTAATTAATCGAAAAGTAAAAGTTAATGCGTTCATCAGCAGTACTGCTAAGCGTGCAAGAAAAACCTGCGAGTTGTTTATGAAGGAATTTGGCGCAGATCCGGATACAATGATTCTTCAATCAAAGCTTTACCTGGCTGAACCCATTGCCTTTATTGAAGTGATTCGAAAAATTGACGAAGCTGTTGATCATGCAATTATCTTTTCTCATAATAATGGGATTACCGATTTTGCGAATCAGCTCACAACTGCAAGAATTGATGATATGCCCACCTGTTCGGTATTTGCCATAAAGATTAAAACAGATAACTGGGCCGATTTTGAACAGGCTGAAAAAGATTTTTGGTTTTTTGATTACCCCAAGCTTTCAAATGTTAAGTAAGTAGCAGGACGATTAAAATTTTGTAAACTGAAGCTCCTGTGCCGGGTTCAGTTTATCATCTTTAAAGATAACCCTGCCATAAGTTTTAAGGCTGATATCCCATTCCCTGCAGATGTAAATCAGCTCAATTTCAGGAGAATTGATGGAAAGTATAAATTTTTGACGGGTGCTGTCTTCCCTCCATGTGCCACTGTAATTATTCGCTCCATCGGTTACTGTTACAACCTTATCAGGCTGAAACATAAACTGCCAGCCGTTAAAGGCAGGAGTATTATTCACTCCATAATCTTTCATCAGGTTTACATACCATTTTCCCTGGGTAATTATGCTTGTAAGAGAAGGTACATCTGAGGGTTTGCGGCAGGAAAAAACAGCGATTGTGCCCATCAGCAGAATAGGTAGTAATTTCTTCATAGCAGATGAATGTTGGTTAGACTTAGATAAAACGTCTCATTCATCGGTTTATTGAGTACCCTCTGAAAAAGTAAAGGCTGCCTGTATCAGGCAGCCTTTACTTTTTGAACTGAAATCTTATTTAATTCCGTATTTCTGTTTGTAACGTTCGTTCAGTTGTTTGTGCTTGTCTTCGAGGCTAACCTGCCGGCCCTGTATAAAAGCATGTGTGATGATACTTGTCTTCATGTCAAGAATATCTCCTTCACTGATTACAATATTGGCATCCTTACCGGTTTCAATGGAACCTGTTTTGCCATCAATACCCAGAATTTTTGCGGCATTGAGTGTTATTGCTGATAAAGCCTGTTCTTTCGTAATGCCATAAGCAACTGCAGTTCCCGCATTGAAAGGAAGGTTGCGGCCACGTGTTTGTCCATCTTCATCATTGATGGCATACAGCACACCTGCATTTTGTAAAAAGGTTGCTGCTTTGTATGGCTGATCCACATCATCATCTGCCATCGTTGGGAGGCTATGCTGCTGACCGAGAATTACTGCGATGTTATTTTGCTTCAGTAAGTCTGCAATCTGCCAGCTTTCACTTGCACCAACAATAACCACATCAAAACCAAACTCTTTTGCAAAATCAATGGCTACCAGCATTTCTTTTACAATGTCGCAATGAACAAACAGTTTTTGTTTCTTTTCCAATAACGCTTTTACTGCTTCAAATTTTAAGTTCACTTTACTATGAACTGTTTCTTTTTGATAAGCCGCTGCTTCACGGAAAAAAAGTTTGATGCCTTCAATCTGGGTTAACCCTTCTTTGATTACATCAGCAGCTGTGCGTGTTTCAGGGGTACCACGAAATGCAGCAAATGGATTGGGCCGGAAAAATAGCGATGGCATATTCATATGCATTTGTCCATCGGCTTTGTAAATAGCATCTTCCCAGTTCCATGCATCCAGCTGAACAACAGAAGAAGAGCCGCTGATGGTTCCGCCCTGCGGCACTACATTGGCAAATAAAATACCATTGCTCTTTAATGTGTTGATTACTCTTGAATCAGTATTGTAAGCAACAATTGAACGGATGGATGGATTTAATACACCGATCTCTGTATGATCAACGGTTGCTCTTACACTGTTCACTTCAACCAAACCTAATTGTGAGTTGGATAAGATGAGACCGGGATAAACATGCTTTCCTTTGATGTCGACCAGTTTGCCGGGAGCAGAAGGAACCGTTTCTCCAACAGCAATGATCTTACCATTTTCAAATGTTACAAACCCATTTGCAATCACTATTCCGTTACCAACATGAACAGTAGCATTCGCCAGTGTTATTTTTTCTGTTTGCGGTTTTACCGGGTACACATCATCCTGTGCAAACACAGTGGTTAGGTTTGCGATAGCAATAAGAAACAAAAATATTTTTTTCATTGTATAAAATTTAAAGTTGAATGTTTAAGGTTTAACGTTCTTACGAGTACCGGCAATCTCAGTTTTATTTAAGTATTCTATGAATTTTTGGATCAAGCCACTCGTTCTGGTAGCAAGAATGGCTAATTCATCAAATTTCAGTTGTGTGATATAGTTTCTGTCAAGAGCTCTGTAAAGCTGAGATCTGTATTCACCACAGGAGCCTTTTGAATATCCAAGGAATTGAATAAACTCTTTTCTTGTTCCTCTTTCAAAACCTTCGGCAATATTATCCATCACAGAGCCAGAAGAGCCATCAATCTGATCTATTAATCGAAAACTTTTTTTAAAATTTCCGTTATCAATTAATTCTCCTGTTTTTTTGCAAAGCTCCCTTGCCAGTTTCCACGATTCTATATCTTCAAAACTTCTGATTGTTGCCATAACTTTAAACGTTAAACTTTTAAACGAATGGATTAATTCTCCTCTGCATCTATCACCAGCAAGCCATGACTGTGGTAATGATCTGTACAGGTTTGCATTAATTCCATGCTTGGTGCAAATGGAACTGTTGGCATACCTGCTCTTTTTTCTCCAATCATTTTACCCATTAATCTTGCACGTTCTTT
>JANOIQ010000628.1:0-27336 GCA_031407835.1 Chitinophagaceae bacterium
GTGGTTACAATGGCTGATAAACGAACCTGCCCGTTAATACAATAAGATGGAGCAGGGCCTGGTCGCATATTTAATCCTGGTAAACAAGAGGCAAATGAAATATCATCCATAACCCAGTCATTACCACCCCCACCCGGAGCATTGTTTTTTATAGATATGGTGAGTGATGTTTGCCCGGGTGCTGTTCTAAAAACAAATCCTTTTTTTACCCATTGCCCCCAGGTTCCTGCATAATTAATATTGCCGGAAACATAATAATCTACTCCATCAATCTGGAAGGTAAGATTTGGCTTAACGCCTGAAGAATCGTTACCAGGCAAATCAAGATATCCTGCAGGTACTGATACATTGGAAGCTCCTCGCCCAATACTGTCAACTCCGCATCTCTTGCAAACATTTCTGAACCAGGCTGAAAACTCATAATATGTGTCTTCACAAAGACCGGTTACATTCTGATTGTTGGCAATACTTAACTGGTATGCTGCATTTACTGCCAGCATATATCCACCATTGATGCCTGATGCAGACGGTGGGTTTCCAGCCAAAGGATCTGCAGCACCTGTATGATCGCCGATAATATCCCATACGCCAAATACTCTGTGAGAAGAAGAAGATTCAGGCCGTTGAATTAATGGATTCGTATTTTGGCTGGGGCTTAAATTTTTTATAACTGAGTAATTACCATCCCCGGGATTTCCGGTTGTTACATTTACAAAATTATAACCGGGCACTGTTCCGGGGTTTGTACCATTATGAGTAGTACCTGAACCAAAATCACCACTGCCAGCAAATACATTATTGGCTCCGCTTGCATTTGTACATAATCCATAATTTGGATAAATAATAAACGAGAGTCTGTTGGGGTTTAACGTATAGTCAGTTGCTGCAATTGCTGAAAGCTGGTTTCTGTATCTTAAAGCCCCGGGACCATAATTGATAATAGTGTTGTAAGGCGTTGCCAGATTAACTGTTACTCTGTAGGTAACCAGGATTAACATTCCTCCGCTTACTCTTGGTCTATGTGTGTCTGATCTGAAATATCCTCCGCCATTTATTAATGTATCAGTTGTTGTGGTGGTAACAACTCTTGTGGGCATATTGACGTACGGCGATGCGTTGGCAGTGTCTCTGCCTAAATTAAACCGTAGTGTTTTTGTAAGACCTTCATACATTGCAAGATCATCTCCACCGGCATCTGTAAATGATCTGTATGAAACACCTTCATTGGTGATTAACCTCATAGAGTTGGCTACATAAGTAAGATTGTTTGGAATCGTATCATTGTAACGTGTTCTGAAAATTCTATTGCTTCCACCATTTGTTACATAAACAGATACTCTTATTTCCAGTACATCGCCGGGAATAACAGTTCCGCCACCGGGCCGGCTAACGTTGATAAAACTTTTACCTACTGCAACAGTGGCTTGTGAAAATAATAATGAGGGGATGGCTATTAAAAGAAATAGTAACAGGGTTTGGGTACATAGTAAAGTTCTCTTCATAGGAATCGGTTATTGGATATAAGTAAAAACCATTACAAAAATCGAATACTGCAACTACTTTTGCAATACGTAAAACTACGAGTGGCCATGTTTTTCTACGATTTTCAGCGTTTATGGCCAGAAAATTTAAAAATAGTAATCACTCAATCGTATTTACGAAAGAAATATTTTTCCAGATGTGCAGTGATGAATTGTATTTGCAGAGTAAAAAGGTTAGAGCAACCGCTTTTTCATGACCAAATGCGGAATAGTTAATTGAATAAAATCATCCCCTTCAATTTTATAACCCTGTTTTTCAAAAAAGTGGGCAGTGCTTTTGCGTGCATGCATCAGCATTGTTTTATATCCCCTGTCACGGGCAATATTTTCAGCAAAATTCATTAGAGAGGCACCAATACCTTTACCCTGAAGATTATTTTGTACAGCTATTTGGCGCAGCTTTACCGTTTCATTATCAAACGGAATTAAAAAACAACAACCCAGCATTTTCTCTTCTTCAAATGCTGCAATAAGAATTGCATTCTTTTCGCTTTCTAACTCGTTAGGATCAAATTGAAGGCCAAGAGGCTTACGTAAAATTTCATAACGTAAATTCAGCATTTGCTGATATTCAGGAGTACCGTAATCAATTTGTTTAAGTGCCATATTATGAATTAAGCAGAATGGCCAAGTTACATTTTTTTATGTAAAAACAAACAGTTGTTATATACTGAAAAACTAATAACTATGACGATAAAATAATAATATTTTTAATGCGGTTAAAAAGGGAGTTTGAACTGCCTGAAAATGAGAGGTTTCACACATTTTTAATAGAACGCTTGCTAATTGCTTAAAAACTCTATTTTTGCAACCTGTAACCAAATAATTACGACAATGTCAGACATCGCAGCAAGAGTTAAAAAAATCATCGTAGACAAGTTAGGTGTTGAAGAATCAGAGGTTAATCCTGAAGCTTCTTTTACAAATGATTTAGGGGCTGATTCATTAGACACAGTAGAACTGATCATGGAATTTGAAAAGGAGTTCAACATCTCAATTCCTGACGAACAGGCTGAAACCATCACAACAGTTGGTCAGGCAGTAGCTTATTTAGAAGAACACGCTAAGTAATTTAATACCGCCCAAGCGGTATAAACCTCTTTTTTACCAGGCAACTTATGCAACTCAAACGAGTAGTAGTTACCGGAATTGGTGCCCTGACACCATTAGGCAAAACTCTTGATGAATATTGGGAGGGATTGGTTAATGGTGTTTCAGGTGCTGATTTTATTAAACAATTTGATTGCTCTAAATTCAAAACAAGATTTGCCTGTGAGGTAAAAGATTTTGAACCTACTGCTTATCTGGACAGAAAAGAGGCAAGGAAAATTGACCGGTTTACCCAGTTTGCATTGATTGTTAGTGATGAGGCGGTTAAAGACGCAGGCATTCATAAAGACAATGTAGATGCTGACCGTGTTGGTGTTATTTTCGCCAGCGGTATCGGTGGCTTAATCACCTTCCAGGAAGAAGTGATTAATTATGCCATGGGCGACGGAACTCCCCGATTCAATCCTTTCTTTATTCCAAAAATGATTTTGGATATAGCTGCCGGACAAATTTCCATGCGTCACGGTTTCAGAGGCCCCAATTATGCAGTGGTTTCTGCCTGTGCATCTTCTACCAATGCTATTATCGATGCTTACGACAACATCAGGTTGGGCAAAGCTGATATTATATTAACCGGCGGAAGTGAAGCAGTGGTAAGTGCTGCAGGTTTAGGTGGGTTCAATGCGATGAAAGCGTTGAGTGAAAGAAACGATGACCCCAAAACAGCCAGTCGCCCTTTTGATAAAGACCGTGATGGTTTTGTGATGGGTGAAGGCGCAGGGATGTTAATTCTCGAAGATCTTGAACATGCATTAAAGCGTGGTGCAAAAATTTATTGCGAAATAGCTGGTGGCGGTGCAACAGCTGATGCTCACCATATTACTGCTCCTCATCCGGAAGGACTTGGTGCAAAGAATGTAATGGCCGCTGCATTAAAAGATGCCGGCATGCAGCCATCCGATATTGACTATATCAATGTGCATGGTACCTCAACTCCATTGGGAGATATTGCCGAAACAAAAGCGATTCTTACCGTGTTTGGTGAACATGCCTATAATCTTAACATCAGTTCTACTAAATCAATGACAGGGCATTGTTTAGGAGCTGCAGGTTCATTGGAAGCGATTGCCTGTGTAATGAGCGTAGTGCATGATATTATTCCCCCAACCATCAATCATTTTACTGACGATCCCGAATTAGATCCCAAATTAAATTTCACATTTAACAAAGCTCAGAAACGTACAGTACGTGCAGCTTTAAGTAATACTTTTGGATTTGGCGGGCATAATGCTTCAGTGATTGTAAAGAAATATTCCTGATTTCCTTTAGATTTGTTATCACATCAGATAAAAGAAGTGTTTTTTTTATAGTTGATGATGTATAAAACTTATGGTGCGGAATTTCGTCCGTCAAATATTACCAGCAAAAAACAAATTCGAAAGTAACCTTCGCAATATTCTCGGGTACAGCCCGGGGGATTTGTTATTATATAAAACGGCATTAAGCCATCGCTCAGTTAAAGAAGGGAGCGATCAGAACAACGAACGGCTTGAGTTTTTAGGTGATGCAGTATTGAGTGCCGCAGTTGCTCATTATCTGTTCAAAAAATATCCATACAAAGGCGAAGGATTTTTAACCGAGATGCGCAGCAAAATGGTGAACCGTGCTACGCTTAATGATATTGCTGTGCGTATGGGCTTGAAAAAAATTACGATTTATAACAAAGGAGATAACTCACTTAAGATATCCCAAATATTCGGCAACACATTAGAAGCACTGCTAGGTGCCATTTATCTTGATCTTGGTTATAGAAAAACACAGAAGTGGATTACGAAAAATGTGATTGTTCCGCATTTGTTTATGGAGGAATTAGAGTTATTGGAGATTAATCATAAGAACAAATTATACGGATGGGCCAATAAAAATGGCAAAGTGTTGGATTTCGAAACGCTTGATGAACGATTGGAAAATGGCCGCAGGCTGTTTACTATCGGAGCAGTAGTAGACGGCGAAGTGATTGCAGAAGGAAAAGCTTTTAATAAAAAAGATGCCAGCCAGATAGCATCGCAACTTGCTGTTGAAAAATTAGGAATAGGCGTTTAAAAAAATCCTCCTTCACAAATACTGCCTGTCGGCAGACAGGGCGATGGAGGGAAGGAGCGGAGACGAAGGGATTCGAACCCTTGATACAGTTTCCCGTATACACACTTTCCAGGCGTGCTCCTTCAACCACTCGGACACGTCTCCTTTTGGACGGCAAAAATACAGGTATCACTCTTAGCCCCCGAATAAATTTTGAGCATTGGCAGTTGTTGCTTCAATGATTTCGAAAGCGGAAAGATTTTTCGCATCAGCTATCTTTTCAATTACATATTTCAAATAGGCGGGTTCGTTCCGTTTACCTCTAAAAGGCACAGGCGTTAAATAGGGAGCATCCGTTTCAAGCACAAGATGTGCAACAGGAATTTCTGAAAGTATTTCCGGAAGATTTGCTTTTTTGTAAGTAACAACGCCACCAATTCCCATCAGGAATCCAAGATCCATGATTTGTTTCGCTTCGTTAATTGATCCGCTAAAGCAATGAAAAATTCCCTTTAATTGACCATGTTGGTTTTGCTTAACGATATCAATACAATCCTGTAATGAGTTACGGCTATGAATAATGATGGGGAGATTATGATGTAAAGCCCATTCAATCTGCAATTGAAATGCTTCTTTTTGTTCTTTTATAAATGTCTGATCCCAGTAATAGTCCAATCCTATTTCACCTACTCCGGCAAAGGGTCTTTTTTTCAACCACTCTTCCACCAGTTTTAATTCATCTTTATAATTCTCTTTTACCGAACAGGGGTGAAGCCCCATCATAGCGATACATTGATCGGGGAATCGTTCTTCCAGCCTGAGCATATCATTAATAGAACTGCTGTCAATATTCGGCAGGTAAAATTTAGCCACACCTGCAGCATTGGCCCGGCTAATTACTTCCTCAATATCCGCATAAAACTCCTCAAGATAAAGATGGGTATGTGTATCTATTATGTGCATAAGGGATGCAAAATTAAGGGCTTATCCCGGCAAGATCCAGATTATCCGCTAAAATTGATTGAAATGAAAAATTCTAAAAAAAATTAACAGCCTTTAAACCAACCCCGAATCATGCAGTCTTTGTATTGTTCGTTTAATTAAAAACCTAAAAAAAGCGTATATCATGAAAACAAGCAACATTTTTTCTAAAAGCACATTAGCATTCCTGCTTTTTGGTGCACTTACATTTACTGCCTGTAAAAAAGAAAGCAGTTCTGCTCAGGACGAAACAGCGACTGTTGAAAGTACAGCAAGTAACAGTGAGGCTGAAGCAGCATATGATGATGTTTTTGACAACACTATGGGTATTGGCTCTGAAACCGGAGAGGATCTGGGTATTACCGGCAGCGTTGGTATTTATGGCCGAATGGAGGGAGGTAATTATACAGGAAGGCTTGACAGCAACCGTTGTTTTACAATAACCGTTTTCCCACTGCAACACGGTGTATTTCCTAAAACAGTAACGATCGACTTCGGATCTGGCTGTGTAGGTCGTGATGGCAAATTCCGTAAAGGCAAAATAATTACTGTTTTTACAGGTAAAATGCGTGAACCGGGTAGTAAAGCAACCACTACATTCGATGGTTATAAAGTTGACAGCGTATCTGTAACAGGAACGCATGAAGTGGCAAATAACAGCAGCAGTAACAATAAGATTTTCACTACCAAGGTAATTGAAGGAAAGCTTACCTGGAATAGTGGTCGCTGGGTTAAATGGAGCAGTATCAGAACTGTTGCTCAGATTGAAGGAAATGGCACTCCATTTTGGCCTTTAGATGATATTTTCTCTATCACAGGTGGTGGTCGTGGCGAAAATAGCCGTGGTAACAGCTGGGGTCATGAAGTAATTGAGCCGTTGATTAAAAAGTTCACTTGCCGCTGGATTTCAAAAGGGGTACTCCGCATCCGATTCAATAACACGAATGGGTTACTGAACTTTGGAAATGGCGATTGTGACAATAAGGCGACACTCACCATAAACGGGAACGTAAAAATCATTACTCTTCCCTAAGAAAAAACACTTGCATCTGATAAAAGAAATTGTACCTTAGCAACAGTTTTCATAGGGTACGGATTAAAAACGGGCCAGGGTTTCCACCCCGGCCCTCCTTTTTTTACAGCATTTTCTTATTTTACAGCTTCAAAACGGTAACCCTCACCCGAAAATAACTTTAAGGCTTCTGTAAGGGCAAAGCGCATATTCGGAAAAGCCTTCTCACTATCATGAAATACGATGATACTTCCGGATTTAGTTTTCTTATTTACATGCGAAAAACACTTTTCCGGGGTAATGGAGGTATCAAAATCGGCACTTAAAACAGTCCACATGATTATTCTGTAAGGAGGCTTTGCATTTTGAAGCAATTGTGCCTGAAATGACCCAATTTTGCCATACGGCGGCCTCAATAAGTCAGAATCAATCCATTTTGCGGCTTCTTTTACATTATTCAACCAAAGTTCATTACCTGTTTTTCTGCCGTTTAAATGATTGTGTGTATGATTTCCCACCCGATGGCCTTCTATTAAAATGCGTTTGTAAATGTCAGGGTAAGCAGTAACATTTTTTCCGATGCAGAAGAAAGTTGCTTTGGCATTGTATTTTTTCAATTCATCCAATACAAATGGCGTAGCAACAGGATGGGGCCCATCATCAAATGTGAGGTAAATGATTTTCTCTTTCGTTGGTATTTCCCAAATAAGGTTTTTAGGAAACAACATCCGTAACCACCAGGGAGTTGTTACTATATACTGCATAACTAAAGTTACTGATGAAATAAATAGCCTGTAAGCTGAATGAGGTTCCCTTTGTAATAGATCATCTTTCCATGTTTTAAAATGAATTGTTGCCGGGTTGATGGAGACAGCATTTCATCTGCATATCTTTTTTCTTTGTGATTGTCACCTGCTGCTTTTGACCCATATAAGATTGCTTCCGTACTATATTTAAAGAGTAAAGAAGACAGGGTTTGGTAAAATAAATCAGCAGTAACAAATACTTCAGCACCCAATACATGGCTTCCTGTTGAAGCAATAATTCCAACAATGCTGCTGTCTCTTTTACTGAATTGCTGCAGAAAGTATCTTACATACTGATTACTTGTGTCAACAATTTTTTTATTCGTCAGCAAAGCTGCATAAGAAGAAGATGATGTTTGATTATTTGCTTTAAGCAGTTTTCTTATTTCGCCCCACAATTTTGTTTGATTGTGTACAGAGTCAATAATTTTTTGCAACCCTGCTGCAGCACTTCCTTTATACTCAAACTTTTTTTCATGATTACTCCAGCGGTTTTCTTCAATACAGTAAACAGGAATAGTATACTGTTGTTTGCCCGGTGGAAGAATCGTGTCTTTTGCAATGACCCGGTCCTGCCGTCCACCCGAAATAATATCACCACTTTTCAGCAATAAGTTTTGGTTGCTTCTATTTTCAATGAGCAGGATATTGATATTGTCAACCAAATAATTTCCCCTTTCTTTTATTTTCACTAACCCTTTTTGTAAGCCCTGCTGCATGGTAATCATTGATTGTTTCTTAAAAGCGCTGTCATTATTTTCCATTCCGGTTCGTTTGATTGGAATGAGTTTTAGATTTTTGAAAACAATTACACTGTCGTACTCCAGCACAAGCGAAGGATAAGTAAATGATGATTGTGAAAATGCATCAATTGACAGCAGGCTAAACAGGAAAAGACAAAAGGTTTTCATTGATCTTTCAAAGTAAGCGATTATCTCTCATCTGCAAAAACAGATGAACTCTTTATCTTTGCGCTATGAGTGTAAGAGTAAGATTTGCCCCCAGTCCCACGGGCGGATTGCATTTAGGCGGCGTACGAACTGTATTGTACAATTATTTATTTGCTAAACATCATGGTGGCGAGTTTGTATTACGTATAGAAGATACCGATCAGAGCCGTTTTGTAGCCGGAGCGGAGGAATATATTTTTGAGTGTTTGAAATGGTGCGGACTTATTCCTGATGAAAGTTCGAAACATGGCGGGCCTCATGGGCCTTACAGACAAAGCGAACGGAAGGAAATGTATCGCAAGTATGCTGAAACACTGGTTACCCATGGCCATGCTTATTATGCATTTGATACACCGGAGGAACTGGATAAAATGCGTGAAGAAAATAAAACAGAAGAAAACCCATCGCCACAATATGATCACCGCATTCGCAAAAAAATGAGGAATAGTTTAACACTTACAGACGATGAAGTAAAAGAACTGCTTGAAAAAAATACCAGACATGTTATCCGCATCAAGATGCCGGAAAATGAAATAGTAAGTTTTACGGATATGATCCGTGGGGATGTAAGTTTTCAAACGGAACTGGTAGATGATAAAGTGTTACTGAAAGCAGATGGAATGCCTACCTACCATTTAGCAGTTGTGGTTGATGATTATTCAATGAAGATCACACATGCATTTCGTGGTGAAGAATGGTTATCCAGCGCACCCGTGCATTTATTGTTATGGAAATATTTGGGATGGCAATCTGCCATGCCGAAGTGGGCGCATCTTCCTTTAATACTGGGGCCGAGTGGAAAGCTGAGTAAAAGAGACGGAGCGAAGTATGGCTTTCCCGTATTTGCCATGAACTGGACTGATGCTAAAACCAATGAATTAACCGAAGGCTTTAAAGAAAAAGGATTTTTGCCTGAAGCGTTTATTAATATGCTGGCTGTACTTGGCTGGAACGATGGCACAGAAAAAGAATTATATAGTATGGATGAACTGATTGCCAGCTTTGATATTAAACGTGTACATAGTGCAGGGGCCAAGTTTGATTATGAAAAAGCAAAGTGGTTCAACCACGAATGGATAAAGAAGTTGAATGTTGAAAGTTTAAGGTTGAAGGTGAGGGAAGTTCTTTCCGCAAATCAGATTGAAGTGAAAGATGATGTGTTTTTGGAGAAAGTAATTGAGCTGGTGAAAGACCGTTGCACATTGCTGCCCGATTTTGTTCAGCATGCAGGTTTCTTCTTTAAAGCACCGATTGCTTTAGATGTTAATGCAGTAAAACCCAAGTGGAATGAAGACAAGAAATTATTTTTTGAAAACTTCATTGTAAAATTGAATGCCATTAACAATTGGGAACTAAGTGTAATTGAAACGGAGTTTAAAAATTTGGCAACTGAAAAAAATATCAAACCGGGTGAATTGCAACTGCCCATGCGTATAATGCTGGTGGGTGGAAAGTTTGGCCCGGCAGTATTTCAGATTGCTGAATTGATCGGTAAAGAAGAAACCATCAGCAGAATTGAAAATGCTTTGAAGCAGTTTTAACCCTGTTTCCTGATCAACTCCATCAACTCAATAAAAGAAGTTGAACCAAGTTCTTCAATCATCACCCTGTCTTGTTGATCTAACTGAAACAAACCTTCTGTATTCAGTTTCACCTGTTCGGGTGTGCGGACGCCGGGAATGATGGTTGATACTTCTTTGTAGCTGAGAATATAACTCAATGCCAGTTGTGTTTTGGTACAATTGTATTTGCTGCATAATTTCCATACCGGTTCTGTTGCAGTTAATGTTGCATCAATTACTTCTCTTGTTAACCGGTTCTTGCGGTGATCATTATCTGAAAAATGTATATGAGCATCAAACTTCCCTGTTAGTAATCCAAACTGTAAAGGCATCCTTGCAATAATACCATAACCTTTACCGGCTGCAGTTTTCAATAAAACCAATGCTTTTTGATTGATGATATTCAGCACCAGCTGAAACCCATTTCCAAAATGATTGCTCATGAGGAATTCTGCATCAGCATCGGGTTCAAATGTGTTAAGTGATAATCCCCAATAACGGATCTTTCCCTGTTGCTGTAATTGCTGCATGGCTTCAATACATTCTCCATTTTGTAAATGAGTTAATCTTGCTGTGTGCAACTGGTAGTAATCAATTACATCCCTGTTCAATCGTTTTAATGAAGCTTCGCAAGCTTTAAAAATATATTCTTTTGTATAATCAACAGTAAATTGTTCGTTTCTTGAAACATTGCCAACTTTAGTGGCAATCACAATATCTTTTCTGTTCCCAATTTCTTTCCCGATCATTTTTTCTGAATGCCCCAATCCATAAATATCAGCCGTATCAAAAAAATTGATGCCTGCATCCACTGCTTTGTGAATAGCTTTTACAGAAATCGTATCATCCGCATCACCCCAGCCAATGGCTGTTGTTCCAATCATGGCGCCACCACCAATAGCCCATGCACCAAAACCAATTTCACTGACGGTTAAATCAGTGTTGCCAAATTTTCTGTAGTTCATGCTGTAATTTACCACATAGCAATTATCTTAACTCCATGAATTTTTATAAATCAACCTGGCCGTTAATTTTTTTACTAGCCGTTATCAAATTGGTTCTGCCTTTTTTTCTGCAACACCCCATCTATGAATTACATCGGGATGAGTTTCTGTATTTAGAACAGGGGCATCATCTTGCATGGGGCTATATGGAAGTGCCACCCATGCTTTCCTGGTTATCATGGCTGACACATTTATTGGGTAACAGTTTCTTTTGGATAAAATTCTGGCCTTCTCTTTTTGGAGCATTGACTTTAATTATTACCTGCAGAATGGTTGTTGAAATGGGCGGAAACTTCTTTGCTGTTTTTATTGCAGCCTTATGTATCATGTTCACTGCCTACCTGCGCCTGCACTTTTTATTCCAGGCAAATTTTTTAGAAGTTTTTTGGTGGGCTATGAGTGCTTATTTTGTTCTCCGATATATAAACAGCAAACACATTAAATATCTCTACTGGATCGGTTTTACATTTGGTTGCGGGTGGTTGAGTAAAAATTCTGTTTCATTTTTCATTATTGGTTTTGCAGCTGCTTTGTTACTCACACAATACCGTTCACTCTTTTTGAATAAGCATTTGTATGGTGCAGGATTTTTAGCTTTCATTATTGCATTACCTAATCTTCTCTGGCAATACAATCATAACTGGCCTTTGCTGCATCATATGGAAGAGTTAAGGGAAACACAACTGAAGTTTATTAATCCTGTTGATTTTTTAACAGAGCAGGTGCTTATGTATTTTTCTGCTTTCTATATCTGGGTAATAGGATTGATCTGGCTATTCACACAAAGGGGTAAAAAATACCGAATGCTTGCCTGGATTTATCTTACTGTTATTGTTTTACTTGTTTTGTCAAGCGGGAAAAATTATTACTCATTGGGTGTTTATCCTATGTTGTTTGCAGCAGGTGCGGTGGCTTTACAACAATGGACAACTGTAAAACTCAAGTGGCTGAGGTGGGTTGCTGTATCAGTAATCTTGTTTTTAACATGGGTGATTTTGCCAGTAGCCATGCCCATTTGGGAACCAGATAAACTGGCTGCTTTTTATAAAGAAGAAAAAATAGAGAATACCGGAGCATTGAAATGGGAAGATCAGCAGAATCATTCATTGCCACAGGATTTTGCCGATTACCTGGGCTGGAAAGAAATTACAGTAAAAGCTGAAAAATTTTATCAGTCATTACCTGCTGCTGAAAGAGACAGCACTGTTATTTATTGCCGGCATTATGGATTGGCAGGAGCTTTAAAATATTATGGGAAAGATCAAACGTTTAAAGACAAAGTAATCAGCGACAATGGCTCTTTCCTGCATTGGATACCTGATAACCTGAGTTTCAAACATCTGCTCTTTATTGGCAGAAGAATGCCGGATAAAGATGATGAAGTATTTCAGCATTTCGAAAAAGTAACCATTATTGATTCAGTTACCTATAAACATTCACGACAGCTGGGCGATAAAGTGATCTTCTTTGAACAGGTTGATTCAGTTGGATTGAGACTGGCAACAGAAGGGTTGAAGCAAATGAAACTGCGATTCAACCTTTGAGTCATCCATGCTACTTGTTGTTGCTATTATCTTTATTTATGTTTATCAGCTTTGCAGAGCACAGTATTCTTTATTTTTACAGTATAAGATTGCCGTATGAACAGACCCATCAGAGTTTTAGTTGCTAAGGTTGGATTGGATGGCCACGACCGTGGTGCCAAAGTAATTGCTACTGCATTGCGTGATGCAGGTATGGAAGTAATTTATACAGGACTCCGTCAAACTCCAGAGATGGTTGTGAATGCGGCATTGCAGGAAGATGTTGATGCAATTGGCGTAAGTATCTTGAGTGGTGCACATATGACAGTGTTTCCAAAAATTCTTCAATTGATGAAGGAAAAAGAAATGAATGATGTGTTGCTTACCGGCGGAGGAATTATTCCTGATGAGGATATTGAGGCCTTGTCAAAAATGGGTGTCGGTAAATTATTTCATCCGGGTGCCAAGACGAATGATATTGCTGTATTCATTTCAGATTGGGTAAAGACAAACCGCAATTTCTGAGTTTCATTTTAAACTAATTTCAACATGCCTTTTCAAACATTACTTACATCGCTTGAAGATGGAATTTTTACCATAACTATCAATCGCCCTGATAAACTCAATGCTTTAAATAAAACAGTGATTGAAGAATTATCGCAGGCTGTAGATGAAGTGTATAATAATGAAAATATTAAATGCGCCATCATAACAGGTGCCGGCCCAAAAGCATTTGTTGCCGGTGCTGACATTACCGAGTTTCTGACAATGGATGCTAAAAGTGGTGAAGCTCTTGCAAAAAAAGGGCAGGAGATGGTCTTTGATAAAATTGAACAATCGCCAAAACCAATTATTGCTGCAGTAAATGGTTTTGCATTAGGTGGTGGATGTGAATTAGCGATGAGTTGTCATTTTCGTTTGGCAAGTGAGAATGCAAAATTTGGTCAACCCGAAGTGAACCTGGGGTTAATTCCGGGTTATGGCGGCACACAACGTTTAACTCAATTAGTTGGTAAAGGAAAAGCAATGGAACTGTTGATGACGGCGAATATTATTGATGCAAGAGAAGCAAAGCAACTTGGCCTGGTGAATCATGTAACGGATGCTGATACATTACTGGAACATACCAAAGAGATTCTGCTGGTAATTATGACAAAGGGGCCGAATGCAGTTGCAAAAGTGATTGCAGCGGTAAATGCGTATTACGATAATGAAGTGAATGGTTTCACAGCTGAAGCAAAACTATTTGGTGATTGTTTTGGTACTGATGAAATGAAAGAAGGAGTAGGAGCTTTTTTGGAAAAGAGGAAAGCTGTTTTCAATCAATGAACCGAACCCCTTAACACAGAATTATTTTTCAATCAGCTTTTCATCAATCAGGTAAGTTTCCACTTCGCTTAAATAAGGTGTTGCCTTTGCATCTTCAAATTCAATTCTTATTGCGCTGATATACTGAGCTGGAAATGTGAGAATACGTTTGTGCCCAACTGTTGTTAATTGAAATTCTTTCACTTGTTCAGATCCGTTAACCAATGCAATTTTTATTTTTTTTATCTGCTGACCTTTCTCAACAGGCTCTTTCAGCACAATACAGTTTACTTTTTCTTCCTGTTTAAATTTAATCCAGAAAACACCCTGCTGATAATCGGGAAATGATTCGGCTGTTATTACTTTTCCATCAACTAATTTGTTGTTCTGGTAAGCAATTCCTTTATAATGAAGTTCGCCTCTTGCTGAAAGGGAAAGATTATTTTTAAAATTTTCATCTCTGAGTTTTTTAAATCCGGCAAGCGAGGCTGAATCATTCGCATGTATCAATCCTCTTCTGTCGGGCGGAACATTCAATAATAAATTTGCTCCTCTTCCAACAGATTTCAAATGCAGTTCAAATAATTGTGCAGGTGTTTTCACTTTATCATCTTCACTTGAATGATAAAACCATCCGGGTCTTATGCTTACATCACATTCAGCAGGTATCCAATGTTTGCCATCTGTATTGCCGGTGTTAAGTGTATCAGTTGATGGAGCTCCTGCACCCGGAGTAAAGCCTTCAATGTTCAACGTATTCCAATTGGTTGTGCCTGCAATTCCCTGTTCATTTCCAACCCAGCGTATATCAGGACCAACATCGCTGAAGATGACAGTGCTGGGTGAAAGTTTGCGTACCGTTTCTTTAAATCGTTTCCAGTCATATACCTGTTTCTTTCCGTTCGGACCTTCACCATTGGCACCATCCCACCACAATTCAGTAATAGGTCCGTAGCTGGTGAAGAGTTCTTTCATCATGTTCACAAAAATGGTATTGTATTTTTGAGTTCCGTAATCAGGATGGTTTCTGTCCCAGGGTGAAATGTATACCCCAAACTTTAACCCATATTCTTTACATGCCTTTGATAGTTCTTTCAATACGTCACCTTTTCCTTTTTTCCATTTGCTTTCACGAACAGTATGTTTGGAATATTTACTGGGCCACAAACAAAAGCCATCATGATGTTTGGCTGTGATGATAATTCCGGTTGCACCTGCTGCTTTGGCAATGCGGCACCATTGCCGGCAATCCAGTTGAGTTGGGTTAAAAATATCTTCCGGCTCATCGCCATGCCCCCATTCTTTGTCTGTAAATGTGTTGGGACCGAAATGTGTAAAGAGATAATACTCTGAATTATGCCAGTCCAGTTGTTGCTTTGTTGGAAGAGGTTGCTTTGATTGTCCCTCAACAATGAGGAGCTGGGCAAAAAGGGCAAATAGACAAAGTATGAGTTTCATCATATTATTTGATAACTCAAAATAGGAAATGAAACTCAGTTAACGCCTAACTTTGCGGCAAATTCAAAAACGGCAATTAGTAATAAGCTGTGAGCTTCGAGTATCTTAGTAATAAAAAACACACTAATATGCGAAACTTTAAAGAATTGAAGATTTGGCAAAAAGGGTTTAAAATTGCTGTTGATTGTCTTAAAATGATCAGTGTTTTCCCCAGAGAAGAACGATTTGGGATTTCAAGCCAGATAAGCAGGGCTGCCGTTTCAATCCCTTCAAATATAGCAGAAGGTAGTAGCCGGAGCAGTCAAAAAGAATATAGCCGGTTTGCTGAAATATCACTTGGTTCTTCTTTCGAACTTGAAACACAACTTTTGATCGCTAAAGCAGTGAATTATGGAAAGCAGGAAGATATTGAAGCTATTTTGAAAGAGGTAGATGAAGAACAAAAGATGATCATGAGTTTCATTGCTAAACTTAACCTATCACCTCAATAAGGGTGTAAACTTTTACTATTTAATAACTGCTCATAGCTCATAGCTATCAGCTCAAAACTTTTTTATGGAGTACAGAATTGAAAAAGATACCATGGGTGAAGTAAAAGTGCCCGTTAATGCTTACTACGGAGCACAAACCCAACGCAGCATCGACAATTTTAAAATTGCACAGGACATCAACCGGATGCCAAAAGAAATCATCCGTGCATTTGCTTACTTAAAGCATGCAGCAGCCATTACCAATAATGAGGCCGGAGTATTACCAAAAAAGAAAGCAGTTCTGATTGGCAAAGTATGTAAAGAAATTTTAGAAGGGAAGTTAGATGACTATTTTCCATTGGTTGTTTGGCAGACGGGCAGCGGTACTCAAAGCAATATGAATGTGAATGAAGTGGTTGCATACCGTGGTCATGTATTGAATGGAGGCAAGTTAAGTGACAAAGAAAAATACCTGCATCCCAATGACGATGTAAACAAATCACAAAGCAGTAACGATACATTTCCAACTGCCATGCATATTGCAGCGTATAAAATTATTATGGAAACAACCATTCCCGGAATTGAAAAACTGCGGAATACGTTAGATAAAAAAGCAAAGACCTATAAAAAAGTAGTGAAGATTGGCCGTACACATTTCATGGATGCAACACCACTTACGCTGGGACAGGAGTTTAGCGGTTATGTTTCTCAACTGGATCATGGACTGAAAGCGATTAAAAATACACTGGCCCATTTAAGTGAACTGGCATTGGGTGGTACAGCAGTTGGTACAGGTATCAACACACCTCCCGGCTATGATGTAAATGTGGCGAAGCATATTGCCAAACTTACCAAGCTTCCGTTTAAAACAGCAGATAATAAGTTTGAAGCATTAGCTGCACATGATGCGATTGTTGAAGCACATGGAGCATTGAAAACAGTGGCTGTAAGTTTAATGAAAATTGCCAATGATATCCGTATGCTCAGCAGCGGACCAAGAAGTGGTATTGGTGAAATTTTTATTCCTGACAATGAGCCTGGCTCTTCTATTATGCCGGGGAAAGTAAATCCAACTCAGTGTGAAGCGATCACTATGATTGCAGCACAGGTTATGGGTAACGATGTGTCAATCAATATCGGTGGTTCAATGGGGCATTTTGAATTGAATGTATTTAAGCCTGTAATGATTTATAACTTCCTCCATAGTGCAAGATTGATTGGTGATGGATGTGTAAGCTTTAATGATAAATGTGCAGTGGGCATTGAACCAATTGAAGCAAATATCAGGAAGCATGTAGAAAATTCATTGATGCTTGTAACAGCACTTAATACAAAAATTGGGTATTACAAAGCTGCTGAAATTGCACAGAAAGCACATAAGCAGGGAACAACCTTAAAGGAAATGGCTGTAAAGCTGGGTTATGTTACTCCGGAAGAATTTGATGCATGGGTAATACCTGCAAACATGGTTGGAAAGATATAATTGTCAGCCGATAATGTTTAGCCGGCAGCTTATAAGTAAAAAGGAGAAGCATTCGCTTCTCCTTTTTTTCATTCGTAACTGTTGTAATAATCCGGTTCAGATGGTGGTGGTTGTTCTGTATCAACGGGCTCAGTCGTTTTTATTTTTTCTCCTTCAAAGAATAAGCGGTATAATCTGGAGACGTTCTCCGGCTTTCCTTCTTCACGGATCAGGAACATTTGATTTTCATTTTGAATAACTGTGATATCTGCGCCCAATGCTTTCGACAAAAAAGAAGCCGGGATCAATGCCTTTTTCATAAGAGTGGATATTTAGGGTACAAAAAACAAAACCCCTGCCATAGCAAGCAGGGGTTTTTGATTTAACAGACTATTATTGTTTGATCAGTTTAACTTTTTCGCTAATGGCTTTACCATTTATATCAATAAAGTAAATACCGGTTTTAAACTTAGTCAGGTCAAGCTGAATACTGTTTTTACCTTTTACAAGATTGACTACAATTACTTTAATAACCCTTCCCGTATTGTCAATAATCTTCAGGTTTGCAGTTTCATCTGCTATTGCATTAATCAGTACAGTTGTTTTTTCCGTAACAGGATTCGGGAACACACTCACACCTGTAACCATGAGAGAAGCAAAGTTTACACTGATGATATCAGAAAACTTCCTGCTTCCGCTGTTTTCATTCGAGTGTATGCGGTAATAAACTGTTGATGCGAGTTTGCCTGCATTAAAATCAGTATAGTTGTAAGTGATATTTGATGACTGCAAATGTTTTGCATCAACCGTTGCAATATCTTCAAAAGTTGTGTTATCCAGGCTCCGTTGTACAGTATATGAAACAACATCGGCCTCATTATTTACCACCCATTCAAGTTGAGCTGCATCGCCCTGTGCTTTTCCGGTAAAGCTGAATAAATCGAACGGAAGAGTAGAAGCAGATGATAGGAAATAGAAGCTTGAAAAGGAAGTTACGTTAAACTGAATGGCATGACCATAAGTTGACTGGACATACCTGCCTGTAACAGTTTGCCCTGCTGCAACAGATGCCATTGCAGTACCGCAGGCATCATTGTTTTTATACACAGCAATATCATTAACTCCTGTTACACCACTTCCGGAAGTTGCAATCATATCTGCCAGTTCTTTTGCTGTCATATACAGTCGAACTGAAACAGCTGAACCCGGAGGGGTTTGAACTCCAATAGTCACATTGCGGTTTAAATATTTATTGGCAAATGCAGTTCTTACAGGATTACCTGTTCTTGTAAAAAAGGAAGTAGTAATATTTCCCAGATTATTACCGTTCGCTTTAATTTCAGCAATAATATTTCCGTTGGGGCCTGTAATAGGTACCCATAAATTATAATTTGAAGAATTAATATTTACGGCAGTGGCTGTTACACAACCGGCAGATGTACTTGAATCAACAGGAATGCCTGCTGGAATTGTGCTTTGGAAAGGAGTTGTTGCGTTTGGATTATATCCACGGAATGTATATTTAATTACACAACCCGGGCAGGCACTGTTTACAGGTGTTGTTGAGGTTGGACCTGAAGTGCTTCCGCTTCTGTCAACAATAGCATAAATAGTGAGTCCATCAGGATCAAAAGCTAAATCACGAAAACGGTTTTGCGTGTTTACAACAGAGGACGTATCAAATCCATCAATCGGGTCAACACCTGTTCCGGCGGCATTCGGTTTGATGCGCATTAAATAGCCTCTTTTTAAAGAAGCGAGCAATAATGAATTCTTCCAGCCTGGTATTTTTGAATTGGTATAACCATCCATACCTGAAGGTGCAATAGATGGCCAGCCTGAGTTGGCAGGATTTGTATTGTAAATATTCACAATTGCTGCATTGTTAGACTGAAAATAGGAAAAAACCGGGTCTATATAATTTGGAGTTGCGTCATTTGCTTCGTCTGTAATCGCTGGAAGGGAAGTGATTAATGGGCTTCCGGAAAATTCATTACTCCATCCGGAAAAACTTGGATTGGCTGCTTTGGCACCATTATAATTTCCATCACTTTTTTTACCAATAATTTTCGGGTGGCCGTAGTTCTGTCCTGATAAAAATTTGTTTACTTCATCGTCACTGAAAGGACCGTGTGAAGAACCAAACAACATATTATTTACATAAGCAAACCCCTGGTTATTTCTGACACCTGTTACCCAAACAGCGCTTTTGCCTGTTACCGGTGCAATATTATTAAATGGATTGTCATCAGGTATCCATTTGTCAAGTCCTGTACCAGTGGCTGTATTGTCAAGAGTAAATCTTAATATTTTTCCTTCGTAAGAATTCGTTAGTTGTGATTTCATAGTTCTTTCAGCACTGTAAAACTGTCCTGCACCCATATCACCAACTGCATAAAACAAATAATCAGTACCACCCACAGGTGCAATAATAATTCTGCCACTGTTATGATCGTTACTACCTGTAATTGTATCGCATAATGCCACGGGGCTTTCCAATGCTTTTGTGGTTGTATTATAGGTAAAACGCACAAGGAAAGTAGTAAACAAATCACCTTTAACTGCCTCACCACCGTTATTCGGATTGGTTACAGTTTGCCTAACACCACCAGCCGGACCGGCACCAACAAATGCACGGACATATGCTACATATACATAATTCTGAGGGCTTGAAGCAGCTAAAAACTGCGGATGAATTGCAAACCCCATCATGCCACCTTGCGGCCATGGACTTTGTGAGCTGTTAAATGTGCGGCGAAACGTTGGAAAACTTCCTGTCTCAGATAAATCGAGAATCACTCTTGATGCTCCATTTGGATGCATTTTTCTTATTCTGTATGTTTTATTTTCTGTAATCCATAAAGAGTCTTCCTGATCTTCATAGGTAATTTCCCATGGGCTGTCAAAGCCGGCTGAGTTTGGACCAATAATCGTATCTGTAAAAATTTCTTTCATTCTTGTGGGCTGAGATACATGTTGAACGCAAATATTAAACGTAGTTAAGTTGTTCGTAGTGGAATAAATACGAACCAAATATTCTGTGCCGATTACAAGAGTTGTAGCTGTTCCCGAAGGAGCAGTACTGCAATAAACTGAACCCAAACTTGTACAATTATTATTGTAAATCTGAAAACGTGGATTGGCAACCGCACCGGTAATTGAAATGGTGGTGTTTGCAGCCTGGGCTATGAATTTATACCACACATCGTTGTTACTGGCACCACATGCTCCTGTAACTGCTGTATAACTTGAGCCAGCTAAAGTGCCACTTGTTAACGTACAGCTTGTAGAGGAGTAGATGCTTGTTGCAGAACCGCATGAGTTACTTTGTGAAAAAAGGTTCGAGAAAACAAAAACGAAAAGCAGAGAGATGAATAGTTGTTTCATGAATTTTTACTTAGGATTGATTGGATACGACAAATTTAGCTCCTGTAAAAATTTGAAACAATAGGGTTTCCACTTATTTATTTCCATCGGAAAATACGCAACGGTAATAATCTGAAAACAGCGGCCCGTTATGCAGGTGATATTTTCTGGTTCATTTCCCTGTTCAGCGTGTATGTTCTACTATTAATGTGCACGAATTACGGATAAAAAAAATTGAGTGTTTATGCTTATTGTTATGCAACGGTAACTGCATTACTTTTATTGCTTGGTAGTAGTGCAGGTTTATATTGCCAACATTATTAAATCCGATCCTTATGAAGCAATTTTTACACAGCTTCTTTTTATTACTGGTTTTTCTGTGCATTCATTTCTTTGCAAATGAAGCTACTGCTCAGTTGCGGGTGCAAACCGGTAAAAGCTATATTAATATTACGAAGCCAACAGGCGGTATTATTGAAAATGGAAATCAGCTTGAAATCAGAGCTGTGATTTCTGTAACGGGTGGTACAGCTTATTTTGTACGTTACAATGATACAATTCCTGTTGGTACAACTTATGTAGCCAATTCAATCAGGTTTACAACCAATGAGGGAATGAATTATGGTACTCCTTTAAGACCAACAGGCTTATTAACTGATGTTGGTGTTGATGACGAGGCCAGGTACAATGCCGGTGTGTTGCGTGTTAATTTAGGAAGTCTTACTAAAAGTGCCGGACAAACTGCTGCTTATAATGCAGTGGCTGCACCTGCTGTAATAGATGTTTTGCCGCCTGCATCAGGTTGTACAATTTTTGCCAATGGCAGACCAAGTTTTTATGGAGGTACTGTTATTATCATGGTTACATACAGAGTATTGGTAAATACGTTACCTGGAAATTCATTTACAATTCCGGGAGGTGCTTTCAGATATAAAGCCGCCAACACTTTCAGCGAAGTAACATTGCCCAGCACTGTTCGTCCATTAAACAGTTTAGCTGTTATGGTGTTAGATCCTTTACCCATATGTAATGGGCTCGGGTTAAATTCAATTGTAGGGAATGGTGGTAATTACGGAAGCGGATCAACACAAAATTTATCTCCTGCACCTGCTGCAGGAACAGTTGTACCAGGTTATCAGTGGCAGCCATTTGTTGCTCCAAGCACAGGGCCAAACGATAGTATGTTCACCGTTGCGAATAATACAAGTACAACTGGCAGCACAAACAGTTTTCTTCCTTATCCAAATGCAGCACGCTTATTCAATTTGTGGGATATTATCGGTGATCATACAAATGCAGTAAATCCTGTAACCGGAAATCCTCCGGTAACTCCGGGATCAGCAGGTGGTTATATGGCAGTTGTGAATGCGGCATATGGTATTAATAATGCCGTTCAGCAAACCGTAAACGGATTATGCCCCGATACTTATTATGAATTCTCTGCCTGGTTCAGAAATATTTGCCGCCGTTGCAGTTGTGATACTTCTGGCAGGGGTTCAGGATCTGCAGGCTTTAAAAACTATATGTCGCCTGTTATACCAAATACAAATGATTCTGCCGGTGTATTGCCGAATCTTACATTCCAGGTTGGTGGAGTAGATTATTACACAACAGGTAATCTTGATTATAATGGGCAATGGGTAAAGAAAGGGTTTCTGTTTAAAACAGGACCAGCACAGATATCAGCTAATATTATTATCAGAAACAATGCACCGGGTGGTGGTGGTAACGACTGGGTAATGGATGATGTTGCTTTTACAAGCTGTTTGCCCGGATTAAATATGCGTCCAAGCAGAAGCCCGACATTTTGCACAAACGGACAGGTAAGAATGTCTGTTGTTGTTACTTCATTTTATAATAACTATTCTTATTATCAGTGGGAGAGAAGTACTGACGGTGGTGTTACATGGGGCCCTGCACCATTGGCACCTGCAGCTCAGTTAATGACCTACACATATGTTGCACCCGATTATAAAGACACCGTTGCATACCCCAGTTTTTTGGCAACAGCAGCAACGAACGGGCACAAATACCGCATCAGAATTGCCTCTTCACTTTCCAACTTAGGCTCTGCTAACTGTGCTGTATATAACCCAACTGATATAATTACCATTACAGTAAATCCTGCCGCCAGTTGTATTCCTTTGCCAACTGAAATAATAAATTTCAATGGAAGAATCGTGAACGAACGTACACAACTCAGCTGGACATCAAAACTGGAAACGAATCTTGCTTATTATGATGTGGAGAGAAGCAATGATGGAATTATGTTTGAAAAAATCGGAACTGTTCCGGTAAGTGCAAACAATGGATCATCTTTCAGCCAGTATTCATTTACAGATCCTGCATCCGTTACAGGTAAAGTATATTATCGTTTAAACATGATAGCAAGTGGTGATGCTGGTGCTAAATTCAGCAACATCATCAATGTTTCAACAAAAGAATCGGGCCAGCTGGAGATCAGCAATCTTGTAAATCCATTTGACTCAAACATCAGCTTTGTATTAACAGCCCCGCAAAATGAAGCAATTGAAATTTTTGTAAAAGACATTACCGGAAGAATCATTAAAGCAGAAAAAATGCAGGTAATGAAAGGAAGTAATACGGTTCTTTTATCTTCATTCAATACACTTCAAAAAGGTTCTTTTATTATACAGGTAAAATCTGCATCCGGTTTAATTAATAAAGTCATTCAGAAATAATAAAGCAAACTGCTGATTAAAACGGAAAGTGATTTTATAGAGAAGCAATGAATTCAGTAAAGGGTACGTAAAAAAACATAGTGTTTTTACTTACTTTTTGAATTAATAATACATTAAAAATTAAGTGTTTTTGCATATTGATTGTAAACGAAAATAACAGTACTTGCATATTATTTCCAATCCCAAATGAAGCCGCCCGTAACATTGAAAACTTTAAATTTTCACAACACTTTCACGGAGCATTTTACTGCTGAAGTTATTCCTCTGCCACACCTGCACAACAGGTGCCTTACATCAACCGCAGGCTATACAATTCCTGCCGGATATAACAGTAAGATTTTCTATTCTTTCACGAACATTCAATTATCCATTTATCAAAAATCAACTATGAAAAACTTATTTTATTCCTCTTCATAGATAGAGGCTTGCCGTTAAGTGCAGTTTTTCTGCACCCTTTTATTGCAGCATATTAAAGAGATGTAACCAACCAAAAACCAAAGTTTATGTAAAGACCAAACATCCTTTTTATGAGACGCTTTTATTGTGATTTCTGTTTAGAAACAACGATCCTGCTTCCCGGCCGGAAAACGTTACTCAACAGCTTGTTTTTCCTGTTTTTCTGTCTTCCATCATTCGCCGGCCCATCTTCATTTCCGTTCGCCGTTGCAAATTCTTCTAACTACGATTTAGTTTATCACCGGATAGGTATTACTGTAAGCCCGGGTATTTTCTGCAGCTATTTCAGCAGCAGGTGTAACTGCTTTCTATAAAACGGCTGTCAGCAATGTATATGCTGATGGCAACTATATGTTTTATACACAGGCATACAAACGTACATACCCATTTATCCAATATCCCTAATTCAGTATCTGTTATCGTAAAACCAAAATCCAGATGAAAAAGATTTCTAAACACCTTACATTTTTTCTCTTTTGTGAACTCCTTACATTCGTATCACTTTCTGCTTTTTCGCAAACCACTGGCTATAGCGGTACGGGTGCAAATATTGATGTAAACTACCACCGTTTTGAATGGACTCTTGATCCCGGTGCAGGTAAAACAATTTCCGGCACAGTTACTACTTACTTCGAAACCAGGCAAAACAACGTTTCACTTATAACATTTGATTTTACAAAAGCTTCTTTTAATAATGTCAGCCTGGTTGTAAAGTATCATGGAAGTACAGCCGGTGTTGTTGTTTCATTCCCTGCCACTGGAAATGTGAATATTCTTCGCATTACTTTACCAGTTACTTTGCCTGTTAATACGCTGGATTCTGTTTCCATTACCTATTCCGGCACACCTCCAAATTTTGCTACCTATGGTGAGGGAATGGATTTGCAAAGTATTGCAGCATTAGGAGGGAACACTATTTATACACTCGCAGAATCATATGGCGATGATGATTTTTGGCCATGTAAGGCAGACATGCAGGATAAGATTGATTCAGTAGATTTTATTATTACAACACCCTCCGCTTACCGGGCTGCTGCTAATGGAGCACTAATCAGCGATGTGGTTTCCGCACCTAACAGGATTATGAGTTATAAGCATAGGTGCCCAATTTCTTCTTATCTCGTTGCAGTAGCAGTTGCACAATACACTGTTTACAACAGACCTCCTGTAATAATCAATGGTACAAGTGTGCCGATTGTTTATTACATCGGATCTGGCCGTACTCCAACTGCAGGAAATCTTACGAATATGGATTACTGCCGGGACCAATTGGTAGCTTTTAGTAATGTATTTGGTGACTATCCGTTTAAAAATGAAAAATATGGTATGTATGAGTTTGGATGGGGTGGAGGAATGGAGCACCAGACTTTTTCTGCCATGAGCTGGGGGTCAATGACCAGTTGGTCAGTAGTTGCACATGAACTGGCACATCAGTGGTTTGGTGATAAAGTGACCTTTGCTACATGGAATCATTTGTGGCTTGCCGAAGGCTTTGCTAAATACAGTGAAGTATTAGCGGCAGAACTAGTGCCTGCAATGGGCCAAAATCCAATAACTCACCGTTCAACTATTAAGACTACGGCACTGGCAAGATCTGGTACACCAATCTATCTTTCAAACACGGATATAGCAAACTCTAACGTGATCTGGACAACAGCCAATGATCAAGCTGTATATCAAAGAGGGGCGATGGTTGTATCTATGTTGAGAAAACTTGCAGGGGATACCAAATTCTTCCAGGCTTGCAGAAATTATTTGAATGATCCGGCCTTAGCTTACAAATCCGCTACTACTCAGATGTTGAGAGATCAATTTGAGGCTGTGGTGGGCTACGATTTAGATGCCTTTTTCACAGATTATATCTGGGGTACAGGGAATCCTACTTATGTAATCAATTGGGGTAGCAATGGTAATAATATAAATATCGAACTAACCAGCCAGGGCAAAAGCGCTGGCAGTACTGTAACTTATTTCCGAACCCCGGTAGTATTTAAAATATCTAATAGCGGCGGTACAAAGGATACAACTGTGGTTATTTACGATCAAAATAATATATTGTCTTACGCAGGTAATGGAATCTCTTCACCTGTAGCAGGAAAAGTGTTAGGCTATAATCTTTCTTTTACACCAGCAACAATAGCATTTGATCCGGATGCTGAAACTCTAGTTGGTGCATCAACAGTAACAAGAGTAACCCGATTGAATGTTAGTCCACTAATAACGCTTCCTGTTGACGTAATTGATTTTACATTAAACGAAAACAATTACAGTAATGAACTGAAGCTTTCAGTATCTGATGCTGATGGAGAATTGAAAAAGGTAGTAGTCCAAAAAAGTGTAAATGGTATTGATTTTACTGATGCAGGAGAAATGCAGGAAAAAGCAGGATCTGCAGTACTGAAGAATTTTTATTATGCAGACTATAATGTGTACGCCGTTGCTTATTACAGAGCAAAAATATCAGAAACGAATATTGAAAAGTACAGCAAGGTTATTAAAGCTGGCGGAAATCTTACTTCAGGAGTATCAGTATATCCAAATCCTGCAGATAAAGAGGTAATCATCAGGTGGGCTGGTGTTACAATAAACAGTGGTGCAGCAGATGTGCGCATTTTTGATATGGATGGCAGACAGGTATGGAGTAAAACAACATCTGCCGGTTTTGTTACTATTTCTGTTGCTGAATTCACAACCGGAACCTACCTGGTACAGGTAAGCAGGGATAAAGAAATACTGTTGAATAAAAAATTAATGATCAGAAGGTAAAGCAAAAACATTACTTCCTGGTTTAATCAACTAATATCCGATTTTATGAAATACTGGAATAACGTGCCGCTGATAATACTGTTTCTTATATGCAGTTATTACCTGAATGCCCAAACTGCAACAGTCAGTTATCCATTAGGTATTGGCCGCACATCAGCCTGCGGTACCAGTGGTTCACAGGAGGTTCATTTCTACACATACTTTAGCAGTACTAACACGATTACAAGTATTACACCAACTACCGGGCCTGTTGGCAGGTACACCCCTCAGTTACGAATAGGAACAAGTGGAACCAGTGCACAACGTTTTACATCAAATTATGCCAGTATATCTTACAATCCTGCAGACCATAATATCTATTATTTATGGACAGCATTAACTGGTTTTTCAGGCTCTGGCACTGTTCCCAGAACTTATGTATGGAGGTGGCCTGCGGGTACAATGCCTACAGGAACCACTCCCAAGTTGGATACGCTTTGTTCATTCCCGGTTGATTTATTAGGGGTGGTTTTTGATAATAACGGTAAGGGATATGTTATTGAATTTTCCGGAGAACCAAATGGAGTTGCTCATACTGCTTACCTGCGGTCTATTGACTTTACTACCCGAACCATGGGTGCGGCTGATAACTTAAGTTTAACCGGAGGAGCAACTATTTATGTATCCGGTAGTGGTGATGTGGCGATGTCTCCCTCGGGCCAAATGTTTTTTGTGGTAGATAATAAATTATTCACTCCAAATTACCAGGCTTATACAGGTACTGGGGCAAATCTTACCTGTACTTATATTGATACAGTTATTAATTCAGCTACTGGTAGTTTTGTAGGGCTTACTTAT
>JANOIQ010000648.1:0-13765 GCA_031407835.1 Chitinophagaceae bacterium
ATTGAATTGATGTCATCTGATTTCATTATACTACAGGCATGAAAACCAAAGCCTTATTTCTTTTCTATTCAGGCGAAACTCCTGCCGGGAACCCGCTGTATAAATAATCAACCACAGATATAATTATCACCTCAATCCAACAGAATAAAGACTACATTTCGTACAGTGCTATTTTTTCCTGATCTTATTCATTTAACATGAACCATTTATCACGCCGTTCTTTTTTACAAACAATAAGCATTGGTACAGGTGCTGCTGCAGTTGCAACAGCAATTCCTTCATTGAAACAATTGCCCAACACATCAGCAGCAAATCAGAACGGCAAAAAACTGAAAATTGCTTTATGCGGTTTAGGCCGCTATGCATCTTACCTCGCCGTTGGTTTGGAAACAGCAGAGCACTGCCGTTTAGCCGGAATTATTACAGGAACGCCTTCCAAAGCAGTGGAATGGAAAAAGAAATACAACATCCCTGAAAAAAATATTTATAATTATCAGAATTTTGATGAGATCGTCAATAACAAAGACATTGACCTTGTGTATGTAGTACTGCCCAACTCCATGCATAAAGAATTTACCATTCGTGCAGCGAAAGCTGATAAGCATGTAATTGTGGAAAAGCCAATGGCTATTACAGCAACTGATTGCCGTGAAATGATTGATGCATGTAAAAAAGCAGGAGTTCAGTTAGCTGTTGGTTACCGTTTGCATTACGAACCATACAATATGGAAATGAAAAGACTGGGGCAGGAAAAAGTTTTTGGACAGGTACGTTTAATTGAAGCATCATTGGGTTATAAAAGCAGCAACCCAACAGAATGGCGGCATAAAAAAGCACTGGCCGGTGGTGGCCCTTTAATGAACCTCGGAGTATATTGTGTACAGAGTGGCCGTTATGTAACAGGTGAAGAACCTGTTTCTGTAACTGCACAGTTTGGCCCCGTCAACAGCAAAGAATTATTTTCAGAAGTGGAAGAATCCATTACCTGGCAATTGGTATTTCCCGGTGGCGCCATTTGCACATCGTCCAGTACATACAATTGCAGTATCGATCGCTTTTTTGCTTCTGCTGAGAATGGCACATTTGAATTAAGTCCCGGTATCAGTTATGGCCCCTTCAAAGGAAAAACAAGTAAAGGCGAATTTAATTTTCCCGAAATCAACCAGCAACAAACGCAATGCGATGAAATAGCGAAGGTGTTATTGCAAAACAAACAACTCCCCAATCATATTAACGGAGAAGAAGGCTGGAAAGATGTACGGATACTGGAGGCAATTTATGAAGCGGCTGCAACAGGTAAAAGGGTTTTGTTATAACTGAAAACCATTTGCTTCTGCTATAAATACATCAGAAAATTTAATTTACTACCTTTGAACAAATGAACTTAAAATATGAATTACAAAGTATCATTTCAGGAACTGGCACAAAAGCAAAAGGAAATCTTATCCAAGCAGCTGCCCACTACCTTAGAGAAAGCAAAGAAGCAGGTAGAAACGCTGAGGAAATCCAGTTCTCAAAAGATCAGGAAACAAAGAAGTTGATTGAATGGGCACAGCAAAACAATTTATGGTATAACAATATTGATGAAAGTAGGTTCCTAGCAAGAGGTGCAGAACAACGGGTATATCTGTTTGAAGATGTAAGATTTGTTCTCAAATTAAACGACTCAATCTTTTATGCTTACTGGCTTGATTATTTTTACAGTCTGTTAATTCATAACGAACTGTTTCCTCAAACAGCATACGAATTGATTGGCTTTCATATCGGAAATGAACAATTATATGCAGTAGTCAAACAACCTTTTATTGAAATTACTGAACCAACAAACCTGGAGGCAGTAAAAGAATTTCTACAGGAAAATGGATTTCAACTCAAAAAAAACAACGATTACTTTAACCCTCAATTAGGCATCATACTGGAAGACCTGCACGATGAAAATATTTTATCAAATCATAATACATTATTTTTTATTGATACAGTCTTTTACTTAATGAGCACCTTTTTTAATGATCAATCAAACTGATTCATGCATCAGGCTATTAAGAATATCATCAAAAATTTATATAAAATAATTACCATTGCAGTATTATGCAGCAGCAGAGCATCTTATTAACCACCCTCAATGCCAAGTACATTCACATGAACCTGGCGATACGGCTGCTGTACGAACTCAACAAAACAGACGGCCGCTTATCATGGAAGGAATTTGCCATTAAAGAAGATAAACTGATCATTGCCAGTTACTGCAGCCAGTTTGAAGTGGTTTGTTTCAGCTGTTATATCTGGAATATTACACAAACACTGGAAGTTGCCAGGCTGATCAAAGAAATTAATCCTGATACAAAGATTTTACTGGGCGGACCGGAAGTAACCTACGACTGGCAGGACGTCATTCAGTTACCCAGCATCGATTTTATTATTACCGGTGAAGGTGAAATACCTTTTGCAAAATTTCTGCAGCAGTACCCACAGGTAAATAATATTGCCAATATTGCTTCCAAAGTAAATGGAGAACTGATTTATCACAGCAATGCTATCAATTTCGATTTAGAATTATATGCCGGTACCAACCCATATCAGAATGATGATGTAACTACTTTACGCAACCGTGTGCTGTATATCGAAACATCGAGGGGCTGCCCGTATAAATGTGAATTTTGCTTAGCCAGTTTAGATAACCGTGTACGATATCTTCCTATGGAACATATCAAAAGTAACTTGCTGTTCTTAATGACACATGGAAGGGTGATTAAATTCCTTGATCGTACGTTCAATGTAAAGAAAGATTTTACACTGGAAATTTTTCAGTTTATTTTAGATCATGCCCAACCTGAAAATGTGTTTCAGTTTGAAATAACAGCCGATATTCTTCATCCCGCCATTATACAGTTCATCAAAGACAACGTACCAAAAGGATTGTTCCGTTTTGAAATAGGGATACAAACCGTTAACCAGAAAGCGAATTTAGAAGTAGGCCGCAAACAGAGTTTCGAAAAAACCAAAGAAGTAATTCTGCAACTGAAAGACCATGTAGAAATGCACCTCGATTTAATTGTGGGGCTTCCGCTTGATTACTGGAGCGATAATAAACACAGTTTTGAAGAAGTGTTTAAATTGTTTGCACCCGAACTCCAACTCGGCTTTTTAAAATTTTTAAAAGGCACGCCAGTAAGAGATAAATATTTAAACTATGGCTATGTGTTTGATGAAGTGGCTCCTTACCAGATCATCAAAAGTAATTATTTATCAGAACAGGAACTGGCCGACATTGTAAAACTTGAACATGCATTGGAAATTTACTGGAACAAAAAAAGACTGGTGCATACCTTAATGTATGTAACTGCCAATTACAGTGTGTTTGATTTTTTATTAGAGCTGGGTAAATATTTTGAACAACGCAGCAGCTTCTACTCTTACTCTTCCATGGATATTTATTCCATAGCCCATAGTTTTATTCAGGAACAGTACAGCAATGATCCCGTTGTATTACAATTAATGGCCATTGATTATTATCTGCAGCATAAAATAAAACCTGTCGTATTTTTTGTACAGGAGCTGGAGAAAAAAGAAAAATTTGCTTTACTGGAAAAATTGAAGCTGCCGCATCATAAATTCAGATACACCGTTATATCAATTGATTTTAATTATTCCATCTTTGTACAGGAAAACAGAATTGTGAATGAGCGGCAGGTACTGATAATCGAATATACGGGTATTAGTAAGCCAAGGGTGGTTTATACTGCTCAGCAAATTCTGCTCCAGCGAATAGAATGAGTTTACAGAATAAGTTTGTCAATCGCTGCTTACCTTTAGGGTTCCCGATCATACAACATGAAGTACTTTCTATTATCAGCTTTTCTTTTTTTCCTTACGCCGCTGTTTTCACAGCAGAACAGCAGACTAATCAACGGAATCATTATTGATAAAGTATCACAGCAACCGATTCAATTTGTTTCGGTGGCTCTTCTTAGCGGTAAAGACAGCTCTGCTGTAAAAGGAACAGTTACTGATAAAAAAGGGAAATTCACATTGACTGATATTTTACCCGGAATCTACATCATCAAATACAGTTATATCGGATATGCCGTTCCGGAAACAAAGCGTATAACTATTAACGGCGACCAAACAGATATTCAGCTGGGAACCATTGAACTCAGCAGCCGCACAACAGAATTAAATGAAGTGGTTGTTACAGGAAAAAAACAAATGATCAATGCTTCTATCGACAGAAAAATTTACCAGGTAAGCCAGGATTTAATGAGTAAATCAGGTTCGGCCAGTGATATCCTGAAAAATGTTCCTTCAGTTGAAGTGGACATTGAAGGCAATGTAAGCCTTCGTGGCTCGGGTGAAGTAATGATCCTTATCAATGGAAGGCCATCACCACTCATGGGTAAAAACAGGGCCGAGATATTGCAGCAGATTCCTGCCAATTCAATTGAACGTATTGAAGTGATCACAAATCCTTCCGCAAGATTCAGACCCGATGGCACATCAGGTATCATTAACATTGTATTGAAAAAAAATACCACATCAGGTATTACCGGAACTATTGTTGGGAATATCGGCAACCGGGAACGCAGTAATGGAAGTTTGAATCTGAATTATAAAAAAGGAAACCTGAATTCTTTTATCAGCTACAGCATCCGCCAGGATGAACGGAATCGTTACAATGAACTCACCCGTACTTATTACGATTCATCCGGAAAAATTGATGGCTTTTATAATGAATCAGGGAAATTAAAAGCAAGGCCTTTATCACACTTGTTAAGAGCTGGTTTTGATTATACAGCTAATGAACAAAACAGTTTCGGTATTTCCGGCAGTTACGTTCCATCCGGTTTAACAAGAAACGATTTGGTTCAGCGGTTTTATTTCGACAATAACAAACAATTGACCAGTCAGTTGAACCGCACGAGGTATGCTCTTGCAACTGAATATGAAAATGACGCAACAGTTTACTGGCAGCATAACTTTACAAAAGAAGATCATGAACTTAGAGTAGAGGCAACGGCTTCCGCACAGGCTGAAGATGAAAAAAATTATTATAACAATATTTATAACTTCCCGCCACAACGATCACTTGCTGATAACAACTGGGTAAACCAGGCAGAGAAAAATCAACAGGTAACAATTGATTATGTAAATCCCCTTACAGAAAAAAGCAAACTGGAAGCAGGTTATGCCGGTTCGTTTATTCAGCAGGATATTGATTTTTATGTAGAAGATTTTGACACAGTGCTGAATAAATTTATTCCCAATGCGCTCAGGAGTAATCGATTTTTATACAATGAGTCAGTACATGCTTTTTACAGTACCTATCAGCGTACTTACGACGCATTCAGTTTTTCAGTGGGGTTGCGTGCTGAAATGGCAAAGACCAAAGTTAATTTGCGAACGAAAGATTCTGTTATCAACAATCAGTATTTTCAATTATACCCTACCCTTCACCTTGCTTATGCACTTACAAAAGGCGAATTGCAACTCAATTACAGCCGCAGAGTAAACCGCCCTGACGGAGACGATATGAATCCTTTTCCGGAATACGTAGATCCGTTGAATTTACGGGCCGGTAATCCTAAACTATTGCCGGAGTATATTCATTCTGTTGAAATGGGTTATCAGCTGCAGGGAAAAAATTTCAGTCTTGTACCCAGTCTTTATTACCGCTACAAGTACAATGGTTTTACAACTATTACAAAATTGATTAATGATTCGGTGTTACTTACAACCCGTGAAAATTTATCGAATGATCAATCGACCGGCCTTGAATTGATTGCATCAGCCAATACAGCCAAATTCTTTTCAGCCAACATCAGTGCCAATGTTTTTTACAATACCATCAACACTGAGAATCTTGGTATTACTCAAAAGAAATCAATCTTCACGTTCAGTACGAATTTCATTTCAACCTTTACATTTACACCCAGCACTCAGTTGCAGTTGAGTTGTAACTATCGTTCAGCGAGACAAACAGCACAGGGACAGTTTTACCCGAGTTTTGTTATGAATATGGGAGCAAGACAGGATCTGTTTAAAAAGAAACTATCAGTAACCTTAACCCTTTCTGATGTATTTAAAACATTGCAGCAAAAAATTACATTAAATACACCTTACCTACAGCAAACGGTTATTACCAGCAGGGATGCAAGGGTTTTTTATATCGGTATCAGTTATAGGTTTGGCAGCAGCAATACAAAGAAACCGGCAGAGAAAATGCAATTTGATAATAATTTATAAAAGCATGTTACTATCAACAGCTTCACAATCTTACGCCGATCCCTGCTGTAATATAAAACCGGTTACTGCCATGTTCACCAGCCGATGTTAAAATATTTTGTGGGATTACATAAGAAGGTGTTACAAATGCATTGAACTTTCCAATCACCATCACAACCGGTACAGTGCATTCATAAGCAAGCACTGTTACCCTGCTTACATTTTCTGTAGAACTGGTTGTTTGATTTCCTACAGGAATACCAAAAACATTTTCAATCTGCTTTTTTTGATATGTTTTTGAAAAACGTTGTGTACCTCCATATGCTGTAACCGTTGGGTTTACCGCAAGAGCTTTCGGCTTTCCTTTCTGCAGGGGAATAATAAATAAATGATCAGCACCAAGTGTAAGGCCAACATCGGTCTGTTCACTGAATTTAACATCTGCACCTGTATTGATGTTGATGATTTTGTTTTTGATGCTTGCATTAATTCCGGTTTGATAGCTTAATGCAGATTGAACAAGCACTGATTGATCTTTATAGAAAAATCTTGACGCATATACATTCCCAGCAAAATGATCTGATTCAGGAAAATGATATCCCAGTTCAATGCTTCCCCCTGTTAACTGCAGGGGTAAAGCTTTATTTTGCACCATAACGACGGCACTCTGTATATATAATCCATTCTTTAATTTATAACCTGCAATTGCCAACCCGGCACCGCTCTTTAAACTATCACTACGCCCCATAAAATGAACGAATGATTGATAAACAAGATTTGATGTAAAAACAGGCTTCTTTACTTCTGAACTATCCTGACTGTATATTAGTAAAGGATAGATGACTGTAAATAAAATAAGTAAGAATGGTTTAATTGCGAGGTACTTCATAAAAGAAAGGTTTTAATAAAAAGCCTGCATACTATTACACAGGCTTTTTAAAAGTAAAAAAAATATTGAGCAATGTCAGCGTTTATGTTTACTGTTTTGTTTCAACAGTAGTTGAACTGCTTGCAGATGCATTTACCTCTGCTTTTGGTTTGGCATCATTTGCTTTTTTTACGGTTGCTTTTGTTTTGTTTGTTGCTTCAGTTTTTATTTCTTTACCTTTCTGCTTCATCTCAGTTGAGTTTACGTTTGCTTCCGTGCTGCTGCTTGTTTCACCACTTACAGAAGCATTCTTTCCCTTTACTTCAGTATTTGAAGAACTGTTTGAACTGTTGCTGACACTTAAACCCGGTTTCACTTCATTCCGCATTTCTTTACCTGTTGTATGCAGGTACTGCGTCTCAGTAACCACCAGTTCTTTCACTTCAGCAGGCTTTTCTTTTCCAGGTTCAGTTGAGTTCTTTCTTACTTCACCACCAGCCTGTGCATTTGTTTCTGTATTCAGCTTCTTGTTTAAAGATGAATTGGAATTTGCACCTGCATTTGTACTAACATTTACATTTTGTACTGTTTTGCCTGTGGCATTAGCAGTTTGCTTAACAACATTACTCGTTTTCTGTACCACTTTTGTTGTTGCTTCTGTTGTTTTGCTGACTGTGTTGGTTACCTGCCCAACATTGGCGGTTGTTTTTGTTGTAGCATTCACGGCACCCGTAACATTTACCTGTGCCATAACAGCGTTACCGAATAATAAAACTCCTGCTGCTACTGCTGCTTGTTTCAAGTTGATCTTCATAATCATTGTTTTTTTAATTAAATAATGGTTGATACATGATTAACGTTGTGTAAGAACAGATAATTTTCAAAAGGTTTAATCAACATCTGTTTTTTCTAAAAAAATATTTACGAAAAAATTACACCAGACAGATTTATGACAAACCCATAATTCAATTTTCTCTTCCCAATTCTATGATGCTGTGAAATATGTATTACGCTGCCCGAATTGATTTCTTTCATGAATAAATAATTCCTCAATAAAAGCAAGCTGTTTGTAATGAGGTAAATAAAAAATCAATCATTTAAATTCAATTGACTTTCAATACTTTTTCAGAAGCTTAGTACAGATTTTTTATATCGTCTTTAATAAAGAAAACTTATCAATACAATTTTTTGCTCATTCATAATTTACCTCTTACAAATGCTGCAACTGATTCTAAGCTTATTTTAGAGCTGTCAACACAAATTCCTTACCGTACACAAAGCAAAACAGCCGTTGCCAAGATTCAGGGCAGTTTTTCCGTTCTTAGCTGTATTTTCCAATAAGAAACTGCCGGAATTACTTTTCAACTTTAAAACAAAACAACATGAGAAAACTGTTTCTATTCATGATGGTCGTGCTCACCATCACTGCTTCAGCCCAGGAAGAAAAAATTGATCTGGGAGTCATCAACAAAATTATTCAGGAAGGAACCAATAATTCCAAAGTAATGGATATTGCCTTTCATTTTACTGATATGAGCGGTCCACGTTTAACCAATTCACCTGGTTATTTCCGAGCAGCCGAATATGCTATTGATCAATTAAAAAAATGGGGCATCGATAAAGCGGGTCTTGAACCATGGGGCGATTTTGGCAGAGGCTGGCAGCTGAAGAAAAGTTATATCGCCATGACTGCTCCTTATTATAAACCAATGATTGCTTACCCAAAAACATGGACCAACAGTACCAAAGGTTTACAGAAAGCAGAAGTGATTGTGATCAATGTAAAAGATTCGACTGAACTGGATCAGTACAAAGGAAAACTGGCTGGTAAGATTGTTATTATTAACCGCACCGATTCGTATACCAGGAGTTTTAAACCCGATGCATCGAGGCACACAGAAGAAGAACTGAAAAAAATGGCTGAGTTTAAACCACAGCCTCCGGGTGCAGCAGGTGGACGTGGAAACAATACAAATTTTGGACGCTTTGCAGGAATGCAGCGTTTGAATACACTCATTAAACAACTGATTACTGATGAAGGTGCAGCTGCATTTTTAACAACAAGTCCACTTGCACATGATGGTACCGTGTTTGTGCAGGGCCCGGCAGGATCAAGAGTTGATTTCACCAATGGCAAACCTTCGATGCTTGAAATTTCTGTTGCTTATGAAGATATACAAACCATTACCCGTTTAGTGAACCAGGGCATTCCTGTTACAATGGAGTTAGATGTACAATCAGAATTTACCGGTACTGATATAAAAGGTTACAATGTAATTGGCGAAATAAAAGGAACTGATCCAAAGCTGAAAGATGAAATTGTAATGATTGGTGCGCATTTAGACAGCTGGCAGGGTGCTACCGGAGCTACTGATAATGCAGCCGGCAGTGCAGTAATGATGGAAGTAATGCGAATTTTCAAAGCACTGAATCTGCAGCCACGCCGTACTATCCGCATTGCTTTATGGAGCGGTGAAGAACAGGGCCTGCTTGGTTCAAGAGGATGGATAAAAAATAATGTGGGTGACAGAACAACGAAAACTGTATTACCGCAGCAATCGAAAATATCAGCTTACTATAATATTGATAATGGTACCGGAAAAATAAGAGGCGTTTATTTAGAAGGTAACGAAGCTGTTCAACCCATCTTTGGAAAATGGCTGGAGCCATTCAGCAGCATGGGCGCCACTACCCTTACTTTACAAAATACCGGTGGTACAGATCATATTTCCTTTAATGAATTGGGGATTCCCGGTTTCCAGTTTATCCAGGATGATATTGATTACAACACCCGTACACATCATACCACGATGGATAACTACGATCACCTGATTGCAGATGATCTGAAACAGATGGCCATCATTGTTGCATCGTTTGTTTACAACACTGCACAGCGTGATGAAAAATTACCAAGAAAAGAAATGCCAAAGCCGGCAGGTAATTAATATAAGATGTTTGAAAGGGTTCCGGCTAAGCCGGAACCTTTCTATTTCATACAAAAAATAAAAAACTACTTTGCATTTCATAAGAAAAACACATGGCCAAAGATTATTTTGAAGACGAATTATTTGAAGGAAAAAATTATACTGCTGCACCTTTTCTGAAAGGCGAATACAATACTTGCAGGTTTACCAATTGCGTGTTGACCAAAACTGATTTATCGAATATCTTTTTTGCTGATTGCATATTTGAGCGTTGTGATTTGAGTATGGCTGAATTAAGAAACACCACTTTCAGGGATGTACAGTTCAAACACTGTAAATTACTTGGTCTTCGCTTTGATGAATGCAACAGCTTTCTTCTCTCCTTTTCATTTGAAGATTGCGTGTTGAATTTTTCTTCCTTCTATAAGCAAAAGATAAAGAACACTAATTTTATCAACTGCAAACTGGCTGAAACTGAATTTGCCGAAGCTGATTTGACAAGCGCAATCTTCAGCAACTGTGATCTGCAGAAAGCAGTGTTTAACAGAACCATTCTTGAGAATGCAGATTTTCGTACTTCGTTTAATTTCTCTATCCATCCGGAAACAAATAAAATCAACAAGGCAAAATTTTCGCTGCAAAATATAACAGGGCTGCTGGATCAATACAATATCTCCATCGAATAAAAACGACTGCACCTGTTTCAAACTGCGGCCAGTTATTCCACTCATCATTTTCTTTACAGACAACGACTATCCGTATCGGTTAATCAATATATTTAAGGTCTTAAACCACTGCTATGATCAAATCAATTATTTCCTTTTTCTTATTGATATTATTTTCGCAGACTTTTGCCCAGCAAAAGTTAGACAAGCTGACTGTTGAAAAAATCATGCGTGATCCAAGATGGATGGGCACATCCCCTTCTAACCTGCAATGGAGTAACGATGGGCAGCAGCTTTATTTCAGCTGGAATCCGGAAAAGA
The DNA here is from genome assembly GCA_031407835.1 of Chitinophagaceae bacterium. Classification (GTDB taxonomy): domain Bacteria; phylum Bacteroidota; class Bacteroidia; order Chitinophagales; family Chitinophagaceae; genus Lacibacter. The sequence goes on from JANOIQ010000648.1 coordinate 10,998, forward strand.
ACGTTACTGATTCAACTTACTTTATTACACTCAGCAATAAAGTGCCGGCAAAAGCAACTGTTGCACAAACACAGGATATTAACTTCAGCGGCAACTTTGTTTATACTCTTTCCCGTTCGGCCTATGTGTACAGTAAAGATGGTGATGTGTTTTATACAGAAACAAAAACAGGAAAAACAAAACGCATCACACAAACAACTGATGCAGAAATGAACCCGCAGTTTTCTTTTAATGAAACAAAGGTTGTGTACAACCGCAGTCAGAATTTATTTGCCTGGGATATTGCAACAGGCGAAACCATACAGCTTACCAATGTAAGAACAGGTGATGCAGCAGCGCCTCCAGCTGCTGTGCAGGGAAGAGGCGGTAATACAGGAGTAAGAACAAACACGGTTACCAGTGCAGCTAATCAGCAGGAAGAATGGTTAAAGAATGATCAGCTTCGTTATTTTGAAGTGTTACGTTCAAGAAAAGAGAAGAGAGAAAAAACGGATGCTTATAATAAATTATTACCCAAACCAAAAGAACTGAGATCAATTAACATTGAAGATAAATTGTTACAGGGTTTAAGCATCAGCCCCGATGGACGCTTTATCAGTTACCGTTTATTTAAAGCAGTAACAAATGCCAAAGCAACCATCGTTCCAAGTTATGTAACTGAATCAGGTTTTACCACTGATATTCCCGGTCGCACAAAAGTGGGTGCATCACAGGGAAGTTCTGAATTCTATTTCTACGACAGGGAAAAAGATTCTGTCATTACAATTAAAGCAGATTCTTTACCTGGCATTAAAGATTTACCTGACTATGTAAAAGATTATCCCAAACAATTGGAACAGCGTTCGAAGAATCCTGCAAACCGTGCCGTAAACTTTTCATCGATTGTATGGTCGCCGAAAGGAAATAATGCAGTCATTGAAATTCGCTCACAGGATAATAAAGACCGCTGGCTGATGTTGTGGAATGGAACAGCCATGAGTTTATTAGACAGACAAAGAGATGAAGCATGGATTGGCGGACCCGGCATTGGCTTCGGACGTAATACAGGATGGATTGATGAAAGCACTGTTTGGTTTCAATCAGAAGCAACCGGTTATGCTCATCTCTATACCATCAACATAACAACAAAAGAAAAGAAAGCATTAACATCAGGAAACTATGAAGTGCAGCAAGTACAATTGAGCCGTGATAAAAAATTATTTTACATCACAACCAATGAAGTGCATCCCGGTGAACAGCAGTTTTATCGTTTATCTATTGCTGATGGAAAGAAAGAACGCATCACAACTATGACAGGTGCCAACCAGATAACTCTTTCACCCGATGAAAAATATATCGGCATTTTGTATTCTTATTCAAACAAACCATGGGAGCTTTACTTCCAAGAAAACAAACCCGGCGGAAAAATTGAACAGATCACCAATCAAGCACAGAGTGAAGAATTCAAATCTTATGCATGGAAAGATCCTGAAGTAATTGCGTTTACTGCAGCTGATGGTGCACAGGTATATGCAAGAATTTACAAGCCAACTAATCCGCATCCAAATAAACCGGCGGTATTATTTGTACATGGCGCAGGTTATTTACAGAACGCACATAAATGGTGGAGCAGTTATTTCAGGGAATACATGTTCAATAATATGCTGGCTGATAACGGCTACTATGTAATGGACATTGATTACCGTGGCAGTGCCGGTTATGGGCGTGACTGGAGAACAGGCATCTACCGTTACATGGGTGGTAAAGATTTAAGCGATCATGTTGATGCTGTTAATTACTTAGTGAAAACATATGGAGTTAATCCAAAGCATATCGGATTGTATGGTGGTTCTTATGGCGGCTTCATTACGTTGATGGGAATGTTTAACAAGCCTGACGTGTTTGCAGCAGGCGCAGCACTTCGTCCTGTTACTGACTGGGCTCAATACAATCATGGTTATACATCGAATATTTTAAACGAACCGTTTACCGATAGTATTGCTTACAGAAGAAGTTCACCTTATTATTTTGCTGAAGGTTTAAAAGGTGATCTGCTCATTTGCCATGGCATGGTGGATGTGAATGTTCATTTCCAGGATGCAGTGAAATTATCGCAACGCTTAATTGAATTGGGAAAAGACAATTGGGAACTGGCTCCTTACCCAATGGAAGATCATGGATTTGCAGAACCTAGCAGTTGGGCTGATGAGTACAAACGAATCTTCAAATTATTTGAACGGGTGTTGAAGAAATAAAATTGAATATTTCAGAAAGGGGATGTTGTCTGTTACAGCAATATCCCCTTTCTTATTTTGTACATTTATTCTTCCACATCCGGAACCTGTATATTTAATTTCAGTTCATCAATATCCATTTCTGTTTCTACCTGCCTGATAACCGAATCAGTGTACTCCCCTTCCTTATGAAGTTTCAATAATAACCCTCTCTGGAATTTACTGATTTCCAATTCTGCATTTAACAATGCATCGGGTTCTTTTGGTGTTACCTCTTCATCGTTTCGTATGGCCCGTTTATGACGGCGCATTTCTTTACTGAGATCCTGCACCAGCTGTTCATACTTTTTTTCAAGTTGATCCTGTGTCTTCTGATCGAGTGTAACTGTGAGTTCCTGTTCAATATAATTCAGTGTGCTGTTAGCTAAAAATAACTGCAGTTCATTTGCTTCGGTTGCTGTTTTGTCTGCCGGTTTCATCTTCAGCAAACGAATCAGTAATGGAAGTGTAAGACCCTGTACAACGAGTGTTACAAAAATGACAACAAAGGCAAGG
>JANOIQ010000038.1:0-12020 GCA_031407835.1 Chitinophagaceae bacterium
TGGAATCGCAACACCTCTTTTGCCTAAAGGTTGCTTCGCAAGTCTGTCATAGTCTTTGCAGCTTCACTCGTTCTTTGTTCGGGGAGCTCCTGTGTCTGAACAGACACTTCCAGTCATGATCTTCCCATACTTCACTTTCGCTTGGTTCCATTCGTTGCCAACACACAGTTGTATTTCATCAGGGGAATGTTATATCCAAACACGGGCCAGGCTTCAAACATTCCACCTGATTCATACAAAGCAATACAAACTCATTCCTCCATGCTTCGCTTGTATGGATCATTCCTGTCAGTATCTGTTCATCCACCCGCTCCCCATAATTTAGCTCGCCGGTGCTCCCCACTGCAACTGCGGAACAGGAAAATGTATTCTTTGTTTGTACTTGTATTTTCCTGTTCCTTGCCTCGTGCAGATTTCAGAGAGATAAAAGAAAGATGATGTTATTCAATCTTTCGAGGATGCTGTCATCCGCAATGAGACATTGCTTTTGATTCCAGCTTTTTGTGGGGGCTCGCAGCCACCTTCGTTTCTTAGGTCACTTCGGTGTCTTCTGGCGGCTCGCTGGGCCGGCCTGGCTTCATTGCCAAAAGCTTTTGGCAAGGCTCATGCTTCTTTTTTGCTGAAGGCTCTTTTACCGTTTGTATTTACAGAGAACAATTATTAACTTAATAGCGAAATAATACTTCCTATGACTTTATATGAGTTTAATGCCTTAGATGAGGCAGAGCAGATTGAAGTAATATGGGATTCTCCAAATGTCGGAGAACGGAATGATGGTGATTATAAAATTAAATTATTTCAGATTGATTCATTTTATGTAGAGACATATCGTCATATTGAACATGATGTTTTAAAACGAATACGAAGTTTTTCTAGCATTGATCAGTTGCAACCATATATAGGACAGATAGATATTTCCAATCTGTAAAATTCCTCATTACCCTTTTGCAAAAGTATGTGCCTGTTCCGATCAGGTAAAGGTCTTCGTGTTGCTTGTGGCAACACTTGCCTCTGGTTTTGAAAAAACAATCACATACATTATGCACATATAAGAATCATTTATCTGGATTCTTTTTCCAAAAACCTTGACCTTCCTCCACAGGCAACATGGCTGGTTGCTAAGGGTAAAAAATGCATTTATACTTTTTTAATAAAAGAGCTCTTTCAACTAATAGTCAGATATGACAAGGAACTATATCACGAATCATTATTTTAAAAACCTTACACTTCGTTTTTAAATTATATTTATGAAAGCTTATCAAATACAGGCTTCTACTTTTTTAAGATGCTCGATAACTTCTTTAGCGGATTTAGCAAACTCTTTTTTTGCTTTTGCTCTGTCTTTATTAATCCATGCCAGAACTTCAATTGTTAGATCTTTTTTTTGTTGTTGACGTACTCTCCGATCTTTCATCTCATTAATAGAAGAAAATTTTTCAAAAAAGGCCTTTGGATAGAATTCCTCAAAATTATTTTTAGTGAAGCTTATAAAGTGATTCTCGGGCCATGAATTAAAGATCTGTTTTAGTGATTCAATTGTTGACTTACCTGGGGTATCGCCATCGGCAAACACCCATGCTTTCGAATAATAAACTGGAGTTTTATGTATATAAATAAAGAGGGAGAGAAAATTTCTAAATTTGTTTTCTAAGTCATTGACACCTGAAGCAGCAATAGTCCTTACTTTATTTACAAGAGAGGGACAAAATTCTGGAATTAAAAAGTCTCTTACTATCATTTCTGCTGAAGATTCTTCAAAAAGCAAATATGACTTGTATAAATCGAAATCAAACAGGTCATATCCTAATGATTCCAGAAGACTCAATTTTGCCTGAGGACTATTTTCAATCTCCTGTATTGTACTAGTAGGAAGCTTATCTTTTTCATTTATTTCATAAGGCTGCCATAAAAATTGAAAGATTTTAGTGGAATCAACACCAAGATATTTAACCACTATATTAGAGTGTGTAGATATGACAAACTGATTATTGGCAGATTTCTCGATAATTAATTTGAGTAACTTCTTTAATGCTGAAGGATGAATATCGTTTTCTAATTCTTCAATTAAATACAGTTTATTATCCTCTGTTAAAAGCAGAACTATCAAGCCAAGAATATTAACTACTCCTTCACCCATATTTTCAATTGGTATCACAACATTATTCCGAACAAACAATCCAGTATTTGACTGATTATCCTTATATGGAATTACTCCAATTTTAAATCCGAGTATCTGATTTGTCAGACTAACAAATTCATCATGTTTTGGATGTGAATCGTTGGAAATACTTTGAATTTTTGAAGTAATATTCCGCAAATTCTCTCCCACATAAAAGGCCTCTTTATCTCCGAGATTTTGATTGCCGTAATAATTTGTCTTTCTATTTGCAAACAAAGGGTATATAAAATTATTTTGAGTTTCCATGTTCGGTAATCCACTGAAATCTGTAAATGAGGGTGTTTCGCCATCCATCGGAACCAACTCTATTTTACCAGTTTCATCCTCCCGATGTAATAATGTACTATCAAAGTAAAGATTTTCATGACCTCGCTTTGTTTCAAAAACGTTAGCGTAGATACCAAAAGATACTTTGATTGCTTTAGCTTCAGGAATTAAAATGCCTTTATGATGGATAGCGAAAAGAATAGCGTCTTCCTTTGACACTTGATCTAAATCAATAGTAATCCGACCAAATTCATTTGTTTTCCTTACATCATCAATGTCAAGAGTATTAAGGTTTTGCAGTTTATACAGTGACTTTATAATTGTTGACTTTCCGGAATTATTATTACCAACAAGAAGATTGATTCCTTTTGAGAACTCTATCTCAGCTTTGCCAAAGGACCTAATATTAATAAGTTTTAGATATTTAATATACATTGGTAGTAATTTTATAATGTGTACTTTTCAATAATTTGTTTCACTTCCGCAATCGGTTTAATTGTTTTATCAGAATCATTGAAATTCTCAAACTAGCGTTTAATATGCCAAAACAAATCTTTTTCATTGAGATACCGATATTTTAGTTTCTCATATACAGTAAGGAACTCTTTTTCATTTGCTAATATTTGGTTTGGTGAAAACATTCTCGCAAAGTGGTAAATTTACTCAAAAGCAAATAAATGTTAGGGCTTAATCCTTGCGACTGGACTAAAGATGAAGGAATTGTGCTGCATGGGTTGGATGGATAGTTATAGTGGTATACAAAGGAATATTTGAGAAGAGTAACATTTCAAGAAGTTCTTAATGGGAATTTATATAATAGTGCAATGAACAAAGTAACGAAGAACAAATTATTGGCTTTAGGATTTAGTACAGAACTAATCAATAAGATTGCTGAAAAAGGCCTAACAGTAAGCGGATTGACTGGACAAAGTGAAGTTGCTTTAACTATCACAGGGTTTACTAGTGAGGAGGCTGCTATTATCAACAACAAAGTAAAGAGACGATCCATACCAGCTAAAACGATAAAAAATGTGCTTTTTAAAAGTGGCGAAGTATGTTGTTTTTGTGCGGATGGCAACAACACTCGTCCTTACCAAATCCATCATATTGAAGAATATCATGTACGGCAAAATAATGACGATTACAATCTGCTTTTAGTTTGTCCTACACATCATGTGTACATTCATCAAAATAAAACCAGTCCAGAAGAACAAATGCATCAAAGAAGGGCTTGGGAAAGCATTTTGCAAATAGCAAATGGGTACCAAAAACAAGGGATTCCTTTTCCATTTAACTCATTTTACATGATTGATTATGATGTGGAGGGATCAGTTATTGAGATATTTTCTTTTACAGAACCACGGCCATCTGTATGTAAGCGTTTACTACAACAAGAAATATGGAAGGAGGTAAAAGAGATACTAGATAGCGAGAACAGACTTATCGTTATTGGAGATTCAGGGAGTGGTAAAAGTACATTAGCCAAAGGCGTGGCTGGACGACTAGAAGGGTTTACGGTATTTAGTTACTTGATTGGAAATGATCCTAAGGCTGCTGTACAGGAGATTTATACTTTTCTATTACAAGCAGTCAAACCTATCGTGCTTTTGATTGATGATGCAAATGCTCGTTTAAATAACGATCATATTGAACGGGTATTAAAAGCAGCAACGGCTCAAAAAAAGATAATAATAGTTAATACCAATAATAGCTTTGGTGAAAATGGTAACCTTGAGCAACATTTTTTGAATTGCGTATTAAAAATTTCCTGGAACCAACTCCGAAGCACTGTAAAAAGAGAATTGGCAAACAATGCTTTGGAAATACTGCAATATTTGAAGAGTAAAGGGTTAAACTTTTTTAAAGGCCAAAAAATTGGCCATGGTTCACTTGAATACAGATTAAGCTCGATCATTGATCAATACTCATCCAGCATAAATAGTGTATGGGAACTGGTTTTCTTGTTAGGAAGTGGGAGCGAATTAATGGGTAGAATTTATGATGACCTCGTAAGACAGGATCGGTTGGACTTAATCGTATTATTGATCAGTGTAAATCAAATTGGTCAAGTTGAAAACGGTACTACTTTTGAAGAAATTTTGGAATTTTATAGTTTGTCGCCAACACTCAAAAAAAAATCTTCCCCAGAAAAAAGATGGCTTGAAGAAAAACTAAGTGAGTTAATAAAGAAGCGGATTTTAAAAATTGAAAGGGGAAGATACAATACCATCCACCGGTTATTTGCAAAAAAAATTATTGAACATAGTTATCCTAGGGCTGTGGTTGATACCCAAGACCTTCTTAGTCGAATATTCAATGACTCTAAACGTGTTAAAGAAACCCTTCTACTATGGAACTGGCTTGAAGATTCAACCTTACTTTCCTTTATTCGAGAGGTCCACTGCTCTCTGGAATTAGATGATTGGCAAAATTTTGTAGATGAAACGATAAATGATGGATTAGTGACTGTTTCAATGCTTGCAGACAGAATGAATGTAGTGTGCACGAACAGAGACAGCCCATTAATGACAGCCTTTTCCAATAAGTATGTAGAGTTGGCTAGTCTTATTAACAGCGGGGATAGTAATGCACTTATTTATTTTAGCAGGGCTATACGACATCTGAGTCGAAATAGCTCTGACACTGTGTTGTTGATTCTTGAAAGAATTAACATAGAGCATTTTGAATGTTTAATCAAGGAAATAGCTGCTGAGTATTTAGAAGAAATTGACTGGATGTGTAATGCGTTAATAGGAGTTGATGCTGTTTGGGTAAAAACACTTTGCGATAAATTTTCGCATGCAGATCTTATGTTGACAGCATCAAGAATTAAGAAAGGAGATATTGATTCCTTATTCAATGTTGTAGGCTTTCAACGACGCTATGTCGCAAATATTACACGAAATCAATTCAAAGAATATGCGATAAAGTTTGCTGAACTACTGAACTCTTGCGGATTGGAAGAAATGTATTATTCCCCAACTTTATCATCGCCATTTCTGGAATTAGAGATATTCCCGAGTGACCTTGACCTTATACTGAACTCCCTTGATAAAGAGAGATTGGCTAAAGATTTTACAACCTGCTCGCCTCGACATTGGGGTAAATTGTTATCTCTTTCGTTTATTTCAACTTATGCAACCACAACTGGCATAAAAGATATGCTTGAAGCAATAGATGTAGAGGCCCTTAGAAAAAATATTCGAAAATATTATATCGATTATCATTACGAATTACGTGTTTTAATTTATCAGCTTTGCTATGCCAGTGATGAAAAGAAAAAACAATTCAGTAGTATGCTTGAGCCTTTTATAGAAGATATTCTAGAATTAACAAATAGCGATGATGTGAATGATGTTTTTGTAGCTTACTCTACACTGGACCCAGCTGCTGGGAGCAGGTTGAGCAAAAAAAGAGGTAGGCCTATGCCACAAGTTCCAGAAATGACAAACACCGCAAACGATGAGTTTAGAAAAAAGGCAAAGGAACTGGATGATGCGGGAGAAGATTATGAATTAATGCCAACAAAATTTACAGTTATACGAAAAGGAGAAGAGAGTAGAGAGTGACAGATAAAAAAATTAGTTACAGCCGAGCAATAGAAAACAATAGCAACAAAGGATCTATATCGGAGGTGAAATAAGGCCTGCTACAAGTAATAAATCTAAACAAGAGAGGATTCATTTTTTAGGTCATAAATCAATTATTCCAGTTCAGAACAAATTAGAAAATTTGTGGAGGATGAGTTTTCAAAATAGGAACACATATTAAGACGAAAAGTTAAACTCAGAATCTAAACGTTCCTCAATACTTTTCACTTTTTATACTTTCCTTTTAAAGGGAAGAGGCCTTTAAAAAAATTGCTAAAAACATTAGTTATTTGCGGTCTTTTTGTGTAAATTGTACTAAACATTATTGAAATGAAAGAAAGTAAAAATATTGGCATCTGGATTCGTGTCAGTACTGACTTTCAGGTACAAGACGAAAGCCCCGAGCATCATGAAAAACGTGCACGATTGTATGCTGAAGCGAAAGGGTGGAATGTGGTCACAGTATATCGCCTTGATGCAATGTCAGGAAAGTCAGTATTAGAATACCCTGAGACTAAACGTATGTTGAAAGACATACAGGCGGGTACAATATCTGGGATAATTTTTTCAAAACTTGCACGACTTGCCAGAAACACCAAGGAGCTTCTTGAAATATCAGAGATATTTAGAACCTATGATGCTGACCTTATCTCACTCGCAGAAGCAATAGATACCTCGACACCCGCAGGGCGATTGTTCTTTACCATCATCGCTGCAATGGCACAATGGGAAAGGGAAGAAATTGCAGACCGAGTGGCAAAGTCTGTTCCTATTAGAGCTATGATGGGAAAGCCATTGGGTGGACAAGCATCATTTGGATATAAATGGGATGGAAAGGAATTGGTAGTTGATGAAAAAGAGGCTCCAGTTCGGAAACTGTTGTATGAGGTATTCCTGAAAACAAAAAGAAAGAAAGCAACAGCATCTGAACTCAATGAATTAGGACACCGCACCAGGAATGGCTCTCATTTTTCTGATACAACAATTGAACGCCTTATTAAAGACCCAACTGCAAAAGGCATTCGACGGGCAAACTATACCAAATCACTTGGAGAGGGGAAGAATTGGGTCGTTAAACCACAATCAGAATGGATTGAACTTCCTTGCCCTGCAATCATCTCAGAAGAGCTTTGGAATGAATGCAACGCAGTCTTGCAGAGCCAGCATGTAAAACGAAATACAGTTGGGCCCCGTGCTGTTCATTTACTTTCGGGTATTGTTCGCTGTACCTGTGGCAATAAAATGTACGTTTATACAGAAACGCCAGTTTATAAGTGTAAGAAGTGTAAACGAAAAATAGCGGTATCTGATATTGACGATATCTATCATGAACAGTTAAAGGATTTTCTATTATCAGATACCGATATATCATCAGCGCAACAAAAGTCAAATTCGATAATTCAAGAAAAAGAAACACTGCTAAAATCTATCCGATCTGAACATTCCGGATTACTCAAAAAACTTGAATCTAAAATTGACATGAGAGCAGCAGGTGAATTAACAAAAGAAGATTTTGCTACCTTTTATAATCCTGTCCAAACACAGCTTCGTCAGATGGAAGGTCAGATTCCTGAACTGGAAGCTGAAATTGATTTCATGAAAATACAATCCCTTTCAACCGGGACTATCATTGAAGAAGCAAAAGACCTATATACTAACTGGAAAGGTCTGCCATTTGATGAGAAGAGATCTGTTGTAGAAACAATTACAGAACGAATTGAAATTGATACTGATACAATTAACATATCCCTCTCTTACCTCCCCACACCCCTCCATTTCTCCCCAAATGGTGGAAAAAAGCAACACGGCCACATGGATTCATAGAAGAGATCAACATGAATGAGGCAGGAAAATCAATAGCGATCTTTGCTCTTGAAATTGTTACTCTTCTTTCTTCCATTGGCTGACGCATTACTTCCAGCACCGTTCGTTTGAACTCAGGTAATTCATCTAAAAACAATACACCATTATGTGCCAATGAAATTTCTCCGGGTTGCGGATTGGTGCCGCCACCAACCAATGCAACATCGCTGATCGTATGATGCGGTGAACGGAATGGTCGTTTTGAAATCAACGTAGAATTTTCCGGCAGCTTACCTGCCACACTGTGAATTTTGGTTGTTTCCAATGCTTCCTGCAAACTCAATGGCGGAAGAATGGTTGGTAAACGTTTTGCCAGCATAGTTTTACCTGCACCGGGTGGGCCGATTAAAATAGCATTATGACTTCCTGCTGCTGCAATTTCCAAAGCCCGTTTAATATTCTTTTGTCCTTTTACATCACTGAAATCAAATTCAAAATTATACTGATCGTTGAAAAATTCTTCTCTTGCATTAACGACGATTGGTTGTAACGAGGTTTCATCTTTAAAAAAATTGATTACTTCAGTTATGTGCGAAACTCCGTACACATGCAGGTTGTTCACCATCCCTGCTTCCTTTGCATTTTGTTTGGGAACAATCAATCCTTTAAAATTTTCTTTGCGTGCCTGTATGGCAATAGGCAATGCTCCTTTGATTGGTTGAATGCTTCCATCTAAACTCAATTCACCCATGATCACATATTCACTTAATCGTTCAGGGTTTTCAATTTGTTCGGTGGCGCCTAATATGCCAATGGCAATGGGCAGATCAAAAGCGGTTCCTGTTTTGCGGATATCAGCAGGCGCAAGATTCACAATTACTTTAGTGCGGGGAAAATAATGACCGGTTGTTTTTAAGGCACTTTCAATCCGCTGTTCGCTTTCTTTCACAGCACTGTCGGGCAAGCCAACCATGAAAAACTTCTGCCCTCCCGAAACATTTACCTCTACCGTTATGGTAATGGCATTCACTCCGTATACAGCGCTTCCAAAGGTTTTAACGAGCATGCAGTTAAAGATAGATTGGTTGAATAGTAAAGTTAGCTTTTGATTCGAATAAAGATTGATTTTATCAATGATGTATTTAGCACTTTTCCCTTCTTTCGTATTCTAATGAATCTACTTCAACCATAAACTTACCATCCTTCCCTTTCCTTTTGCAGCAGGTAACACCGTCAATGAATCATTGTTCAGGATCAGCACCCTTCCTTCGGACTTCATATCCCACATGCTTCCTGTAAAAAATACATTCAGCCCGTAATGGATATTTGATTGAACAGCACGTTTACCCATGCTGTATTTTTTCCATGCATCAGCTTCTGTAATTTTTTTATAATCAGTTGTATCCACATCAGCCGGTGCTTTAAATCCATTGTATCCGCTCCATGGAGCAAGCCATATGCTGTCGGTTCCTGCACCAAGCGAAGGCACAACTACAAAATCAACTTTACCCGCAATGGTTGCATAGGCTTCGGGGTACCAGCTGTCAGCACAAATCAAAACGGCCATCTTTCCTGTTTTAGTTTGAAAGATAGGCTGCTGTTCTTTTTTACCGGACTGCGTAAATTCTTTTTCACTGTCAATCGGAAAAATTTTCTTTACTAAAGGCGGAATGATCTTTCCGTCGTTGCCAAACACAACAGATGTATTAAAAATTTCACCGCCTTTTTTTAGTACGATGTTTCCTTCTTTATTGAGTGATGCATCAGGTAATGCAATTGAACCGGCAACGATGGTGCAATTGTATTCCTTTGCAAGCGTTGAAAAAACCTGTTGATACTGTTCTGCCATTTGCTTCGCTTTCATGTGAAAGATGGCATATTTGCTGTTGTCTTTAGCGGGCGACTGAATATAACTGCAGAAGAATTTAAACAGGTTTGATGAAACGATGGCCTTCATTGCATCGCTGATGGTTGTTTGCTGATATATTTTTTCTTTTTCATTAGCAGCAACAAGCCATGTACCGATATATTCAGGTAACAGCACAACTGACTTATCTGTTAACTTTTTCTCCCGTTTCAGCTGTTCAAAATAAAAACGGAGAGAGATCTCAAAATTAAAAGCGGTGGAATAGTTTAATGCAGTGAGATAAGGTTGAATGCCAATAACATTTCCTTTGCCTGAATCAACACCTTGTTCACTATATTCAAATCTTGTTTTGAATTCGGGTAATTTGCTCCATCCTGTTTTGTGTTCCTTTGCACGGTTCATCAAGGCCCAGATATTATAAACAACAAGGACAACAGCAAAGAATATACCGATACGCAGGAGCCATTTTTTCATAATACGAAATTAAGAACGAAGTGCTATTATTTAGATGAGTTAAATTTAGTAAACCTGTTTTAAAAGTCCTTTCAGGCCTGCCCAAATGAACTTCGTTCAGGCGGGGATTTAGGGTAAATTCTCCAGCATTTCCACCACCTTCTCTCTCTTCAGTATTAAATAACCGAGCCGGTCATTACTGATGCCTTCTTTCAGTTGATAACTGAAATGTAATTGTTCATCTGTTGCCGTGGTTTCAAAATAGCGGAAGCTAATGTTAGGATATACTTTCAGTTCTTCACCAATTTCGTAAAGATGTGTTGAGAGAATAAAGAGTGAGTTTTTTATTTTCAATAAACCTTTGATTACAGTTGTACTGCAGTGCATAGCATCCTGTATATTGGTTCCTTTAAATAATTCGTCAATCAGCACCAGCCATTTTCTTCCATCGGTAATTTTCAAAACTGTATTCTTAATGCGCTGTACTTCATTATAGAAATAGCTTTCGCCTTTCACGATGTTATCCTGCACTTGGATATTACTCAGCAATCCATCAAACAAACTTAATTGCATGCTTTGTGCAGGCACACCCATTCCCACATGTGCAAGATAAACAGCACATCCCACTGATTTAATGAACGTACTTTTGCCGGCCATATTGGCTCCGGTTAAAAACAAAAAGTTCGTTTGCGGATTGAGTGTGATGTCGTAAGCAACCGGCGTTTGCAGTAACAGGTGATATAAGCCCTTTGCCTGGATCATCGGCTCATCGCTTTCCTGCATTTTTGGAAAATGCAGATCAAAATTTTCCACAGCTTTTGCCATGCTGTAATAGGCATCTAACTGGTGATAGAAATCGATCAACAATTCCGCACTCTGCCTGAATTCATAACGCAGGTAATTGCCAAACCGAAGCATTTTTGCTGGTGAAAGTTTCTTTGATTTTTCTGTTGCAATCATCTGCTGAACAAGATCCTCTTTTAACCGTTTCCTGATTTCCGTTACAATAGTTAACATCAGGGGAGAAATATCGTCAGCTGATAACAATTTTTCCAGGTGTTTCATCCCTTTCAGGAAATCAATGAAATGGCCAACCGTATACCTCACAAGATTATAATCATGTGCATCAAACACTTTATACAAAAAGGCAGGGATAGGAGAAGAGCTGTCAGGGATATTATCAAACGGGTAACCATAAAATTTCTGCAGCATAAGAATAGTTCCGTTGCTGATGTCTTTCGGCCACTGAAGAAGAACTGATCCGATTTGCTGCAATGCTTTCTGCGTCTGTTCAATCAGTTGCAGGTTATGATGCGGATGTGTGAGCATGTATTGCAGACGATCTTTACCGCCAACTGTTATGCAGAAATTAATCCGGTGCAGCAGCGAATATTCTTCTTCGTTGTTGAGAATGGAGAGATCGTAATATGTGACTTTGTCTATTTCCAAGTTTTCAAACGTCATGTCGAGGGACAAGACATCTCATTAAAATTTAACTGTCGAAAATTTATAAAACCTCTACCTGCGGTCGTGGCAACGTTATCCCCTTTCGAATTTTATTCGTTGTACTTTATGAGATTCATTGATTGCTCCATTTGCATAAACCAAATGACCATTTACAAATGTATGGGTAATACTTGCTGGAAATGTAAACCCTTCTAATGGACTCCAGCCACACTTGTAAAGAATATTTTCTTTGCTCACAGTTGAGGTTTGATCCAGGTCAACCAACAACAGGTCAGCATGATAACCTTCCCGGATATAACCACGGTCTTTAATCTGGAAACAATCAGCAACTGCATGACTCATCTTTTCAGCGATCTTCTCTAATGAAATTCTTCCTTCTTTATAATAGTGAAGC
>JANOIQ010000072.1:0-8854 GCA_031407835.1 Chitinophagaceae bacterium
CAAAAGCAACTTATCCGCCATTTCAAAAGCCCGGCACCATCAAGAGAAGTGAGTATGGTTGTACACAGGGATTTTATGAAGAAGAGATTAAAAGAAGCACTGAAGCAGGAAATTATTGCTGCTGTACCTGATAAAATCAAAAACAATAAAAGCCAAAATATTTTACCAGTGTAAATCCTCCGGGTTTTATTAGATTTTTTTTTAGTATAACCTTTTTGGAATTGGTTTGTTCTTAATCAATCAATCAATAAAAAATAGTAAGTATGAGTATTCAGGTTGGGCAATTGGCTCCGGATTTTTCTTTATTTGGAACAGATAAAAAGAAAGTAACACTTAGTGAGTTAAAAGGAAAAAAGCTCTTATTGCTTTTCTTTCCGCAGGCATTTACAAGTACATGTACAAAGGAACTTTGCGCCGTAAGAGATGATATTGCCCGTTACAGTAATGCAAGTGCAGAGGTTCTGGGCATTTCTGTTGATTCTGTTTTTACACTGGCAAAGTATAAAGAGGAGCAGGGTTATAACTTTCCTCTGCTCAGCGATTTCAATAAAGAAACCTCAATAGCCTATGACACAATTTACCAGGATTGGATACTCGAAATGAAAGGAGTGTCGAAAAGAAGCGCTTTCATTATTGATAAAGAGGGTGTTGTGCAGTATGCCGAAGTGCTGGAAAAAGCCGGCGACCTACCTGATTTCGAAGCAATTAACCAATGTTTAGCTAAAATGAACTAGGAAAAACTGCCAGTAAATCTACGGGCGGTCATTTCAAGTACTGTCCGTAGATTTTGAACAATTGTGAAAAAAAGCTTGTAACTTACTGGTAATAAAATTAGATTTGTTACGTTGAAGAAATTTTTTACCATATTATCCTGTATCCTTTTAATAGCCACGGCAGCAACTGCACAGGTTAACAGGTCATCTGCAGATAATTCTGAAGGCTTTATTAAGCAGGTTCGTTTCTTCCCCAACCCTGCTTCATCTTTCATTAATTTTGAGTTTAAGGATAACAGTAACCTTTCTAACTACTCATTAAAAGTATTCAACTTTATCGGTAAGAAAGTTTTAGAGAACAATAATCTCTCTGCCCGCACTGTAGTAAGTCTCAATGATTTTTTCCGTGGTGTTTACATCTTTCAGTTAACTGATCGTACCGGAAAGGTTGTTGAAAGCGGAAAGTTTCAGGTAGTAAAATAATTCCCTTCTTTTATTTGTTTGCTTAATCAGTCGTACTTAAAACGACTTCTTTTTTTTTGTAATTGCGAACTGCATCTTACATCTTACTTCATTCATCCTTCTCAAAATACCTGTACTATCAGAAACTTGAGATAATGTGTATTCTCCCAGCCCCAGATGATTGGATGATCTGAGCTTTGAGTTTGAAAAGTTACCTGTCTCAGTTGTCTTTTTGCATCATTGGCTGCCATTTGAATAGTTTGCAAATACATATCAGGCTGCACTAAGTTGGTGCAGGATGAGGTCACTAAAAAACCTCCTGGCTTTACCAGTTTCATTCCACGAAGATTGATTTCTTTATATCCGGCAATGGCTTTCTGAATATTCGCTCTTGATTTGGTGAAAGAGGGAGGATCGAGCATTACCACATCATATTGTCTTCCTTCTTTTACCCAGTTCTTCAATACATCAAATGCATTAACACATTCAAATGTGCATTTATCTGCAACTCCGTTCAATTCTGCATTTTTATTGCACATGGCTATTGCACTTTCAGAAATATCTAAACCATGTACGCTTTTTGCTCCGTAATGAGCAGCATGTATTTCAAATGTTCCGGTATAAGTAAAGGCGCCTAACACATCTGCATCTTTTACAATATGCTGAATGGCCCGGCGGTTATCCTGCTGATCAAGAAAGTAACCTGTCTTTTGTCCATTGGCAATATCCACATGAAACTTCAATCCATTTTCATTGATGATGATACTGGTATCGAAGGGCTCGCTTAAGAATCCCTTTTTCTGTTCCATACCTTCCAGTTCACGGATTGGAACATCATTACGTTCATAAATACCTTTTGGCTGAAAGATTTCCCGGATGGCTTTTACGATTGCATCTTTCCAACGGTCAATGCCCAATGCAAGTGTTTGTATCACAAAATAATCGTTGAACTTATCAATAATCAGCTGCGATAAACCATCGGCTTCGCCAAAGATCAGTCGGCAATTTTCCGTATAGCCCAATTGCTGCCGCTGTTTCCATGCTTCACTAAGTTTTTTGTAAAAGAAAGCTTCATTAATTTCTTCTGCTTTATTTCTTGTAAGAATGCGGACAAGTATCTGTGATTTAGGATTATAATAACCTCTGCCAAGGAATTTATCATCATGCATATGCACATCTACAATGTCGCCACCTGCAGCTTCACCTTTCACCATATTTACCTCGTTTGCAAACACCCATGGGTGACCATTTAAAACACGTGGTGAAATTTTCCTGTTGAGTATTACTTTTGTCATAATCGGCAAAGGTATCTGTAAAAATTGTTTAACATGCAACGATTTTATAAAAGCGATGGTCAAGATATTAAAATGATCCAATGAAAGTTTTATTCTTTTCTACAGTTATCGCCTTATTCTTCTTGCTGAACAGTTGTGAAAAAGAAACTCCGGTAACAGGTGTTTTTAAAGCAAAGCTGAAAGCCGAGATGTGCGGCCAATATATTATTGAAATTATTGACAGTAATTATTTTGACAAGGGAATGAACTGGACAAATACTGCGGGGCGGTCTTTTGAACATGTATTCAGCATACAGAATAGCTGCGATTTTGCAGGAAATGGTTTAAAACCTGAAGATGTATTTAATTGTGTGATATTAAATGATACACAAAATGAAAACAACTGTTCAATGTGTTTGGCTTTCATGGAAACACCACCAAAAAGCTGGAGTGTGAAGGTTATAAAATAGCGAATGGAAGCTTTAAACATCTCTTAGAAAAAAAATCGTATAACCTACTTTGCATGTTGCCTTATCATTACTCTTTTGAGTAGCAGGTTTATTATTTCGATGATCAATTCCACTATCATTTGCAAACATTTTTTTAATTAATGATACTACTGATCTAAAGCTTTAGTTTGTTTGAATATAAACAAACCTCAAGTTATTTTAATGGAACGTAATTCCTATAGTGCAGAACAGGTTTAACAAAACAATAGTGCTGCCAAATACACTCTTACATTTGTTTAAATCATAATACAGATATTTAGGCTGGGCGTAAAAATGCGGCAACGAATTCTATACAGCCAAAGAATGTGCTGTATTGCAGCCCTTGAACAGCCTGAATCAAATCCAAGGGCAATTTTCAATCGAAATTCACAACTTCAAGACAATTTGTCCCATCTTACCCATTGGCAATATTCTTGTCCAGCTTACCTTTGCCGACAATTTTTCGCATAATAGAACAAAAGACGAACGAAATGACAGAACAAAACATCAATGACCTGAAGACCTCTGAATTCAGTACCGACGAAAGTGCAGCGGGTACAAATCTCCTCAATGAACAGATTGCCGAGGAAACCGAACTGGAAAAGTTGAAAGAAGCGGTGGAAGAAGAAAAGAACAAATACCTGTACCTCATGGCTGAGTTTGATAATTTCCGTCGCAGAAATGCCAAAGAACGGATTGAACTCATCCAGACAGCTGGAAAAGATATCATCATTTCCCTGCTGGAAGTTGTGGATGATGCTGATCGTGCAGAAGCCGAGCTTTCAAAAACACTTGACCCCAAAGAACTGGAAGGAGTGAAACTGGTGTTTCATAAACTCCGCAGTATTCTGCAAAACCGTGGCTTAAAAGCAATGGAAACAAAAGGTGAGGAATTTGATGCAGATAAACACGAAGCCATTACCGAAATCCCTGCTCCAAATGATACGATGGTTGGAAAAGTAGTAGATGAAATTGAAAAAGGATATTTGCTCAACGATAAAATCATCCGCTTTGCGAAAGTGGTAGTAGGAAAGTAAAAGCTATTTGCCGTAAACCATAAGCTGCAGGCTGGTTTGCGTTTTTACTAAAAGCTTGCAGCTAAAAGCTATTAGCTACACATGTCAACCAAAAGAGACTTTTACGAAATATTGGGAGTAAGTAAATCTGCATCTGCGGAAGAAATTAAAAAAGCTTACCGTAAGGTAGCTATGCAATTTCACCCCGACCGTAACCCTGGTAATAAAGAAGCGGAAGAAAAATTCAAAGAAGCTGCAGAAGCTTATGAAATATTAAGTGATGCAGATAAGAAATCGCAGTATGATCGTTATGGACATGCGGGTGTTAGCGGTAATGGCCGTGGTGGATTTGGCGGCGGTCATAACATGAACATGGATGATATCTTCAACCAATTCGGTGATATTTTTGGTGATGACAGTCCTTTCGGAAGTTTCTTTGGTGGTGGCGGTGGACAACGCAGAGGTGGTGGCGGTGGAAGATCGAGAGGTGTAAGAGGCAGCAATCTTCGTGTTCGTATTAAAATGAATTACGAAGAAATTGCCAAAGGTGCAAGCAAAACAATCAAAGTAAAAAAATATGTGAGTTGTACTACCTGTAGTGGCAGTGGTGCAAAAGATAAAAGCAGTATGCAAACCTGTGGTACATGCGGCGGCAGTGGCCAGGTAAGAAGAGTGCAGAATACGTTTCTTGGACAAATGCAGACGGTAACAACCTGTCCTACCTGTAATGGAGAAGGAACAACTATTGCCAATAAGTGTACAGCCTGTAAAGGAGAAGGCAGAGTTTACGGCGAAGAAAATATATCTATTGATATACCTGCAGGTGTACAGGAAGGAATGCAGTTAAGCGTTTCAGGGAAAGGGAATATGGGTGAACGTGGTGGCGCTCCCGGCGATTTAATTGTGTTGATTGAAGAAGAAGCACACCCACATTTGCATCGTGATGGATTGAATGTGGCGTATGATCTGCACATTTCATTTCCTGATGCGGCATTTGGAATACAAGCCGAAGTGCCAACCATTGATGGCCGTGCAAAAATCAAAATACCACCGGGTACTCAAAGCGGAAAAGTTTTTCGGCTGAAAGGAAAAGGATTTCCTGCATTGCAGAGCTACGAAAAAGGTGATCAGTTGATTTATGTGAACATCTGGACACCGCAGCACTTAAGTTCAGAAGAAAAAGCAATGCTGGAAAAAATGCAGGAGAGCCAGAATTTTCATCCAAAACCTGAGAAAGGAGACAAAGGTTTTTTTGAAAGGGTGAAAGAAATGTTCAGCTAAACGTATCGTTACAAATAATTGAATGGCGGATCGGTTTTCGATCCGCCATTTTTTATTTCTTATTATATTTACCCGTTCCCGGCAACTGCTGTATTACTTCACTAACTGCACGTAAACATGAGTGATAAAGACAACTATTCCATTCCGGCAAAGTTTCGCCGTATTGAAAATCTGCACATTCTTTTCTGGCTGATTAAAGATGCCTGTTGGGCACTGAACCTGCTTATACCGGCACTGATTATGATTGTTCCAACCATGCTGG
Source organism: Chitinophagaceae bacterium (assembly GCA_031407835.1). Lineage (GTDB taxonomy): Bacteria > Bacteroidota > Bacteroidia > Chitinophagales > Chitinophagaceae > Lacibacter. Next base: position 5,497 of record JANOIQ010000072.1, read on the forward strand.
CAGCGTTGATTATTACCTGGCAAACAAGAAAGATGTTTTCAGAAGTCATGCACAACCTTGCTGTTGTTTTCTGGATCATTGCTAACTGCACCTGGATGATCGGAGAGTTTTATGGATTGGATGAGGGCATATATGGTTTGAGGCATATGGCATTGATACCTTTTTCTATCGGGCTTCTTATTCTTGCGGTTTATTATTATCTCTATTTCACCAAGGGCAGATTCAGGGAAAAATGATTTAGCGGGATGAAGATGTGTGAAAAGGGGAGTTGAATTATCAAAACAGGCAGAAAACAGTTTACTTCCATCTCAGTTGGTTGGCTCTCAATAATTATCTTTGCGCTCCTTAGCAAACTGTTTCATGTTGAATGTTTAAAGTTTCATGTTCAGAACTTTCAGCCTTCAACCTTCAACTTTAAACTATATTATGTACCGTTCTCATACCTGTGGTGAATTAAGAAGTAATCATGCCGGCAACACCGTAACATTAGCTGGTTGGGTGCAAACCATAAGAAAGTTTGGAAGCATCACTTTCGTTGATTTGCGTGACCGTTATGGTATTACTCAACTATTATTTGGTGAAGAGCTGAATAAAGTGCTGGATGAAAATCAACTTGGCCGTGAGTTTGTGTTGCAGGTTACAGGAAAAGTAAATGAACGCAGTAATAAAAATTCAAACATTGTTACAGGCGATATTGAAATACTGGTGCAATCATTTAAAGTATTAAATAAATCTGCTGTTCCTCCTTTCACTATTCAGGATGATACAGATGGTGGTGATGATGTAAGAATGAAATACCGTTTTCTTGATCTTCGCCGCAATGCAGTGAAAAGAAATATCGAACTGCGTTATGCATTAAACCGTGCAGCAAGAAATTATCTGCACAATAACGGGTTCATGGATATTGAAACGCCGTTCTTAATTAAATCAACTCCTGAAGGTGCAAGAGATTTTGTTGTTCCATCCAGAATGAATCCGGGACAATTTTATGCATTACCACAAAGCCCGCAAACCTTTAAACAGTTGCTGATGGTGAGTGGTTACGATCGTTATTACCAGATTGTAAAATGTTTCCGTGATGAAGATCTGCGTGCCGACCGTCAGCCTGAGTTTACACAGATCGATTGTGAAATGGCATTTGTTGAGCAGGAAGATATTCTCAATATGTTTGAAGGAATGGTGAAAGCCATTTTTAAAGACGTAAAAAATATTGATTATACAGAAGTTGTTGAACGAATGACATGGGAAGAAGCCATGTGGCAATACGGAAACGATAAACCTGATATACGCTTTGACTTAAAGATATGTAATTTAAAATTTCCTGTACATACATTTCCAACAAAGGCCTCCCCAAACCCCTCCAAAGGAGGGGCTTCTGAACACCCTGCACTGGCAAGTGACTTTGCTGTATTTAACGATGCCGAAACTGTTGTTGCAATAGCAGTTCCAGGTTGCAGTGAATATACACGGAAGCAAACAGATGAATTAACAGAATGGGTGAAACGTCCACAAATTGGAATGAAGGGATTGGTGTTTGTAAAAGTTAATGCTGACGGGACTTTTAAAAGCAGTGTAGATAAATTTTACAGCGAAGAAAAATTAAAAGCGATTGCTGAAGCATCCAATGCAAAAGCCGGTGACTTGATTTTAATTCTTGCAGGTGCTGAAGAACGTACCCGTAAAGCTATCAGCGATCTGCGTATGTACATGGCCGATAAATTGGGTATGCGCAAAGCCGGTGATTTTAAATTATTATGGGTACTCGACTTTCCGTTGTTTGAATATGCAGAAGAGGATAACCGTTGGGTGGCAAGGCATCATCCGTTTACAAGTCCCAAGCCCGATCAGATTGCAACCATGATCAATAACAATCCAGTCATTGAAAATGCCTCTGAATACCTGAAGCATCCCTATGCCAGCATCAAAGCCAATGCATATGATATGGTGCTGAATGGTAATGAAATCGGCGGTGGTTCTATCCGTATTTACCAGCGTGAACTGCAGGAGAAAATGTTTGCAGCATTGGGAATGGATGCAGAAGAACAGCAACACAAGTTTGGCTTCTTGCTGGGGGCATTTGAATATGGTGCACCGCCGCATGGTGGCATTGCATTCGGGTTCGATCGTTTGTGTGCTATCCTTGGCGGCAGTGAAAGCATCCGTGACTTTATTGCCTTCCCGAAAAACAATTCAGGAAGAGATGTAATGCTGGATGCACCAAGTACAATTGATGCAAAACAATTTGATGAATTACAGATAAAGCTGGATTTGAAATAACGTGTCTGGCAACTCAGGTTGTCTGACAAATAAACAGAATGTATTTTATGAAATCATTAGTGCTTTATCGCATCTTCTCTTACTTTCTTATTGCTATCGCTGCACTTCTTGGCATTGCTTCCTTACTTGGATTACTTATTGGCTTAAGTAGCCCGGAAGTATTGCTCAATGTATTTGTAATGGTTGCAGTAGTCATATACAGTTTCACAAGTTTCTTTTTTATGCTTAATGGTATCGATGGCAATCAGCAGCTGAAACCGAAAATGAAAGACTTGATAAATGTGAATGCCTATTTAGCGCTTGTATTTGTTATGATGCTTATTTATTTTTCGATTTCACAGCTAAGTAACCCATCCACGATAAATGAGGTTGCAAAAGATATGGCGTCAAAGCAACCCCGGAAATCACCCTTAACTGTCGCATTAGCGTTGAAGTTTATGCAAGCGTTTCTTTTATTTTTTCTATTCTATGGATTGATTCTGGGTGCTCATATTTCCATGACCTTTCGACTGCTGAAACAGCATGCCCATTTGTTTGGGGAGAAAAAGCGTGATGATGTTCATTCCACAAGGAACAATTGATTTTTTTTCACACAATTCATCTCATTAATTTTCGTTTCTTTATATCAAAGAAACCTCCATGCTGCGATCCATTTTCTTTTCACTCTTGTTTGTATTCCTTCTTGTTTCATGCAAAAAAAAAGAGAAAGCAGTTATTCCATCTTTAACGAAACTGAATATCAGTTACGGAACTGATCCCAGGAATATCATGGATATATATCTGCCAGCTAACAGAACAGAAGCTACTACACCTGTTATTATAATGATTCATGGTGGAGGCTGGAGCAGTGGTGATAAAGCTGATTTTACTCCCTTTGTTGATACTTTATGGAAGCGTATGCCTCAGTATGCCATCTTTAATATTACTTATCGTTTGGCTCTGAATGGACAAAATCTTTTTCCTGCCCAGGAAGAAGATGTAAAGAAATGTATTGAGTTCATTAACAGTAAACGCAGTGAATATAAAATATCAAACAGGTTTGCATTGCTTGGAGGCAGTGCCGGTGCTCACTTATCCTTAT
>JANOIQ010000073.1:0-7724 GCA_031407835.1 Chitinophagaceae bacterium
TTTGACGAAAATGAAAAGCTGGGGCGTTCCTTATTTTACATTGATTGATAATGTACTCATGCAATACGGATTGCCGCATGAGTTAAAATATCTTGCGGTGATCGAATCGGGTTTAAGTACAGGTGCAACAAGCTGGGTTGGGGCAAGAGGCCCCTGGCAGTTTATGCCGTATACTGCTAAAGAATACGGATTGATGGTGAACGGATGGGTGGATGAACGTACTGATTATTTCCGCAGCACACATGCGGCAGCAAGATATCTTACTTACCTCTATAAAGATTTAAATGACTGGCTGCTGGTGATTGCAGCTTACAATGGCGGACCCGGCCGTGTGTACAGTGCTATTAAAAAAAGTGGCAGCCGTGATTTCTGGAAGCTTCAATACTATCTTCCTGCAGAAAGCAGAACCCATGTAAAAAAATTCATTGCCACTCATTATATAATGGAAGGAAAAGGGGGTATAACAACTTCAGTGAATAACGGTCAACAAAATAAACCCGCAGAGTTTGCTCCTGAAAAAACAGATCCCAATATTGATGTACAAACCATTGCAGGAAAATACAGTTCCGTTGTAATGGCAAAAGACCTGATGATTGATTTAATGTATTTCAATCAGCTCAATCCCAACTTTGATGCAGTACTGGCCGGCAATAATACTTTTGATCTTCGCCTGCCAAAAGAAAAAATGCAGGTGTTCAATACTAACCGGTATAATATTTTAAGTGAAAGTGTGCAACTGCTCATGCGCTTTTATGGAGAGCAGGGCATGAAAGATATTTATCCCAAAGTTTCTGAATTACCGGAGATGAAGAAGAAACCTGTGACGAAGAAGAAGAGTTAACCCAAAACATTTTTGATCGCACTCGCTTTCCATAAACATTCCTCATACTCTTTCTCCGCATCACTGTAAAACGTAACACCACTTCCAACAAGGTAGGTAAGATAATTAGTGGATGCATTGTACAAAATACTCCTGATCACTACATTAAAATCAAAATTTTTCTTCAGGATCAAGTTTCCCAATCGAATCTTCACAGGCGATGTCTGGCGCAGCCGACTATCCGCATGTTAAAAGTGAATAAGGCAATTTTCCTTTCTTTTATGATACCTGGAACTTATATTTGTTTAATGAACACATCAACTGGTAAAACAATACGTTGGGGGGTTGGTGTGAAAAATTTCCTGAAAATGCTGGGTATTACGCAAGAAGTGCTTGCTAAATAATTGGGTGATGATTGGAATCAAAAGAAAACTCTTTACTTGACGCAAAGGGTTAAATTGAAATTAGTATATTGGAATATATGGCGAAAGCGTTGAAAGTTCCTGTTGAAGCAATTCTGAATTTTGATGAAGAAACCATACTTAAAGTAATTTCAAGTACTTTCTATAAGCTGCATATATTGGGAACTATAGAACATTTAATATTAATCCCCATAAAAATGGATGGAAGGTGTTGAAGAAAACATAAAATTATATACTGCGTTGTTGAAGGAGAAGGATGAGCAGATCGTATTATTGGAGAAAAGGTTTGATGAAAAATGATAAATATTTTTAGATGAGATAACATGAAAGTAAAAGCAATTAAAATAACCTTCGTAGTACTTCTCACCATTATATGCAAAATTTCATTTGCTCAGTCCAATCTGGATAAGGTTGTAGGATTCGAAGAGTTTGTTATTAATGAAAACTTTGACGCTCAAAAAATCAATATTAAAAAAGGCCTAATCAGTGAAATAGCCCCAAAAATAAAATCAGCCTTAATTACGCACAGAAAATTTGCAAATGAAAATTTGTGGATTCAACTCTTTTATCTTGATAATAAACTTGAAAAAATTAAACTACTATTCGATAACGAAACAATTTTAAAAAATAAAATCATACCAATTCTTGTCGAATCATTTGGAAAACAAAAAATTGAAATTAAAAATTTCGATACAATATTTTACTGGATTGGTCAAAATAAAAAAATATACTACGATAAAACAACATCATTCTGCAAATGCGAGCTAACAATTGAGACATTAGAATATAATGCTCACGAGAAACTGATTATAGAGAACAACGCCAAATTAGGTAAAGATCATATATCAGCTTTCTTTGGTCAAAAAGAAGAAAATGTAAAGCAGGAAGAAAATCCTTTAAAACCCACTACATCTGGGTATAAGCCAGCTTACGTGCCCTTAAGATCAAAAATCAATCCGTTCACTAAGGATAATGTTGTCGATAAAGAGCCTGCCCTTTCTGAAAAAAAATTAGTCACCGGCGACGACCCAAATTGCGAAAACATAATTCCCTCGTATAATTATTCTTTGAATAACTATTTAAGCATTCTTAACAATAGTGGTTTAGATGTGGTCGTAAAATTATTTAAAGTTTCTGAAACACTATATCAAAACGACAACTGCATACGAATAGCATTTGTGAAAAATTCGGAATCTTTTTCAATCGCTAACATACCAGAAGGTAAGTATTACTTGAAACTTGCCTATGGCAATGTCTGGGCACAAGGAATAGTAAATGGAAAATGTATTGGTCAATTCAAAAATAAAGCGAGTTATGAGAAAGGCGTTGAAATTCTTGACTATTACAAAATACCAACCGAAAAAGGTTATAGTGTTCCGTCGTATCGACTAAGTTTAAAAACTGCAACAGGTACAGGAACAAAATTTAAATCCACCGAAATAAGTGAAAAAGAATTTAATCAATAGATAGTAAAACCAGCGTCCATATTAAATTGCCTAAAGACTACTATAAAATTCTAGGAGTAGATTATTCTGCTAATGAGCATGAAATAAAATCTGCCTATCGTAACCGAGTAAAAAAGAATCATCCCGATACAAATTGGGATAAATCACAAGCTAATGCTTCTATTATTGAGATCTATGATGCCTACAAAACTTTATCAAACAATGAAAAAAGAAAAGTATACGATGCTTTTTTGATACAAAGATTAGCTTCCCACAAAACACCTTCTAACAGAAGATATAAATTATTTCTTGTTAGCTTTTTAATAATAACGATTTCTTTATTGGCAGTATTAGTAGGAAAAAAAATATCCCAAAACGAGGCGATTAACAACAAAAAGAAAAACCAAAAAGAAATATTGAAAGAAAACACTCCACAATCATCCCAAGAAATTAAGTTTTAGATAAACATTCGAAACTCAAAATTGAATTATAAGTTTTGTTTTCAACACTGATTAAATGCTATGAAACTTAATCAAAATCTACTTGTAAATACGGCTGAAAAAAGCTTAGAAAATGCTAAAGAGCTTTTAGATGAAGCAGCCTTGCTTAAACAAAATAATAAACTATCACGTTCTTATTGTCTATATCAGCTTTCGATAGAGGAGGTTGGCAAATCTCTTTTTTGCATACTTTTCGTAATTGATGGTGACTTAGGTAATAAAGAAAAAGCCAAGCTCTTTGAAAAGAATTTCGTTTCTCACAAATCTAAGACCAAGCAATCTATCTTAATTGACACTTTTATTGCAAGAATTATTTTTAAAGGAAATTACGAAGGGGCTCTTAGTTTTCTCATCGATTCAAACGATGAAATGGAGAAGCTAAATATGATAAATGATTATAAAAATTATAGTTTATATACTTCTATAGTGAATAATGAGGTACGAAAACCTTCAGAAGTAATTTCAAATTTACTTGTTGAGAAAATTTCAACGAAGGCAATAAATAGGTATTCGGTTACTCAGGGATTTATTTCAACTGTTATCAAAGCATTGCCAACTTTGAAAGAATTTAAATTCAACAACCCCAATCATAATATCAACATAGAAAAAAGCGTTAGCGATTTTTGGAAAGAAATCATAGAATAATATAATGCCCTACTTTTTTCTTGCTCCCTAATACTCTCTTAACCAACAAAAAAATCATTCAGGATAATACCCTTCTTATCGCATCCGCTTTCAACAAACATTCCTCATATTCTTTCTCCGCATCACTGTAAAACGTAACACCACTTCCAACAAGGTAAGAAAGATAATTAGTGGATGCATTGTACAAAATACTTCTGATCACTACATTAAAATCAAAATCGCCATTGGGAGCTATATACCCAACAGCACCGGAGAAAATTCCACGTCTTGTTTGTTCATATTGATTGATGAGCTGCAGTACTTTTCGCTTAGGGGCACCCGTCATGCTTCCCATCGGGAATGTGGCACGGATAACATCAGTAAATGCAAATTCATCTTTTATTTCTCCGCTTATAGTTGAAATCATTTGATGCACCTGTGGAAATGAATAGACACCGAATAGTTCATCCACTTTCACAGTTCCTTCTTTGCACACACGGCTGAGATCATTTCGTACCAGGTCAACTACCATCACATTTTCACTCCGGTCTTTTTCACTTCTGTATAATTGATTTTTCAGCACCTCATCTTCAGCTGTATCTGTTCTGTCTCTCTTTAATGTTCCTTTAATGGGTTGCGACAGTAACTGATTTCCCTGCTTACGTAAAAAACGTTCAGGGCTTGCACATAACAGGAAGCTGTTATCCACTTTGTAAAAAGCTGCAAATGGATTGGGTGAAATAGTTGTGAGTGATTGATACACCTGCACCGGATCAATCATTGCATCCTCTGCAAAAAATTCCATGCAGTAATTCAGTTCATAACAATCGCCTCGAAGAATATGCTGACGGATAGATTGAATGCTGTTGAGATAATCTTCTTTTGATACACGTTCTTTAATCTGCAATTCACTCTTCTGAGCAGCAGTTACAATTGAATGCCTTTTGATTTGCTGAAACACTTCTGCCTGATCATTTTTTAATGAACCGATGCTCATTTCTTTTTCGCTCAGTTGAAACACATATTCGGGAACAAAGAAAAACAGATCAGCAAAACCAATTTGATCAGCATGTGCCGATTGTAACTGCTCTGTTTCATTTTTCAGGTCGTAACCCAAATGACCAAGGCACCAGTCGTTTTGCTGATCAAGAAATAGTTGTAATGCATGCAAGGCAGTTCCTGCATTGGCTGTAACAGATGCAACAGCACCACAACCAACCAGGCATTCATAAGTATGGCCGGGCAACTGGTAACGATGGTTATCCAGAAAAGCACAAATGTTGAACCGGTTACACCAGCTCAACATTTGACTTTTTGTTTCAGACAGATCTGTTATTGAAAAAGATTGAAAGCTTCTTTTCACTTGGTTTTTTAAAAATCATCGTCGTCATCATCAAAATCATCACCGCCGCCTATTACATCAAACTCTTTGAAATCATCATCCACTTTAAAATCATCTTCCTCTTCTGCGGGTTTCTTTTTACCACCCGTAGTACTCTTGCCTTTTGACTTGGGTATATCAAACTCCTCAAAGTCGGGATCATAATCATCGCCCTCTTCACCTTTATTCCAGTCATCATCTTCCTCATCTGCATCTGCCTCATCGTCATCATCATCAGCTTTACCCTTGCCTTTTGATGCAACTGCTTTGCCGCCCTTTTTTACAACGGGTTCTTCATCCACTTCCAGGTCATCATCGTCATCATCATCCTCTTCCTGATTTTTTTTGGATTTAGTATCAGGCTTATTTACCTGCTCGGATTTGTGAGTTGATTTGTCTTCGGTTTTCTTAATTGACTTTGCCATTTTTAAACAACGATTATGCTGTAAAATTTAAACGGGTTTTTGAATTAGCCAAACTTTTTCAATACTTTTTTTCTAAACATTTTCCCTTATTGAAAAATGATCTGCTCTCTTCCAGGGCCATTGGAAACATATTTCACTTCAACCCCCAGATATTCGTTAATAAAAGTAAGATAAGAATTCATCTGTTCAGGAAAATCATTCCATGCTTTACAATCTACAATGGGTTTACTCCAGCCCTTAAAAGCTTTGTATACCGGGTCGATTTTAACTTTACTGATCTGGAAAGGAATCTCTTTTGTTTCTTTTCCCTCAATAAGGTAAGAAGTACAAACTTCAAGATCAGTAAAACTATCCAGCACATCTGCCTTTGTCATCACAATTTGTGTAACGCCGTTGATCATACAGGCAAACTTTAACGCCACAAGATCAATCCAGCCGCAACGGCGTGGGCGACCTGTTGTTGCACCAAATTCATTTCCAATCTTACGCAATTCATCACCGGTAGCATCAAACAATTCTGTAGGGAAAGGACCGCTTCCAACTCTTGTGCAATAAGCTTTCGTAATACCAATTACTTCACCAATTTTATTAGGAGCAACACCAAGGCCCGTACTAACACCTGCTGAAATGGTATTGGATGATGTTACAAAAGGAAAGGTTCCGAAATCTACATCGAGCATGCTGCCCTGTGCACCTTCAGCTAACACACGTTTACCTTCAGCAATTTTATTGTTGATAAAATACTCACCATTAACAATATTCAGCTGTTTCAGAAATTCAATGCTTTCAAAAAATTCTTTTTCCCACTCACTGATATCTTCTGTAAAATTATAATTGTCGAGCAGTTGCTGATGCTTTGCACGAAGCTTATTGTACAGTACATTAAATTCAGGATCGAGCAAATCACCAACACGTAATGCATTGCGGCCTGTTTTATCCATATATGCCGGACCAATTCCTTTTAAAGTAGAACCAATTTTTTCATCTCCCTTTGCAAGTTCTGCTGCTTTATCTAATGCACGGTGTGTTGGAATGATTAAGTTGGTGCGTTCCGCAATGAATAAATTTTTCTTTACATCCACTCCCATGGAAGCAACTTTGTCGCATTCTCTTTTCAATGTAACAGGATCGAGTACCACACCATTGCCGATCAGGTTTACAATGCCATCATGAAAAATTCCACTGGGAATTTGATGCAGCACTACTTTTTCACCTTTCACATATAAAGTATGTCCTGCATTTGGTCCGCCCTGGAAGCGGGCAATCACATCATAATTGGGAGCAAAAAAATCAACAATCTTTCCTTTTCCTTCGTCGCCCCATTGGAGGCCCAGAATTACATCAACCATAAAATAATTTGAGGGGGTATTTGAAGGCGCAAAAATAAGAGAAACAGAAAGGGAAGACGAAATAAAAATCAAGTTGGGGAAAACTACTGCTCGGTATCATACCGTTCTACTGTCTGGATGCCGGGTAATTTGTACAAACGGGCTACCATTTCATCAAGTTCATCTTTGTCGTGTACAAAGATTTTAATGTTTCCTTCAAACACACCTTCCTTGGCTTCAATAGTGATGGCACTAATGTTCAACCTCATCTCGCTGATAAGACTGGTGATCTTACTTACCACGCCCACATCATCCACTCCAATGATCTTAATACCGGTAAGGAAAGAAATTTCATTGTGCTTGGCCCATTTTGTTTTAACTACCCTGTGCCCAAAATTCGATAGCAATCTTGCTGCATTGGGGCAATTTGTACGGTGAATGATCAAACCCTTACCGGTTGATACAAAGCCAAACACATCATCGCCGGGAATAGGTTTGCAGCAATTGGCAAGAGTATAAACAATCCTGTCGCTGCTTTCTCCAAAAATGATGAGCTCAGAATCTTTGGGTGAAATGGGTTTATGCGGATCATAATCCGGCTTGTGATCCATGATTGGTTTTACCGGCTTGGGTAATTCCAGTTTATCACCATGCATGTGGAGATCTTTAATATCCTTCAGTTCAATGCTCTTTGTGGCAATTCTGTAAAATAGATCCAGCTGCGATGGAACCTTGTAGAAATGAACTAATGTATCCACATTCTGCAAATCAAAGCTGGC
>JANOIQ010000105.1:0-15734 GCA_031407835.1 Chitinophagaceae bacterium
AAAATTGTGAGTGATGGAGTTGAACTGATGGATTACCTGACAGAAAATATAGAACATCTTCCCCATATACTTTTTCTTGACATCAATATGCCACGCAAAAACGGGTTTGAATGTTTATCGGAAATAAAACATCATGAACGACTGAAAGATCTTCCGGTTGTTATGTTTTCAACTTCAAACGCACACGATAAAATCAGCATCCTTTTCAAAACAGGGGCAGATGTATATATCCGTAAGCCCAGCAATTTTGCACAGCTGGTACAGGTGATTAACCATGCCTTACCCCTGGCGGCTGAAAATATTTTTTCGAATGGGAAAATAAAGTATATCCTCAACGCATGAACCTGCATCAGCTTACAATTCTGCTCGCAGACGACGACACAGATGATTGTCTTTTTTTTGCTGAAGCGATTGCAGAATTAATTCCTTCTGCCAACTTTACAGCCGTACACGACGGAGAAGAGCTCATGGATTTACTAAATAACGAAACACTCCGGCTTCCTGATATCCTTTTTCTCGATTTGAATATGCCCCGGAAAAACGGGTTTGAATGCCTGGCTGAAATAAAACTGACTCAAAAACTGAAAGAACTCCCTGTGGTTGTTTTTTCTACTTCGCTTGAGCAGGAAGTTGTGAATTTGCTGTACGAAAAAGGAGCACAGTATTTTATCAGGAAACCATCTCAATTTCCTTTGTTTAAAAAAATAATACTTCATACGCTTACACTGATTATGAAAAAAAACAGTGCCCAGCCGGCTAAAGAATATTTTGTACTCACAGTGGAAAACAGTGAGGTTATTTAAGGAACTTAAAAAAAATGAACATGGCCAAAACCATTGAAACAAATGAAGACAAGTTAAATATTGCCAATAATGAGCTTCTTTTTCAAACGAAAGAAAAGGGAAAACGTGCGGCGGAACTGATCGTTGCCAATAAGGAGCTCGTGTTTCAAAATGAAGAAAAAGAAAAAAGGGCGGCTGAGTTAAGCATTGCCAATAAGGAGCTTTTATTTCAAAATGAAGAAAAAGAAAAAAGGGCAGCTGAATTAATTATTGCTAATAAAGAACTTGCTTTTCAGAACGATGAGAAGGAAAAAAGGGCAGCCGAATTAATCATTGCCAACAAAGAGCTTGCTTTTCAGAACGACGAAAAAGAAAAAAGAGCAGCTGAGTTAAGCATTGCTTACAAAGAGCTCGTATTTCAAAACGAAGAAAAAGAAAAAAGGGCAGCCGAATTAATCATTGCTAACAATGAACTTGCTTTCCAGAATGATGAGAAAGAAAAAAGGGCAGCTGAGTTAAGCATTGCCTATAAAGAGCTTGCTTTTCAGAACGATGAAAAAGAAAAAAGAGCGGCTGAGTTAAGCATTGCTTATAAAGAGCTCGTATTTCAAAATGAAGAAAAAGAAAAAAGGGCAGCCGAATTAATCATTGCTAACAATGAACTTGCTTTCCAGAATGATGAAAAAGAAAAAAGGGCAGCCGAATTAATCATTGCTAACAATGAACTTGCTTTTCAGAATGATGAGAAAGAAAAAAGAGCGGCTGAATTGAATATTGCTAACAAGGAGCTTGTATTTCAAAACGAAGAAAAAGAAAAAAGGGCGGCTGAGTTAAGCATTGCCTATAAAGAGCTTGTATTTCAAAACGAAGAAAAAGAAAAAAGGGCGGCTGAATTAATCATTGCTAATAACGAGCTTGCTTTTCAGAACGATGAGAAAGAAAAACGGGCTGCCGAATTAATCATTGCTAACAAAGAGCTTGCTTTCCAGAATGATGAAAAAGAAAAACGTGCAGCCGAACTGATCATTGCTAATAAAGAACTTGCTTTTCAAAACGAAGAAAAAGAAAAAAGGGCAGCTGAATTGATCATTGCCAATAAAGAACTTGCTTTCCAAAATGAAGAAAAAGAAAAAAGGGCAGCTGAATTGGTGATTGCCAATAAAGAATTACTGGCATTTACTTATATCTCCAGTCATGATCTGCAGGAACCTTTGCGAAAAATACAAACCTTTGTTACCATCATTCTTGAAAATGAAAATAAAAATCTGTCGGAAAAAGGGAAATATAATTTTCAGCGTATGCAGCTGGCCGCCGGCCGAATGCAGCAATTGATAGATGACCTGCTGGCTTTCTCCCGTATTAACACAACTGACCATAAATTTGAATATACCGACCTGAACAAGATTATAGAAGAAACAAAAAATGAACTGAGAGATACGATCCTGGAAAAACAAGCAACCATTGATGTAAGAGAAATTTGTCCCGTTAACATTATTTCGTTTCAGTTTCATCAGCTTATGTACAATCTGGTGAGTAATGCACTTAAGTTTTCACATCCTGACAGGCCATCACATATCATTATAAACAGCAGCATTATAAAAGGAAGCAAATTAAGCAAGCTCAATCTTTCTCCTGAAAAAAACTATTGTCATATCACCGTTTCAGATAATGGTATTGGCTTTGAACCGCATTTCAGTGAACGCATTTTTGGCGTGTTTCAAAAACTGCACAGTAAAGAAGTATATGAAGGCACCGGCATAGGGCTTGCTATTGTAAAAAAAATAGTGGAGAATCATAATGGTATCATCGTTGCAACCGGCGAATTAAATAAGGGTGCACAGTTTGATATTTATATACCGGCATAAGAACAGCTTCTTCCATTCTTCTCATATCAATTTCGCTTAGAGTTAACTGATAAGAATATAATCTCCTGTCTTTGCCTTTCCTCCTTGCCTCTGCCTCTGCCTCTTTGCCTTTGCATTTCCCTCCTTGCCTTTCTCTTCCCTCTTTGCCTTGTTGCCTCTGCCTTCCCCTCTTTGCCTCTGCCTCCGCCTTACTCCCCCATGTGTGAATCATGCAATTGTTTTTCCGAATTGTGTAACGGTTTTCGTGTAAAACATTCTCAACTTACTGTTCTAAAATATCTTGATTATGAGTACTAAAACACACAACGTCCATCTGCCGGCAGAGCAGAACAGTGACAACGAAAAAACGGGTGAATCTGAATTTCCTCTTTACCCTGTTAATGAAGACATCTATAATCAATTGCAACGGGAAGAAGAAATTGATCCCGAATATTTTGCTGCTGAAAAAACTTACAACCCCAATGATAAAAAGGGTGTTGTTTCTGAAAATGAGTTCACGGAAGCCAGCATTGGTGATGACCTGGATATTCCCGGATCTGAACTGGATGATGACGATGAACTGATTGGCAGTGAAGATGAAGAAAATAACTATTACAGTGTAGGAGGCGATAATCATACAAACCTGGAAGAAGAACAGGGAGAATGAATACAGGTGCCGGATACCGGTGAAACAATATCATTTGTAAAAACGCTTTTATAAAAGAGCCCGCATGAAGAAAATTTTAATTGCACTTGATTACTTTTCCACTGCACAGCAAATTGCGGAGGAGGGTTATGCACTCGCAAAATCAATGAAAGCCGAAGTGGTATTACTGCATGTGGTAACCGATCCGGTGTATTATTCTTCTACTGCCTATTCTCCTATTATGGGGTTTGGCAGTTATTCAGATATTGATTTAATGCAGCTCGATATTGAAGATGGCTTAAAAAAAGCATCGCAAAATTTTCTCACGGAAACAAAAGACCGGCTGAATAGTGCATCTATTCAAACAATGGTTGAGGAAGGCGATGTTGCTGAATCAATACTGCTGGCGGCAAAAAAAATACATGCTGATTTAATTGTGATGGGATCGCATAGCAGGAAATGGCTGGAAGAGGTTATTATGGGTAGTGTTACGGCGAAAGTGTTACATCATACAGCCATTCCTGTTTTTATTATTCCTGTGAAAAATAAAAAATGACCGGTTGTTTTTCAGGGCAATAAAAACAGTTCATTTTATTTCTTCTGCTTTCATTTTATAACCAGCTAAACTACTTACAATGATTAAACTCATCAGCACGTTTCTTTTTTTCCATGAGCAGGAGAAACCAAAAAAAAGAAGAAAGCATTACATGGTTACAACAATTTGTAAAAAACCAAATACATAAGTATCATCTTTAGCTGCAGCAAATAATTACAGCTTACCTGAACTGTTTTCAGTTCATGCGGAATAAAGTATACCCCACACATCCACTGCATAGCCATGTGAGAATCTTGCAACTCTTTCCTCTAATTGTGTAATATATCAGGAAACCAAAGCGGTCATCTTTGCAATTCATTAACTTAATAAATACTGTATGAAAAAATTAGTACTCTTAACCATCTGCATTGCATTTGCTTTAATAACGAATGCACAAACAGAAGATAAGAAATGGAATATCGGAGTATTCGGAGGTGCAACTCAATACAAAGGTGATTTAGGAAACGATTGGTATAAACGTGATATGTCGTTTTATGGTTTGGGTGGACTTTCAGTTTCAGCATACCTGGGCAAACATTTTGATATAACCCTGATGGGAACCAGAGGTGAAATTGGTTACAACCGTCCGAATGGACGTTTTTTAAATGAAGTAACTACTGCTTCGCTGAATTTAAAATTACATATGTTCGGCCCGCAGTATGTTGTTAGGCCGTATGTATTTGCCGGCCTTGGTGCAATGATGTATGATAAGAATACTGCTTTTACAAAAAGAGCAGATTTTGTTGCTCCATCAACAGGAGCAGGCTTTAATATTAAGCTTGGACCATCTATGATGTTAAACCTGCAGGAAACATTTTTGTTTTCCCGTGTAGATAACAGAGATGGAGCTTCTTCCGGCAAGGATGATGCTTACCTCATGCACACTGCAGGTATCTCCTTTAACTTCGGTAAGAAAAAAGATGCTGATAAAGATGGCGTTGCTGATCGATTGGATAAATGTCCCGATACTCCTGCAGGTGTAGCTGTTGATAAAACAGGTTGCCCGCTTGATATGGACAAAGATGGTGTGGCAGATTATATAGATGCATGCCCTGATGTAGCTGGATTGGTTGCATTAAGCGGCTGTCCTGATAAAGATGGCGATGGTATTGCGGATAAAGATGACCGTTGCCCTGATGTGGCAGGATTGTCAGCTTTTAAAGGTTGCCCTGATACTGATAAGGATGGTGTACCTGATATTGATGATCGTTGTCCTGATTCAAAAGCTGGTTATAAAGTAGATGCTTCCGGTTGTGCAATGGATAATGATAAAGATGGAATGATGAATGAAGACGACCGTTGCCCTGATGTAGCCGGACCTGTAAGTTTAAAAGGTTGTCCTGATACGGATGGTGATGGTGTTGCTGATATCGATGACCGTTGCCCTGCAATAAAAGGAACGCTTACTAATAATGGCTGTCCTGAAATTACTCCAGAAGTGGAATTGAAAATTACACAGATAGCCAATAAGATTTTCTTTGAAACAAACAGTGATAAACTGAAAGTGGCATCACTGGAACAGTTAGATCAACTGGTTGTTATACTGAAAGAGTATGAAACAGCGAACCTGTCTATTGGCGGACATACAGACAGCCAGGGATCAGATGCATTCAATATAACGCTTTCACAAAAGCGTACAGAGTCTGTAAGAGTTTATCTCATCAGTAAAGGAATTTCAGAAGCACGCTTAACAGCAACAGGTTATGGTGAAGGAACACCGATAGCTGATAATAAAACAGCTGCCGGACGTGCAAAAAACAGAAGAGTTGAATTAAAAACATCTTATACGAGCAAGTAAGATTTTATCATGGTTTGGTTTTACATTGGATAAGGGCTGTTGTTTTCAACAGCCCTTTTTTATTTATGATGCTTAAAGCGGAGCCATGCAACTAATAAAAAAACAGCATTTTTAATGTGTGAATATTATAACTTTTTTCAAAAGTTATGTAACAGTCACACACCTGAAAATAGTCATCTTTACCTGCTGTGAAAATTCTTTCACATATAAATTTACATAAGGTGAAATACCTGTTTACCGACCGCTTTTCAACAACACTTCAAGTCGTTACACTTGTTAGTCTGATCAGCTATTCCGGTTTTACAGCCACCCGGGATTCAGAAATGAAATTACTGGCTGATTCAACAGATATAAAACAAACGACAGTTGACTTAAAAATTAACATGCACAATCTCTGGGATGATAATGCTTCATGGACGAGAACTGTGTTGCTTTGTTTTGTTGATGATCTTCCGGGCAAAGAACAGGCAACAAAACGTTTGTTTCAAAACCAGGCAGAGATTGGCAATTCAATTAAGCCCTACTATGGTGTTGAAGCGGGCAGAAAACTAACCCTGCTGCTGAATAATCATATACAGATTTCAGCAGAAATGGCATACGCATCCAAATCGAAAAATAAATCATTACTGAAACAAGCGAATAAAAGATGGCATGACAATGCGGATGAAATTTCTGAATTTCTAAGCAACAGAAATCCAGACTGGGTTTTTAGTGATATGAAGGAAATAATGGATCAGCAAATTAAACTCATAACTGACCAGGTGCAGGAGAGAATGAATAAAAATTATGATGAAGATATCATTGCCTATGATAAAGCACATACTGAAATACTGAA
Source organism: Chitinophagaceae bacterium (assembly GCA_031407835.1). Lineage (GTDB taxonomy): Bacteria > Bacteroidota > Bacteroidia > Chitinophagales > Chitinophagaceae > Lacibacter. Next base: position 6,501 of record JANOIQ010000105.1, read on the forward strand.
GATGTCGCTGCTTATTTCAAACGGTATTATTAAACAATTCCCGGAGAAATTTGTACCGCTGACAACTGCAACCGTGTTAAAATAAACAGCTATGAAAGAACAGGTTGTTAAAATAAAATCACTTGAAAAGCTGACACATGATGTGCTGAAGATTGTAACAGAAAAACCGGTAGAGTTCAGTTTTACGCCGGGGCAGGCTGCAGAAGTATCTATTAACAAAGAAGAGTGGAAGGAAGAAAAAAGACCATTTACCTTTACCTGTTTACCTGCAGATGATTACCTGGAGTTTACAATTAAAACCTATCCATCGCATAAAGCTGTTACGAATGAACTGTTATTGCTTACTGCAGATGATGAATTAATTCTGCATGATGTATTTGGAGCTATTCACTATAAAGCAGAGGGTTTGTTTATTGCAGGCGGAGCAGGCGTAACACCATTTATATCCATTTTCCGTTACCTGCAGTCAACAGGTAAAACGGGAAATAACAAACTCATTTTTGCAAATAAAACAAGAGCAGATATTATTCTGGAGCAGGAATTCAAAAATATGCTGGGAACTAATTTCATCAACATTTTATCAGAAGAAAAAGCAGAAGGATATGAAAATGGAATGATCAGCGAAGAATTCATTAAAGCAAACATGGGCGGAACAGATCAGCTGTTTTATTTATGCGGCCCCAAACCAATGATGGAAGCAGTGGAGAAACAACTGGCAGCTCTTGATGTACAAAAGGAATCGATCATTAAGGAAGCAATCTGATTTTACGTAAATCATTGCATCAGTTATCAGCTTAACTGGTGCATTCTTATAATTTAAATACAATCAAATAAGTAAATCATGAAAGCAAATATTGGTATCTCAGAAAAAAATACAGACAGTGTTACATCCTTACTTTCCGTATTATTAGCCGATGAAATGATCCTCTATATTAAAACAAGAAAATTCCACTGGAATGTAAGCGGTGAAAGCTTTATGGAGCTGCATAAACTTTTTGAAGGCCAGTACAAACAACTGGAAGAATATATTGATGAAGTTGCTGAACGCATTAATAAACTGGGTGCAAAAACAATTGGCACTTTGTCTGAATTCAGTGCTATAGGTACCTTAAAAGAGGCTCCGGGTAAATATCCCTCACAAAAAAATATCCTACAGGAATTACTGAACGATCATGAAACACTTACCCGGCAGTTGAGAAAAAATATTACTGATTGCAGTGACAAATTTAAAGATGCCGGTACAGCCGATTTTTTAACAGGCCTTATGGAACAGCATGAAACAGCGGCATGGGTATTACGCAGGTATCTAAACTAAACAATAATTGCTTCTTCTATGTTACATAAAAGCATGAAGGAATTCAGAAATATGAAGCCACTCGTTAAAGCAAAAGGGTTTGCCACAAGGCAATCCATAATGCTGAGTGATAAAACGCTTGCCCAAAAAAAAGAGGCCGGTAACTTTTTAACCGTCATTGCCGATGTAGTTCTGTTTATACAAAGTATCATCAGGGAAACATTTTCGGGTGGCTTTGAATGGAAAGAATTTTTTCGTCAATGTTTCCAGGCAGGGTATAAATCATTGCCCCTTATTTCTGTTACCGGAACCATTATGGGTATTGTACTCACCATTCAATCAAGACCGGTGCTGGTAGATTTTGGTGCAGTAACCATGCTGCCCGGAATGGTAGCTGTATCACTCATCAGGGAAATGGGGCCTGTTATTACAGCATTGATCTGTGCAGGAAAAATCAGTTCCGGCATTGGAGCAGAACTGGGCTCTATGAAAGTAACAGAACAGATTGATGCAATGGAAGTTTCTTCCACCAATCCAATTAAATTTTTAGTGGTAACACGGGTACTTGCTGCAACACTCATGATTCCATTATTAATTTTATATGCAGATGGTTTGGGTATACTTGCCAGTTGGGCTGGTGCCAATATGAAAGGCGATGTAACGCTTTCGTTGTTTTTTTCACAGGCATTCGGGCAGGTAGGGTTTATAGATCTGATACCTGCTGTAATTAAATCATTTTTCTTTGGTGCTGTTATTGGATTAGTAGGAACTTATAAAGGCTATAATGCCGGACGTGGAACAGAAAGCGTAGGTGTTGCAGCCAATTCAGCTGTTGTAACCGCATCGCTGTGGGTATTGATTGTAGATATGATTGCCGTACAAATTACCGATATGATGATATCATGATAACAGAACAAACAAATATATCAGTTGAAGGAGGTTCCGGTGAACCGGTAATTGAAATCAGTAACCTGAAAAAGACTTTTGGTGAACAGGAAGTACTGAGCAATGTGTCTTTATCACTCCTGCCCGGTGAAAATCTTGTTGTTCTTGGAAAATCCGGATCAGGCAAGTCTGTTTTAATTAAATGCATTGCCGGTTTATTAACTGCCGACAGCGGAACAATCGAAGTGTTTGGAAAAACTGTATCAACCATGAACAGAAAAGAAATGGCTGAAATGAGAAAAAAAATCGGCTTTCTTTTTCAGCTGGGCGCTTTGTATGATTCCATGACAGTTAAAGAAAATATTGAATTCCCCCTGCAGAGAATCAGAAAAGATCTTTCAAAAAAACAACGTCAGGAAAAAGTAATCGAAGCATTGGAAAATGTTGACCTGGCAGATTCAATTGATAAAATGCCTTCCCAGCTTTCGGGTGGTATGCGGAAACGAATCAGCCTGGCACGTACCATTGCAGTTGACCCCATGATCATGCTGTACGATGAACCAACAACCGGTCTTGATCCTGTTACCTCCTATGAAATCAGCGAATTGATAAATCGTGTGCAGAAAAAATATAAAACATCTTCGCTCATTATCACACATGATATTAAATGTGCACTGCATACAGCTAACCGGATGATGATGATCAAAGATGGTGAAGTTTATAAAGAAGGGAAAAAAGAAGAATTTGAAGAATCAACTGATCCGTTGATTCAATCTTTTTTTCTATAGAACAGGTGATTGTTTAAAACAGGTACTGAATTTTATTTTCTGTATGGAAGCAGGAATAATTTTTTTAAAACTTATATAAAGAAAGATTATGGAAACACATTCACAAAATTTCAAAATCCGGTTGGGCCTGTTTGTAGCAGGAGGACTGGCGCTCTTTATTGCAGCTGTATTTATTATCGGCAAACAAAAGAATTTGTTTGATCCCGTATTTAAACTTACTGCAACTTTTTACAATGTAAGCGGTTTGCAGGTAGGCAATAATATCCGCTTTGCGGGTATTACTGTTGGCACTGTTGACAACATTGTTATCATTAATGATTCAACTGTGAGAGTAGATATGATGATCAGGAAAACGGTAAAGAAGTTTATCAGAACTGATTGTGAAGTTGCGATTGGATCAGAAGGAATTATTGGTGATCGCCTGCTGGTTATTTCACAGGGTACTGCTGAAGCTCCGCTGGTAAAAGAAGGACAGGAGCTTACATCAACTGAGCCGGTTGAAACAGATGCCATCATGGCCAGCTTACAGGTAACAGCCGGGAATGCTGAAGTTATTACAAAGCAACTTGCTGAAATCACTGTTAAAATCAACAGCGGCAGAGGAACATTAGGACGGTTGATATCGGATCCAACTATTGCCAACAACCTCAGCCAGTCAATGACGAATATTAAAGAAAGCAGCGAAGGGCTGAGTGAAAATATGGAGGCCGCTAAAGACAATTTCCTGTTGAGAGGATATTACAAACGAAAAGCAAAAGCAGCAGAGAAGAAAGCGGAAGAAAAGAAAGCGGCAGATAAAAAAGCAGCAGAGCAAAAAGCAGCTGAACAAAAGGAAAAGAATAAGCAGTAAACCCGGCAACTATTTTAACTGCAACTTTGTATTAGTATCAACCGCCTGTTCCATTCATAAGCAGGAATAACTGTACACTCAACTACAGACAAACAAATTGTCTGCGGGTATACACTTACTTATTTTAGGAAACATGTGAACTATGTAATTCTTAGTTACAATTCTGTAAGATAATACAGTCGTTAAGAGACCAACTTCGCCATGTGAAAATTCTTTCACATCTGTACCCGCCAAATGCGGGAATTAAATCTTTACAATGAAAACTAATATGCGTTTAACAGCAATGCTGCTCTTAGCATCTGTTGTATTTGCCAGTTGCGAAAAAGACAAATTTGTTGAAAAAGTTGGTGTATGCCCTGTGGTGGTATCAAATACACCGGCAAATGGCGCAACAGGCGTACCACTCAACCAGGTTCTTACTGCAACGTTTAATGAGGAAATGAATCCTCAAACTATCAACAGCACATCATTTACATTAATGGGTGCAGCTCCGGTAACAGGTACAGTTACATACAGTGGTACTACCGCCACATTTACCCCTTCAAGTCCTCTTACAGCAAACACAAGTTATACTGCAAGAATTTCAACATTGGCAAAAGATTTACCGGGCAATGCATTACAGGCTGATTATACATGGACATTCAGCACAGGAGCAACCGTTTCTCCGATGGTGATTACAACTGATCCTGTAAACAATGCAACCGGAGTTGTGCTGAACAAACTGGTGAAAGCAACCTTCAGTGTACCAATGAATCCATTGAGTATTACAGCATCAACCTATACTTTAAAACAAGGAACTGCAGCAGTTGCCGGAACCGTTTCTTACAGTGGTTCAACAGCAACATTTACACCTGCAGCTGCATTAGCACCTAATACCATTTATACTGCCACCATAACCATTGGTGCAGCAAATGTTGCAGGTACAACACTGTCTGCTAATTATGTATGGACATTTACAACAGGAACACTCAACGGTCCTACAGTTCTTTCAACAGATCCAGCAAATAATGCAACAGGTATCGTACTGAATAAACTCATTACTGCAACCTTCAGTACAGCAATGGATCCGTTAACGATTACAGCAACAACCTTTACAGTAAAGCAGGGCACAACATCAGTAGCAGGAACAGTTACCTATTCAGGTTCTGTTGCAACCTTCACTCCTGCTGCACCGCTTTTAGTAAATACAGTTTATACAGCTACCATTACCAACGGAGCAAAAAATGTTGCAGGCACAGCACTTACAAATGATTATGTTTGGTCATTTACAACAGAAGCAATTATTTCTCCTGTTGTAATTTCAACTGATCCTTTAAACAATGCAACCGGAGTTGTACTGAACAAACTCATTACTGCTACATTCAGTATGCCAATGGATGCACTAACCATTACTGCTGCAACCTTTACAGTAAAGCAAGGCACAACATCGATAGCAGGAACGGTTAGTTACTCAGGTTCTGCCGCAACCTTTACTCCAACACTGCCACTGCTTACAAATACGACTTATACTGCTACTGTTACAACAGGAGCAAAAAATGTTGCAGGCACTCCAATAGCAGTTAACTATGTGTGGAATTTTTCTACAGCGATCATAGCAAGTGTTACCGGTGTTGATCTTAAAACTGTGGGACGTTTCGGAATCATTGCAGGTGTTGGTGTAAGTAACAATGCAGGCTTCAGTGAAATTCATAATATGGATGTTGGTATCAGCCCGGGTGTCCGTTCTTCTATTACCGGCTTTCCTCCTGCAATTATAGTAAACGGAGCAATATATGCTTCTGATGACATTGCACCTCCGGGTGTACCTGCCATGTTGATTCAGGCAAAACAGGATTTAACAGATGCGTATCTGTTTGCAGAAGGAGCCGTTTCACCTGCACCTGCAACAGTAGCCGGCGATCTTGGCGGACAAACGCTTGCTCCCGGAATTTACAAATCAACATCAACACTGATGATACAATCAGGCAACCTTACACTTGATGCAAAAGGCGATGTAAATGCCGTTTGGATTTTCCAGATAGCTGCCGGCTTTACAACTGTTGGTGGCGCAGGTGGAAGTATTATTCTTAGTGGTGGTGCACAGGCAAAGAATGTGTTTTGGCAAACAGGAAGTTCTGCTACCATTGGAGACTTTACGGCATTTAAAGGAACCATCTTAGCATTAACCTCCATTACCATGAATTCAGGAGCAACCGCTCAGGGCAGAATGCTTGCCAGGAATGGATCGGTTGTTTTAACCAGCACAAACATTATTACTAAGCCATAAAATATTATTATATGAAATCAGGAATTATTATAAAGAAGAGATCATGCAATGCATGGTCTCTTTATACCCCCCGCATCAAAAATTTTATTGCATTCATTTTACTTTTAACAGGTGTAGAGGGAACGTTGCAGGCACAGGTTACTGATTATACCAAACCATCGTGGTGGTTTGGTGCAGCGGCAGCGGCAAATATTAATCTGTACAGTGGTTCTACGCAGGAATTAAACTCAGGCTTAACTGTACCCGCTGCCTTTCATAAAGGCAGCGGAGCAGGATTGTATGTTGCACCGCTTTTAGAGTATCACCGACCTGATACAAGATTTGGATTTATGTTTCAGTTAGGATACGACAGCCGCAGAGCATCTTTTAAAGAAGTTACTACACCCTGTAATTGTCCGGCTGATTTATCAACCAAGCTTAGTTATTTTACAGTTGAGCCAAGCTTACGAATTGCACCCTTTAAATCAGATTTCTATTTGTATGTTGGTCCACGTGTTGCATTTAATCTCAACAAATCATTTACATATCAGTTAGGAATTAATCCCGATGTTCCAACGCAAACAAAAAGTGCGGAAGTAAAAGGTGATTTCAGTAATATCAACAGTACAATCTTTTCTATGCAGATTGGTGCAGGATATGATATTGCACTTTCTGCAAAAAATAAACAAACACAAGCCGTACTTTCCCCCTTTGTTTCATTTCACCCATACTTTGGTCAATCGCCACGTACAATAGAAACATGGAACGTAACAACTGTAAGAACAGGGCTTGCCATTAAGTTTGGACGGGGTCGTAAAATTGCAGCAGTTGCAACAGCTCCCTTACCTACAGAAGCAGCGGTTGTAACAGAACCTGCTGTAAATTTCTCCGTAACAGCACCTGCGAATATTGCTGTTGAGCGCAGAGTAACCGAAATTTTCCCGTTAAGGAATTATGTATTCTTCAATACTGGTTCAACTGAAATACCCGATCGGTATAAATTACTTCGAAAAGATCAGGTAACAGATTTCAAAGAAGATCAGGTTGCATTCGTTACACCGGAAAATCTAACAGGAAGATCAAGCCGCCAGATGATTGTTTATTATAATGTCATCAATATCCTGGGCGATCGTATGGGCAAAAATCCATCTGCTGCAATTACATTGGTAGGCTCATCAGAGCTCGGTCCCGATGATGGAAGAGCAATGGCTGAATCAATTAAACAATATCTTGTTACTGTTTTTGGAATTGATGCCGCCAGAATCACTATTGAAGGAAGGAATAAACCGAAAATACCATCAGAAAAACCAGGAGGAACAAATGAACTGGTGCTCTTACGTGAAGGCGACCGCAGAGTATCCATTGAAAGCAGTTCAGCAAGTTTATTAATGGAGTTTCAAACCGGCCCTGATGCACCATTGAAACCGGTAGAAATTTTAGCTATGCAGCAGGAGCCGCTGACTAATTATGTTTCATTTAATGTTGAAGGAGCAACAGAAGCATACACATCATGGTCACTGGAAATAAAAGATGATAAAGCAGTGGTACAGAATTTTGGTCCGTATACACAGGAAAAAATCAGTATATCCGGCAATTCAATTTTAGGTACAAGATCCGAAGGAGATTTTACAGTAACATTAATCGGAAAAACAAAGAGCGGAAATACCATTAAGAAAGAAACACCTTTACACCTGGTACGCTGGACCGCATCGAAAGATGAAGAAGGAATGCGTTTCAGTGTATTGTTTGAATTTAATGAGTCGAAGACCATTGCGCTTTATGAAAAATATCTTACAGATATTGTGCTGCCAAAAATTCCAACAGGAGGCACCGTAATGATTCACGGCCATACCGATGTTATTGGCGAAGAACTGCACAACCAAACATTATCAATGGCAAGAGCCAACGAAGTAAAAACCATTCTTGAAAATGGTTTAATAAAAGCAGGCAGAACAGATGTTAAATTTGAAGTGCTTGGATTTGGTGAAGATCAAAGTCATTCACCATTTGAAAACAAATTTCCCGAAGAACGTTTTTATAACCGTACAGTTATCATCGATATTATTCCGGGCAAATAAGTCAGAAATAAATCGGTTTGATGATGTTGAAAGGGCTGCCTGCTGCTAATCAGGGAGCCCTTTCTTTGCAGAAGAATATGCCGGAAAAAGTGTGAATAATATAACTCTTTCCTGCAATTGTATAACTCTTCTGGCAATGAAAGATCCCACCTTTGTATTGTAACGATTATAAAATAACTAAACTATTAAAACATGAACAGTACAGAAGTAAAAGGAAACTGGAACGAATTAAAAGGAAAACTCAAACAGAAATTTGCAGTATTAACTGACAATGACCTGATGTTTGAAGAAGGTAAAAAAGAAGAAATGATGGGGAAGCTTCAGATAAAACTGGGCAAAACAAAGGAAGAAATGGAAAAAATCTTCAACGAACTTTAAAAGCCCTGTTTTGAATTGCAGCTTGTCAGCATAAAACTGCATACTCAACTTAAACATTTCTAAACAGTAAATTTTAAAAAATTGATACAAATGAAAAAAACAACACAATTGTTCGCTGTAATTACATTACTTGCAGCAGCTGTTTTCACAGGTTGTAAATCACCTGATCAAAAAGTAGAAGCAGCAGAAGACAAGGTGGAGAATGCGAAAGAAGATCTCAAAGAAGAAGTAAAAGAAGCAAATGCTGAGGTTGTGAAGAAAGCAAATGCTGAAGAATGGAAAGAATTCAAAAGCAAATCGAACGAAGAAATAAAAGAAAATGAAAAAAAGATTGCAGAATTAAGGGTGAAATTAAAGAAACCCGGAAAATTGCTTGATCCTATGTATGAAAAAAGGATCGCCAACCTGGAAGAAAAAAACAGGAATCTGCAGATAAAACTGGATGGTTACGAAACCAATCAGAGTGATTGGGAATCTTTTAAAAGCGAATTCAAACATGATATGGAGGAATTTGGAAAAGCTTTCAGAGATATCACCATAAACAACGAAAAATAAGCTGACACAGAATATAAAGAGCGGGATTAGTCCCGCTCTTTTCATCTAATCCACAGACAGGTACACTTAATTTAATATGATGTTTACCGGTGAAACAGCAGATAATATTCCTCTCATTATTACTGAACTTATTGAGTATGTGCCTAACCAGGGCAAAACAA
>JANOIQ010000119.1:0-15015 GCA_031407835.1 Chitinophagaceae bacterium
ATTGCTGATGGTTGGTTACGACAACCTCAAATTCAAAAATAATTTTAAAAAAAGCGGAACTATTGCAAAAGGTTTGGTAAGGAACCTGCTTACACTGAAACCTCTTTTGCAGAATAAATTAACACCAAAAGGAGTTGACTATAAAGTGTATCAACGCTTTCAGAAAAAATCAACCATTTATTATGCAGGCTTATGGCTTTGTTTGTTTATGATGCTGTTCCTCGGTGCAAGCATTTACATGAGTGCATTTTAATATTACCAGCTGAATGTAACCTGTGTATCAGGATAAGTTAAGCGGTGACTTTTGCGGTTGCCATTATTAATAAAATGGATAATGTTTATTTGGTCCTGGCGCTGCATATATAACAGGTCATTAAACACCGTTGCCGTTTTTAACCGGCTTACATTTTTAATCACCAGGTAAGTCCAGATAGCTTCTTCTTCTCTGTCAAACCCTATCAATTGAAAGGCAGCCGGTTTTCCATCAATCGAAATTTTTAAATGCTTCTGAAAAAAACGATTCAGCAAGTCTTCATTCTTTTTTTTATCGGCTGCATTCAATATCGCCACTTTCGTTGTAAACTCTTTCTGCAAGGCAGACTCCAGATCATCAATAAATAGTTTGCCGGCAATCTGCACTTCTTTTTCTGCAGGTTTGTATTCAATTTCTGTAACACTTACATAGTAAGGATGAAGGGAGAAAGATGTAAGCCACAAACTGCAGGCTGTCAGCAACCACAAACAGCAAACTGCAAACCCTGCACTTCTTTTCCACCGCTTATATAATATTCCTTCCATTTTCATTATTCTTTTGAGGATTACAAACTTCTGGTTTATTTTCCATGCTTTAACTGTCTGTAACCACAAATATGGGTGATTTTGGCTTTTATTTAAAAGAAGGGGTTTATCATATAACCGACTGGAAGGGGTATGATCATATCATGTTTGTGATGGCGCTTTGTCTTCCTTATTTACTGAAAGACTGGCGGCGGGTACTCATCCTTATCACTGCATTTACCATCGGCCATAGTATTACACTTGGGTTGAGTGTGTTCAATAAAATTCTTGTATCAAGTGCATGGATTGAATTTCTGATTCCTGTAACAATCTTCATCACTGCACTGGAAAATTTACTTGGCAACAACACTGATAAGAAGCATGCCAACTGGCGTTATGCGACTGCACTTCTGTTTGGTTTAATTCATGGTATGGGTTTCAGCAACTAATTAAAAAGTATGCTGGGCAAAAGTGAAAACATCTTCACCCAGTTACTTGGTTTTAATCTTGGTTTGGAAGCAGGTCAGGTATTGATTGTGGCTGTTGTACTTTTTATTTCATTTGTTTTTGTGCAGCTGTTAAAAACAGAACGGAGAGAATGGACCGTGTTTATGAGTGGCGGCATTTTTGCTTTATCACTCATCATGGCAATTGAACGTAATCCTTTTTAAAATTTTGAACTATGTATATTCGTTTTTTACTGGCTTTTTTACTCATCTCGGTGATTGGCATGGCACAACCACCTCAAAGTAATCCCGGAAGTAATCATGGCAACCGCTTTGAGCAACTGGGCTATTTATTACAGAGTCCCAATGAATATCGTACAGCAAGTGGTGCTCCCGGTCCTAAGTACTGGCAGCAGCGTGCTGATTATGATATGAGTGTTGAACTGGATGAACCCAATCTCCGCTTAACAGGTACTGAAACCATTACCTATTTCAACAACTCACCTGATCAGCTTACTTATATATGGATGCAGCTGGATGGTAACATTCATGATCCTAACAGTGACAACTTACGCAACACCCGTAACCGCATGGAAACGCAGATGAGTAACAATCAGCTTACACGTTTGGAACAATGGCGCATGGCAGAAGAACAGGGTTTGGGTGTAAAGATTACCAAACTCACTGATGCTGCAGGTACTGCATTGAAATATACCATCAATAAAACCATGATGCGTATTGATTTACCTGTTGCTTTAAAGCCCGGACAAAAACTGGTTTTTAAACTCGAGTGGAATTATAAAATTCCTGATCGTGGAATATGGGGTAGCCGTGGTGGTTATGAATTATTTCCTGAAGATGGAAACATGGTTTTTACCATGAGCCAGTTTTATCCACGTTTGGCTGTGTACAGCGATTTCCAGGGATGGCAGAACACACAGTTCAGCGGTGGTGCTGAGTTTGCGTTAACCTTTGGCAACTTTAAAGTAAGGATGACAGTGCCAAGCGATTTTGTAATTGCTGCAACAGGTGAATGTCAGAATTACAAGCAGCTTTTAACTCCTGCACAGTTTCAACGCTGGACAACTGCTCTCGCTGCAAAAGATGTGGTAGAAGTTGTTACACTTGATGAAGCTGTAGCCAATGAAAAAGATAAATCAACAGACAAAAAAATATGGATCTATGAAGCAGAGAATGTAAGAGACTTTGCCTGGGGAGCCAGCCGCAAGTTTGTATGGGATGCCATGCCAACTTATGTGGAAGGAAAGAAAATCATGTCGATGAGTTACTATCCGAAAGAGGCGTATGGTTTGTGGCGCAAGTACTCAACAAAAGTTACTGCACACACATTAAAAGTATACTCAAAGCATACTATTCCTTATCCTTACCCGGTTGCTATTTCAGTTGAAGCATCACAGGGTATGGAATATCCGATGATTGCCTTCAACTATGGCCGTACTGAAAAAGATGGTACTTACAGTGAAGCAACCAAGTACGGAATGATTGGTGTGGTAATTCATGAAGTAGGTCACAACTTCTTCCCGATGATTGTAAACAGTGATGAAAGACAATACTGGTGGATGGATGAAGGTTTGAACACCTTTACTCAATTCTTAACAGAAGGAGAATTTGATAACAACTATCCTTCACGCCGTGGCCCTGCTCATTTAATTACCGATTACATGAAGCTGCCCAAAGATCAACTGGAACCAATTATGACGATGGGTGATAATGTTGCACAGGTAGGAAGCAATGCGTATGCAAAAGCAGCAACGGGTTTAAATATTCTGCGTGAAACAGTAATGGGCAGAGAATTATTTGATTTTTCTTTCCGTGAATATGCACGGCGCTGGGCTTTCAAACATCCAACACCTGCTGATCTGTTTCGTACAATGGAAGATGCAAGCGGTGTTGATCTTGACTGGTACTGGAGAGGATGGTATTATGGTACCGATCCCGTTGACATTTCGCTTGATACCGTAAAATGGTTCAAGATGAATGACCCTGCCAATGTAGCGGCATTGCAGCAGAAAGATTTTGATGCTGTTCATAAAATCAAAAATAAAAACGACAAGAGTATTACTTATGCAACAGATGCAGATACCAGTCTCCGTGATTTCTATTATGTAAATCCCGGTGCCGATACAAAATTTATGCAGCAGCAGCGTGAAGCAAATGCGCAGGTTGATACAGAAAACAAAAGCAAATGGGTGAGTAAGAATTTCTATGAGCTCAGCTTTACCAACAAAGGTGGACTGGTAATGCCCATCATCATTGAGTGGACGTACAAAGATGGAACAAAAGAAGTGGATCGTATTCCTGTTAGTATCTGGAAGCTGAATGAAGAAAAGGTAACAAAGACCTTTGTAAAAGATAAAGAAGTGGCAGCGATTCGTATTGACCCACTGCGTGAAACAGCTGATATTGATGAAAGCAATAACATGTGGCCACTGAAAGAAATGCCATCACGGTTTAACCTGTTTAAACAGGCACAGGGCCCGGGAAGAGGACAAAGCACCGGATCAAACTCTATGCAGCGTTCACAAAAAGCGCCGGATAAAAATCCAAAAGAAAAACAGTAAGCAGTAAGCAGTTACACTAAGAACACTAAGATTGCACAAAGGGCACAGAGATTTTTCTCTGTGCCCTTTGTGATCAAAGAACGTTTTGGATGTTACTCGATGACTGTTCACCCGAAGGGTGACTGATCATCGGAAATTGCTGTTATATATTTAGCTCCGGAATATGTTGTGCACCCGATAGTTATCCTTTTAAAATAATCATATATCCTTTGTGCTTTTTTCATTTGCATTCTTTATGCTGCGGTGTTTGCCTGCCCTTTCTTATATTAGTGATATAAAAATTAAACAGAGAGATGTATTTTCAGCAACAGGTTGTATTTGCGCAGATGTTGATACCAGTGCTTTTCAAAAAACCGGGGAAATGAAAAAACAATTAGACGATACTGTTTGTTAAATACAAAATGGGGAAACCAGTACGACGATTAAACTGGTTGATCCAATGACTTCCATTCAGTGCTTTCCGGGAAATGCATTAATGAATAATAGCAAACTGACACCTTAACCAAAACATACATATGAGAAATTACTTATTATCAATCATCGTTCTTTTTGTTTTTTGTACAACTGTAACTGCACAACAGTTAAAACCTGGCTTTGATAAAGCAGAGTATATTGACCTGATGAAACTATCTGCACGATTTGGCGATTCTCCTTACTACAGCAATATTCCTCTCCCATCCAATTACAAGTTTGTCTATCGTTCACCGGTTATTGGTTTGATCAATTGCTGGGATCTGTGGAAAAGTACAAGCAATATTGCAGTCATCAGTGTACGGGGAACTACTGTAGATCCTGTAAGTTGGTTACAGAATTTTTATGCAGCCATGGTTCCTGCAAAAGGCGAATTAAAATTAAGTGCAACCGAAACATTCAGCTATGAGCTGGCAAGTAATCCCAAAGCTGCCGTTCATGTGGGCTGGTTAGTGGGCATGGCTTTTTTATCAAAAGATATGTTGCCGAAAATTGATTCATTGTATAAGACAGGGACTAAAGAAATGATCTTAATGGGACATAGCCAGGGAGGAGCTATCACTTTCTTATTAACTGCTTATTTCTACAATCTGCAGAAACAGGGCAAGCTTCCTGCCGATATCCGTTTTAAAACTTATTGCAGTGCGGGGCCTAAACCCGGTAATCTTTATTTTGCGTATGAATATGAAGCAGCCACACAGGGAGGCTGGGCTTATAATGTTGTGAATGCTGCTGATTGGGTTCCTGAAGTTCCCTTTTCCATACAAACGGTGAATGATTTCAATAACACCAACCCGTTTGTAAATGCCGGAGCCATGATTAAAAAACAAAAGTTCCCGAAGAATATTGCACTGAAGCATATGTATAACCAGTTAAGCAAACCAACAAAAAGAGCACAACGGAATTACCAAAAGTTTCTGGGCAAGTACACATCAAAAATGGTGAAGAATGAAATTCCGGGTTTTGAACCACCTGTTTATTTTAAAAGTAATCATTATGTACGCACAGGAGCAACCATTGTGTTGATGCCTGATGAAGAATATTACAAATCCTATCCCGACAGTAAAGAAAATCCATTCAGGCATCATTTGCATGCACCCTATTTAATGCTGGCAGAAAAATTGAAGATGAAATGAAAGTCAGTGATGATTTAGCATTGTTACACTGCCAATTGATTTTTATCTGAACAATGATGACAGAACTGGAAAAATACATACAAACTTATTTTGGCGTAACAACTGAAGAAGCTGAAAAAATAATGCTTTTCTTCAAACCCACTCTTCTGAAAAAAAATGACTATTACCTGAAAACAGGAAGACAATCGGATCGGCTTGGTTTTGTGCAATCGGGTATTATACGGGAGTTTGTATATATTAACGACAAGGAAATTACAAAGTGGATTTCAACCAAAGGATACTTTGCTGTTGATCTGGCAGGTTTTATTTTTCATCAACCTGCCCGTTGGAATATACAGGCAATTACTGACAGCGAACTGTATGTGATTGATCAGAAAGATTATCAACAGATCAGCACCATCATTCCACGATGGGCACAACTGGAAAAGCTGTTTATTGCCAAATGCTTTACTGTTCTTGAAGATAGAATTCTTACTCATCTTTCAATGACGGCTGAAGAACGATACCGGCAACTCTTTCAATTCAATCAGGAATTATTTAACCACGTGCCGCTGCAATATTTAGCTTCCATGCTGGGTATAACACCTGAAACATTAAGCCGGCTGCGGAAAAAAGGGATCACCCAAACTTCTTGATTTATATCAAGTGTACACGTTCATAAGCAGCAGAAATTTGTGTTATCAAATCAAAAAAACAAACACAATAAAATCAGTTTAAAACTCGAAGAACTTGGCTTACTGTTGCTCTTTGCTTTCATCTACTTTCAGTTTTATGATGGAAGCTGGGCACTCTTCCTGGGTTTATTTTTTGTACCCGATGTTTCTTTTCTCTTATACCTCATCACTAAAAAAGCCGGAGCCATTGCCTATAATGTATTTCACCATAAAGGAGTAATGGTATTGCTGATGGTAACAGGTTATCTGCTACACAATGAATTGCTTATTAAAATCGGTTTGATCTTTATGGCCCACAGCTGTTTCGACAGAGTAGCTGGCTACGGGTTAAAATATTTCGACAGCTTTGATCATACGCATCTTGGCTGGATTGGAAAAAGTGCACATAAAAATTAATGATACCTCAAAAGCTGCTTAAAAATGATTCTGTGAATTTCTTATTTGGCTAAAAGTGATCGGTGGGACACCGACAAGGGAGGTCTCCACCGTTCGTGTCATCACGAACGGCTTGCATAGTGAATTTAAATTCTATTTCTAAACAGCTTCTCAGCAGCAAATAACTATTGCTACTGTAATAACCCACCTGCCCAATTCAATTTTGCAAAAGATTGATAGAATTTTGTTTTCAGCCCGAGTAACTTTTGCTGTGCCTCCAGCAGTTTTGTTTCACGGGTGTTAAGCAGGAACAAGGTTGTTTCACCCAAAGAAAATTTCAATTGTTCCGCATCAAAGAGACGTGTATAGTTTTTATACACTTCTTCATAAATACTTACCTGCTTTTGCAAATTCAGCAATTCATTATACTGAAACCGCACTTTATTTTCCAGGTTCAGCTGTGTAAAGTTGCGATCCAGATCAACCGACTTGAGTTTAATCCTTGCTGCTCTGTACTGTCCAAACCCGCTCCTGTTGGGAATAGGAATAGCTACATTGAATCCAAACTTATAGTTATTTTCAAAGAACACTACATTACTTCCGGCAGGAAATTGATAACCACTTTGCAGAAAATTGTATTTCAAATCAGCCTTGGGCAACAGACTTTGAAACTTTAACCGCCGTTCCACTTCCAATGCCTGCAGTTTAAAATCAATCATCTGCAGCTTAGGGTGATTGCTGATGGTTTTGGCTAACCATTGAGACAATTCTTCTACGTTCAGTTTTGCAACATTTCGAGATGCCCACATCGTATCGGGCAATACATTGTTGCTGAGGTATGCCGGCTGTTCATTCGGCAACCAGAGAAACGTTGATACATCCAAGGTTGACTTTTTGAAATTCAGCCATGCTTCTTCTCTCAATTGCTGAAAATTCTGCAACTGAGCCAATGCTTCCGTTGTATCAACAGCAGCTCGGTCGCCCTGCTGAAAAGAAATTTTCACCAATCCGTAACGAAATTCATTGATGCGGATCGTGTTCTCCAATAAAAGAAATACCTGGTAATCTCTTGCCCAGTTCCAGTAAGCAACATAAGCATCCAGCAAAAGATCATTGATAATATTTCTTCGTTCCCATGCTGTTTGCTGTGTAAATAATTTGCCCTGTTGCAAAGCAGCTCTTCGTTTATCCAGTACAAGATCTTTTAACAAAGGAATACTTACACCGGCGTAACTGCTTTTATTTTTTGTTACTTCTGTATTGAGATAATCACCGGTATTCTGTTCAATACCAGCGTATGCTTCAATACCAAACCATGTGGGGATCATGATTTGTGCATTGTTATAATTAAAATAATTTTTACCGTCGAATGTTTTCTGATCGTTATTATATGAAAACACAGGATCAAAGTTGCCACGAATACTTTGCAGCTCAGCTCTTGCCAAATCAACCAGCAATTTTCCCTGCTTTGCAACGGGATGGTTTAACCGAACAATGGATAAAAATTCATCTTCCTTTAATACACGAACCGTATCCTGTGCAGTAATTAACTGCACAGAAAAAAACTGCAGACATACAACTATCGATCGTGCAAAAACTGCTTTCATATTGATTAACCTATGCTTAAAATTGATGTTTCTTTACTTTCTCTTTATCACTGCTTTTATCAGTTTGCCGATCCTTATAAAAATCAGGGGGAAAACCATTTACCTGCCGCCATAACTCATACCAAACCGGAACATCTTTGAGTAAAGCAAACCCAACAGAACCCGTTCCCATTTTTAAATTAGCTGGCCATGGGCGGTCATTTTCATCTTCAGCTACCAGTATACGAAACATTCCATTATTGCTGAGATTCGTTTCAATGGCTGAAATTTTTCCGGCGAATGTTCCATACGAAGCCGTAGGCCAGCCACTGAATACAATAGCCGGGAAACCATCAAACATAAAACGAACAGGTTGTCCAACTGCAAGCAATTGCAAATCCATTGGCTTTACCCAAATTTCGGCCGCCAGTTGATAATCATTTGGTACAATCTCTACAATCATATCACCTTCTTTTACCATTTCATTGATGCCCGCTTTCTTTGCTTTAATCACCTGCCCGTCCTGTGGTGCCAGTACAAAATACTGTCCGCTGCGGATGCGGTAATTATCAAATTGATTCTGCAGTTTAGCTACCTTACCTTGGCCGCCTGCTATTTGTGATTGTGATTGAAACTGATCGCCCTGTGCCTTGGCAATTTTTTCTGCATATTCCTGTACAGCAGCGCTACGGTCGAGTTGAATGATGAGCAAGTCCTGTTTTGAATTACTGAAATCGTTTTGTGCAGTAACTAATTTTGCATTCACATTCTGGTGCATTACTTTTCTGCGTTCAAATTCTGTTAAGGGAATTACTCCCTGCTCATACATTTTGGTGGCACCCTCTAATTGCCTGTCTGCAACATTCAGTTCGTTTACAGCAGCAATTACTTTCATACTGTCGCTTTGTACTTTCCGTTTGGTTTGAATAAGTTTGTTTTCAACAGAACTCAATTTCAACTCCCGTTCATTCTGCATGGCAACAATCTGTTGCTGTGCAGTGCCCACTTTACTTTCGTAATAATCAATCGTCAGTTGTTCAGCACCCAATTGCTGTTCGGTTCGCTGCAATAATTTCGGATCGAGATAATCGTCCTTAATTTCCGCCAGTTGAATAATGGTATCGCCCTTTTTTACAGTATCCCCTTCCTTTACCCACCATTTTACAATTCGTCCGGGGATGATATTATTTATCTGTTGCGGACGCTGTTCCTGGCGAAGTGTTGTTACTGATCCTTCGCTGCGGATGTTCTGTGTCCAGGGAATAAATAAAATAATGAACAGGAAAAAAATGATGAGCCAGAATACCCTGCGTATGCTGCTCTTTTTATTCTGCCGGTAAATCTGCTCAAACGAGTTGAGCTTTTTACCAAGTTTTTCCTGAATATCCGGCGTTAATAATTCAATGGACATGTGTTGCTTGTTTAAACTATCAGTTGGTTTTTTATTTCATGATTGTTCCATCCTTCATGTGTAAAACAAGATTGCACTGTTTTGCAAACTGCCCGTCGTTCGAAATAACAAGAATGGTTGTTGCAGGAAGATCATTGAGTAAATGCTGTTTTACTTTTTGCGAACAGGTTTCATCCAAACCCTGCCAAGGATCTTCAAGCAAAAGCAACTGAGGTTCACCCACCAATGCACGCAGTAATAAAATTTTCTTTATTACAGCACCGGATAATCGTTTACCGGTTGCATCAATTTCAGTATCGAATCCTTTTTTCATGGAAGAAATAAAATCGAGAATACCCATCTTCGATGCAAGTTCAGTAATGTGTGCTGTTGTAATACTGGTGTTGCCGAGGGTGATGTTTTCATACAATGTTCCCTGAAAAATATCCTGCTGATGAAAGAGTATCCCCATTTCACCACGCAATGAATCGGGATCATAATTGCCAATGGGCACATCATTAATAGTTATACTTCCATTGAAATCTGCATAAGCTCCGGTTACTAATTTCAGCAGTGTTGTTTTCCCCGATCCATCATTGCCCATAATACAGGCTTTTTCTCCCGGCTTTACCGCAAATGAAATGTTATGAAGAATTTCTTTCGGTTGATTGTAACTGAAGCTGAGGTTGTTCATGGCAACAGCAAGTCCTGTACTCTTCTCTGATAATGTAAGTGATCCGGCTGCTTCAAGTGGTTTATCAATTACCTTACCCAGTTTTTCAACACTGGTTAGTATATCATACATTTTATCCAGGCTGTTGATGAGTTTTTCAACCGATGCAAGTACAGTTAAGATCACAATTTCAGCAGCGGCAAACTGTCCCACATTAATTTCATTGCTCACCAGCAGGAATGCACCCACAATGAGCATACCTCCAGTAATGAGAATTTTAAACCCAATTAACGACCAGTATTGCGTAAGCAGAATACGGAAATGATTGGTGCGGGCATGAAGGTAACCGGTAACTAACTCATCCGTTTTATCAACAGGCAAGGACGAACGTCTGGAAAAATGAAACGACTTTAATACACGGGCAATTTCTTCCAGCCAGCCTGCTACTGCATACTTGGCATCACTTTCCTGTAAACTGGTTGCTAAGCCCCTTGCATAAGTTACACGTATGATAATAAATAAAATGAGCAGTACCAGTAAACTGAAAATAATAAACACATTGGCATACAATGATAGCAATAGCAAGCCAAACAACACCTGGATAGTAGCGGCAGGAATATCCAGCAATAATCTGCTTAAACTTTTTTCAAGAACAATGGTATCAAAAAAACGGTTGACAAATTCAGGTAAGTAATACCGGTCAATTTGTTTTAAATCAAGTTTGGGAATGCGCCAGGCAAATTCAAAGGAGTAGCGTGTAAAAATGCGTTGCTGTACTTTTTCAATAATCTTCATCTGGCCAACCTGTAACAGCCCTGTAAAAAAAACACTCGCAACAACAAGAATAATTAAAACAACAATAGAGGCAGATACACGACCTGCCAATACAAAGTTGATGATGGCCTGTATACCAAGGGGAACAATTAACTGCAGTAACCCGGCTAGTATGGCATAAAAATAAATAGAACTGATTTCCCTTCCTTCGAGTTTCAATACCTGTAATAATCTGCTGAGGGGACTTTTTACTTCCCGCTCTGTTGAGATACCTGCCATTTCCATTAATCGCTTTGTTAAAGAGAGTTAAAGCTCAGCGCTTCATTTAGTTAAACAAAACAAAGTTTTCTGAACTATTGTGCAAATAACAGGGTTTTATTTTAATTGTTCAATCAGTAAAAAATCAGTTACCGTTTTTTTAACATTTACAATGCAGCAACCAGGTACTTCAAATCCTTCATTCATTTTTAAATGAACCGGCTTAAAGGGATAACCTAAAGAAAGAAAAAACAGTATTGATTGATGAAAAAAAAACTTCTTGTGCACACAGATGCTGCTTATGAAATTGAAATATGATGATGATACCTTCACCTTCATCTGTCAAATCGCTTGCAGCGGGCCGACCGTACATCAAACTTCTTTTCGTGTAAATCTGTGCAATACTTAGCTTGCCAATATTGGTCGCCTGATCAACATCATTACTAAAAATAATTCTTACAATTTCTGACGAACTTAATTATTCTATCCGTCAAACCGCTTGCAGCGGGCCGACCGTATAACAAATTTCTTTTCGTGTAAATCTGTGCAATTCGTGGTGATACCGATGTTGCCAGCTGATGCCATTGTTGGTCGCCTGACCAAGAGGATTATAATTTGTGTTACACATCCTAACACTCACTCAACGAAATCGGAATATTAATGGCTAATCCACCTTCAGCTGTTTCTTTATACTTCGTATTCATATCCTTTGCTGTATCCCACATGGTTTTCACTACAGCATCTAAAGAAACTTTTGCAAAATCGGGTGTACTCTGCATGGCTAACTGTGAAGCAGTGATGGCTTTAATAGCACCCATCGTATTCCGTTCAATGCAGGGAACCTGTACCAACCCTGCAATAGGATCGCAGGTTAAACCCAAATGATGTTCCATGGCAATTTCAGCAGCCATTAATACCTGCTTTTGCGTACCACCCATACATTCCGTTAAAGCAGCAGCAGCCATTGCACTTGATACACCAATCTCTGCCTGGCATCCGCCCATGGCTGCAGAAATAGTAGAACCCTTTTTAAAAATACTTCCCACTTCAGAAGCCGTTAATAAAAAACGAATAAGTTTATCATCAGCATTGCCTTCACAAAAACAAACATAATACATCAGCACTGCCGGAATCACCCCCGCTGCACCGTTAGTAGGTGCCGTCACCACCCGCCCAAACGATGCATTCTCTTCATTCACCGCTAATGCAAAACAACTTACCCAATCTAATGTATAAGTAAAATTATTTCCGCCCGCTTTGATGGCTTCAATCCACTCTTTGAAATCGGAATAATGTTTATCGTGTAATAATTTTTTATTCAAACCTGCAGCACGGCGTTTTACATTTAATCCACCCGGCAAATAACCTTCTGCATGACAGCCGCTGAACATACATTCATGCATTACTCTCCAGATATTGAGCAAAGCATCTTTTGTTTCTGTTTCACTTCGCCATGCATGTTCATTCTCCATCACTACTTCACTCACACTCATACCAGTTTTCATACACCAGTGTAACAGATCCTGTGCTGAATCAATCGGGAAAGGTAACTGCACCTGGTGCTTGCCTGTCATTGACTCACCTTCTTTCACCACAAAACCACCACCAATTGAATAATAGGTTTCTGCAACGGAATCACCGTTAGAATATTCAGCAAGAAATGTAACAGCGTTGGGATGAAAAGGTAAACTCTCATGCATTAAAAATTCAATGTCTTCACGGGGATCAAATTGAATTTCATGTTTACCGGCAACTAAAATTTCTTTCATGGCAGCAATATCATTCATCTTGGCATCAATCGAATTCACATCAAACGTAACAGGATCATCACCACTCAATCCTAACTGTATGGCGATATCTGTTCCATGTCCTTTTCCTGTTTTGGCCAATGAACCATACAGCAATACACGAACAGACAATACTTTATCCAACAGATCTTTTTCAACAATTGATTGTACAAAACGCTGAGCGGCACGCCATGGTCCCAGCGTATGACTGCTGGATGGGCCCACTCCTATTTTAAACATATCAAAAACGGAAATTGGTTCGTATTGCAAGAGTATGAGTTTTTACAAAAGTAGGGCAAATAAAAACCCCTGCTGTTAATTGCAGGGGTTCGTATATGAAAGCGTTTTATTAATTCGTAACAGCAATCAGCTTTATTTCAAAAATAAGCATGGAATTAGGTGGAATTGAATACACACCTGTATTGGAATTAAAAATTCCATTCGCTCCATAGCCCATACTTGCAGGTATAAACAACCTGAGCTTTGTACCGGCACCTGCCACCTGCAATCCTCTTGTCCATCCTTCAATTACACCACCTAATTCAAATGTAGCTGTACTTGTACCTGTTGTTTGATCAAATACAGTTCCATTGGGAAGATAGCCTTTATACGTTACGTTTACAACGCCACAGAGATTGGTGGGTTTAGTTCCTGTTCCAACTGAGTCAATAGCATAATACAATCCTGAGCCTTCCAATTCAACGGCAGTAGTAATATTATTGACAGTGAGGTAATTGGTTACAACCAGTTCTTCACTTGCCGGAGCAACCGTTGTTTTTACTTGGTAAACACATTCGGTTGTTTTCTTTTTACACGATCCAATTACAAGGGCTAAGGACAAAATAATAAGGGTATACTTCATTGCTAAC
This sequence comes from Chitinophagaceae bacterium, assembly GCA_031407835.1. GTDB lineage: Bacteria > Bacteroidota > Bacteroidia > Chitinophagales > Chitinophagaceae > Lacibacter. Next base: position 13,799 of record JANOIQ010000119.1, read on the forward strand.
TGTTTTTATTACTCTTTTTAATAGTGCGGCAAATATATTTGTTTAATGTGTTACTGCTTTGTTTTAAGTCTTTCATCTGTGAATAAACGGAGCAGATTAACATGGGCTTGACAAACTGCGGCTCATTTCATTCAGCCAGCAGCTACTATTTTATGAGTGATCTTCAGGCTTAACCGCTGCATCATGCTCTGATTTTTCTTTCAGCTCCCTGTATAGCTGTTCACGCATATCCCATTTAAAGTACATGCGGAAGATGGCATAAAACACCACAATCAGCAAAATTGCAACCAGGATCATGGTTAACTGTGTGCCCGAAATATAGGGCATCCGGTTATACCATCCACGGAACATTACACTCAGCAAAATCGGTAAACCAAAAGCAAAACCAATCGGCAGGCCAATCAGCATTTGCTTCAGTACTTTCTTCTCCTTCAGCCGGTTTTCTTCCCACCAGTTCATAAAATCCTTCTCTTCATCAGTCATCTAGGGGTAATTTGGGGCAAAATTAGTCAACCGCAGGCAGTTAACCCTTTATTTACTATGCTGGCACAATGTTTTTAAGTAAGTTTGAAAAAAACATCCGTGAAAATCCATGATTTATTGCCTCAGTACCTGTATCAGCAGAAAAAATTAACCCTTCCGGGGCTTGGTACCTTTGAACTCAATTCAGCCATCAATGTATATGAATTAAAAGAAGAAGGCTGGCCTGAAAATACCATCACTTTTTCGCAGGATCGCAAAGCAGCGCTCTCTGATGATTTACTCGCTTACATTGTTCAGCATACCGGCAAAATGAAACCACTTGCGTTCAGCGATTTGGAATCTCATCTCAGCAATGGTGTGCAGATGCTCAATATTGGCAAACCTTTTCCGCTGAAAGGAATTGGTTCCTTAACCAAAATCAACAATGGCGATTTGGTTTTTCACCAGGGCACACCTGCACTGGAAAAAATTGATTCCATTAATACAGATCATGTAAAAGACAGAACCGCCGAGCAGGACGAGATCAATGAAATTGATTTCACCCATTCGCCCGAAAAGAGTTCAAAGAAAATGATCATTATCCTGGCTGCAGTACTTGCAGTGGTGCTCATTGCATGGGCCGTGTATTTGGCAATGCCCAAAAAACAAACAACAGAAGTAACAGAAGAACCTGAAACAACTCAGCAGGATACCATTGCCGCTACCCCACCTGCTGTAACTGATACAACAGCAAC
>JANOIQ010000120.1:0-4287 GCA_031407835.1 Chitinophagaceae bacterium
GAATCAAAAGTAATAATTGTAAACTTATTGAGTAATGCTTTTGGACTGTTTAATGCAAAGCCAAGCGTTGATGGTTGAATTACTTTTTTTCCTTTAAATGTAAAACTGTACAACAGGGTTCCGTCTGCTGTGTTTTGAATGGTTACTGAAATTGATTTGTCAGGGGAATTGACAGAAATGTTTTTTTGAGCAAACAGAGAAGCGTTACAACAACAAAGGAATGAGAGAGCAAGCAGGGTGATAAAGGATCGCATATGTACAATTTTTATAAAGGTCAATATTTTACAGGGAGAACAACTGATTTGCTGTGAATAAAAATCGAAATTTCAATGATATTACTATTGCAAACGTTTGCAGTTTGCTTTTGGTTAGGAAAGTATAAAAGGTATAAAAAAAGCAACGGCTTTGTAAAACCGTTGCTTCAAAAAAATTGGGTATAATTTTTTATACTTAGTGGAACTTAGTGCGTTGTTTTTACAGTATGTTTTACACTGTAGCTTCTGTTTAAATTAAATCCTAAAGAAAATTGACCAAAGTTATCTTTTACAGGATTGGTAGATAACTGAAACAGGTTACTTGCATTAGAGCTGTTGGAAATAAAGAACTGGAAAATGTGTCCGCCTGTATCCCAATCATAACCTATTGAAATTAAGTTAGGAGAGTAGTTAACGATTTCGCCGCTTTTATCAATTACATTTTCATACATATTCAATTGTCTTGCAAACTCAAAGGTTAAGGCTTTTTTGTCTGAGATTTTATACCTGCCTCCCAAGCCAATTGAAAACACATCATGTTTGTTGCCATAACCATAAGAAATAATATTGTAGTGAACCATGGATGGAGTTAACTGAAGAGAGAGTTTGTCAGTAAACTTTCTGGCAATCATCAACTGATGCAGGTAAGCAAATTTATTCCATTCCATTCCGTTTGGAGCAGCCACTGATTTTGACGCATTAAAATGAACATTTGAAAGCCATGCAATACTTACAGGGTAATTGTGTATACCTGTTTGCTGACGCATCAGTTTAAACTTTACAGTTCCTTCTAAATTCGAATTGCCTGCAAATGCTGCACCCAAATTAAGCCAATGAGTTGGTGAATAATCAAATGAAATATAAGTGCTGGCAAAGTTTCCGTTAAAGCCAAGTAAGCGTGCCAGGTTGTTGGCACCTTCCGTCTTATCCCATAGTTGACCAAAATGGTGAATCACCATAAACTGAAGATTACCTACTCCAGTCATTTCGATGCTGTTCATGTTAATGATACGTGTTGCCTTAAAGGTGGCAATTGTGATATTTTGTTTTACCTGGGCAGAATCTTCAAGCTTTAATTCTCCCAATAAATCATCCTGGGCAAAAGCACCCGAAGAGAGGATAATGCCGGTTGTAAACAGTGCTAATAATTTTTTCATAAACTATCTGATTAGTTTGAGTGAATACTAATTCAATTTGAATGTAATCGTTGCATTAATTGGTGTGGCATCTGCTAACTTGGGTTTAACCAGTGCGGGGATGTCAATTTTATAATCTTCTGCTTTTACATTGAATACACAATTAAAAGTTGCAGTACCGCTTTTAACAGTCATTGTAACTGCTCCTTTAAATGGCTGAGTTGTTCCATGCAATTCCACTTTTCCTTCTGAAGTAAATTTATATTCTCCATCTTTTGCAAGCATGGCTTTATCAAAACCAATCAATTTGCCTTTATAAGTTGCATTGGGAAATTTATTGGTATGTAAATAGTTTTCATTGAAGTGCTCTTCAAGTAAAGCATTGTTGAAATGGAAGGTTTTCATTGGAACAAGCAAAGCCACTTCCATTGTTTCTACTTTAAAAATCGCTGTTGCTTCTTTGCTTAGTGCTGAGTATTCTTTGTTACCCTGGTTTTTGTTGGGGTTAAAAGAAATGTTTCCGTCCCTGGTCTTATACGTCTGGGCGCTGGTAATTAAAGAAGCTGCAACCAGTATGAAGACCGATAATAATATTTTTTTCATTTTGTTAAGTTGTAAAGTTTATAATGAGGTTATTGTTATGGCTTATATCCCTGAGCGATCCATGCGAGGAAGGTTGCTGATGTACTTGGTGCAATACTGATGGCTCCACCGCGATGTCCGGATGCTCCCTGGCTGTTCATCATTGATTTGACTTCTGCTTCTTTTACTTTCAAACTCGTATAGTCAAGTGCTACTGCAACTCCACCATGACATGAGCTTCCTTTACAATCTGTTTTGTAAATTGGAACAATGTGCAGTGAATAAGTAATGTTGCCTGTAATAGGAGGTGGTGTAAAATCATCTTTTGCACCCTGGGCTACCCATGCTTTTACAATAGCAGCCTGTGAAGGTGTAAAGTAAACGCTTCCTTCTCCGGGATGTGCTCCGCCATTCGCCATTGATCCAAGAATGGTTGACCTTGTTAAAATGGCAGAATAAAAGATTGTATCAAGATGTACAAATGCAATCTGGCGTGTTGATCCATTATTGTGGCAACCACAGGCTCCGCTGGTAATGATGGGTACAACATCATTGCGGAAGGAAACTGAGTTGATAGATGATAACGTTGCATCTGGAATGTCGTGGTAGTTTTTATAGCAGGATGAAAAGACTGTAATTGTTACTGCTATGAGAGCCAATATGATGATTTTTTTCATATTAATGAGATTGAAATTTTAAATTATTTGGTGATAATATTTCCTGATTTCCAATATTTAAAAATACCGGTGCCATTGGCTATTCCGTATTTCCATATATCAGGAATATTCGGATCAGCAAAATACCAGGCTTTTATAAGGGCTATTTCACTGGCGTTTAAACCACCATCACCAAAAGCCATATCACCATCACTCCCAACTCTGTGTGCTGCAAAAACAGCAGTACGTGGATTGGCCATTACAATTGTGGAATCAACTCTTGTAAGTAAAGAACTGGTTGAATTCAGGTAATCTCCTTTCACATAGTATTTCTTTAAAGAAACAGGATCAGTATAAACAACAGAACTGTTTGATCGTGGGCTTTTCGGATACATGATATCCATAATGATATCGTCGTATGAATTTAACGGGCCTCTGCGGCTTGCAGTAGTCCATGGTGTGGTAAAGGTTTTAAAAGGTCTGAAGCTTGCATTGGCAAGTGTATCAGCATAAAACTTTTTAACGCTGTCTTTATATGCTGTCCATACCTGGGTTAAAAGCGGCTCTTTTAACTGGGCATAATAAGTTGTGCTTCCTGTTCCCGGGTTGATATAAGCAAACGTAACAGTATCTGTTGGAGCAAAGGTGAACCAGCCTTTTCTTGCCCACTCACCACCAACAGTAGCTTGATTATGACAGTTACCAGATCCACATCCATTGGTGATTAATGAAATAGCTGCCGGCCTGAAATCAACCAGCCCCGGGGTTTCCATTGCGCCATTTTTTATCCAGTTATATATTTTTGTTTTTTCTGTAACTGATAAGTCAACACCATAGTTAACCGGGGGCATTGCTTTGTTTACATTACTTGTAGTAATCAGGTCAAACAACTTGCTTCCATCAGGATTACCCGGAGTAACCAATGTTTTTATTTCATTGTAAGTTGTAAGCTTTGGTGCAACTGTACCTCCGTGACATGATACAGAAGAACAGTTACTCTTAATGATACTTAATACGCCGGTTGTTTTGATAATATCATTTACATCCCTGTTTACATCAGCTTTAAACACCACAACCGAATCATAGAAAGATGTGAAAACAGTTGAATCGGGTTTTTGTACCAGGGCCCTTGCAATTTTGGATGCATTTGCTCCCTCCTTTGTACACCGTATTACAGTGAACATTACAAAAAAAGCACCCAGAATAAGCAGAATCGTTTTTTGTGTTTTTTTAATTGACATAATTAATAGTTTAAATAAATCGGCTGTTATTTCAGAAACTTTTCACAAAACAGTGATAATTGTCACAAATCTACTTGGGGGTGCCTGACTAAAACATGACAAAAAAATGTTCGTTTTATGATTTGTATCATACCACAGCTTGAAATATCATTTCAATTTTGAACCTGATTAATAGTTAAACATCAATAACACTTTATAAAATGAAAATCAGTAAAAAAGTCAGCAGAATACTTATAGCAATCGTCTTAATTGGCCTTGTAACAGGCAGCTGGGCAGTATGGTATGTATTCTTTAAACCTCACCGTAATATTGGCACAGAAAAAGCAGCGTACTCACTTACTTCTCAGAAGTTAACTGATGAAATTAAGAATGATACAGCGGCTTTCAGCAAGTATGTTGATAAGACGTTGCTTCTTGA
>JANOIQ010000143.1:0-18058 GCA_031407835.1 Chitinophagaceae bacterium
CAATACAAAAGATTTAAATCATACAGAAGCAATCGAAAAATTAAAAGAATTGGTTGAGGCAATCAGTACCTGTTTATTCTGTACCAATCTTAAAACGGATGATGGTTCTACCTGCCGCCCCATGCAAGTACAAAAAGTTTGTGACCAGGGAAATATTTGGTTTTTCAGTGAAGCAAACAGTGAAAAGAACAGGGAAATAAGCGAGGATAAGCATGTGCAATTATTCTTTTCACACCCGGGTAAAAACAGTTACCTGGTTGTGAATGGTGAAGCCGAAATCATTACTGACAAAAATAAAATTGATGAGCTGTGGACACCCATAGTAAAAATCTGGTTCAAGGAAGGAAAAGATGATCCCAATATTTCAATTCTTAAAGTAAAACCAACATCTGCCTATTATTGGGATACAGATGGGAACAAGATGATTAATTTCTTTAAAATGATTGCATCGGTTGCTACAGGTTCAAACATGGTAACAGGAAGGCAGGGAGAGTTAACGGTATAGTCTCAACAATTTTATACCCGGCAGCAGGAAAATAATTTTTTAATAACGATTAAAACGAAATGCAATGAACAACGAAAAGTCAATTGACGTGTTAAACACACTTATCGAAATCAACAACGATCGTATTGAGGGTTACGAAACGGCTTCTAAAGAAACAGAAGAACAGGATTTAAAAGCCCTTTTTAGTGAACTAACTCAAACCAGCCAGCAATGTAAACAGGAACTGGCTGTTGAAGTAACCAGATTAGGCGGCACCCCAACTGAAGGCACAAAAACAACCGGCAAATTTTTCCGGGTTTGGATGGATGTGAAAGCAGCTCTTACAGGTAAAGACAGAAAAACTATACTCAGCTCGTGCGAGTATGGAGAAGATGTTGCAAAAGAAACGTATGAAAATGCCTTAGAGAATGATGCAGAACATTTAAGCGCAGAACAACAGGCAATAATAAAAGAGCAGCATTCCTTACTAAAAGCTGATCACGACAAAGTAAAAACAATGAGAGATATGTTAGTAGATCAGGATTAAAAAATCGCTTAATAAAAAAAGACGGAATTAAGTGCTTACTTAATTCCGTCTTTTTTTATATAACTATTCGTGTGCATACACACACTCAATAACAACTTTAACAGGAGAGCTTCACAATCAAATAAGAATTTATTACCTGCGTGTAAGACAACATGCAGCTGTGCAAACACTATTAATACTCCGCCAGCACAGTAATCCCGGCCTGTACTTTTTCATTCAGCTTTACATTGATCTTTGTTCCCGGGGGCAATACCAAATCAACACGTGAACCGAATTTAATAAAGCCCAGCTCTCCGCCCTGCTCTACTTTTTGTCCGGGTTGCAGATAGTTTACAATGCGTTTTGCAACAGCACCTGCAATTTGTTTTACAAGGATAACAATACGATCATTGCTCAGCACTACACTGTGGCGTTCATTTTCTGTAGAAGATTTGGGATCCCATGCCACTAAATATTTACCCTTGTGATATTGCGAATATTTTACTTCGCCTCCAATTGGATTTACATTTACGTGCACATTAGCCGGACTCATGAATACACTTAACTGAATACGTTTGTCTTTGAAATATTCAACATCAGTAATTTCTTCAATCACCACCACCTTGCCATCGCAGGGACTGTAGATTGCATGTTCATTCTTTGGCGTAACACGTTTGGGAATACGGAAGAAAGAAATAATGAACAACAGTAAGAATAAGGTAACAGCGAAAATGAGCCAGGATAGAATGGGCATGGTGGCACTTAAAAAATTAAATACCAGTAAATTGATGAGCACAAACAAAACAGCCGCAATGGAAATACTTTTAAATCCTTCTCTGTGAATAGTCATGTAGTAAGATTGAGCTGCGAAAGTACAAAGATTCAATTGAATGTATTTCCCTTTCAGGTAATGTGTCAGACGCTCTTCGAGACGTCAGACACTGTTATTCATATTTCTGTAACCCAAACTTCTTCCAATGCTCCTTTGCAAAAGAAAGAAAGGCAGGAGGGGCTTTGCTGAAAGCTTTATCTGCAGTCATGGTTCCGCCAATGGTATCTTTCTGCATAATCATCAGTTCTTCACCACGAATGGCATATTTCTTTCCGCCTTCATACATAATCAGTTTCTTTTCATTCGGACTAACATCGCCCTTGCAGCTTAAAGCGTACACCATTGTTATTTCTGCCAGGCCGTTTTTATCAAGATCAGTGATAGATAAATGTTCATCATAAAATGCACAGGTAAGATCGAGCTCACAATCCTCTATAAAATCAATCATCTTCCACTGTTGTACAAAACCACTGTCGGTTTTTTGATACAATACAGCAGATAGTTTGGCAGTAGCATTCATGTTCCCCTTTTCAATATACGAACCCGTTTCATACAACACCAGCCAGTTTTCTCCGGAGGCATCATGCCATTTCTTTGCACGTACCAGCTGAAATGAATTAGGTAGTGGCAGCAACGCACTCACTGCTGCAGTTACTTCTTCTACTTCAGACAATACTTTTTTATTAGTGTTTTCAGTTCCCTGCTCAGGTTGCTGCTTTCCTTTTCCTTTGCAGGAAAACAATACGATGAAAGCAAGTAATAAATAATAGCGCATTTGTTATTCAATTATTTTTAAGAACAACCACACAAAGGGAGTTGCGAGTAAAAGCGAATCAAACCTGTCTAAAAAACCACCATGACCGGGCATAAAATTTCCGCTGTCTTTTACATTTGCCAGGCGCTTTAATTTGCTTTCGAGTAAATCGCCGGCTGTTCCTGTTATAGAAGCAATGGCTGCAATACTTGCCCAGAGCCATGCAGCGGAAGGCTGACTCCGGTAACCCAATGCACCCATAATTATAACGGCTAAAATGATGCCGCCAATGGTTCCTTCCCATGTTTTTTTGGGAGAGATAGTACTTAATGCTGTTTTGCCTATTAATGAACCAACAATGTAGGCCATGGTATCATTGATCCAGATTGAACCGATGATAATCAGTGGAACAACATAACCGCTGATTTTTGCGAGCAATGTTGAAATATTTGAAAACGTATCATCACCATTATACGGCAACCACATAGCACCGCTGCGGATATTGAGCAGTAAAGCCCAGCTTAATGAAATATATACAAGACCAAAAAAAGAATGAGCCATATTCCTCAATACAATATATTTTGAAAACAACAATTCAGTAAGAGGAATGATGAACAGTGAAATTAACACCAGTATCCAGCCAATGGAATGCAGCGATACTTCAGTTTTGGGAATAAACCAATCATTTGTAAAAAACAACATCAATCCATACCCTCCAATCATTACACCATACCGGTGAAAAGGATTGATTGTTTTATATCCCGGATCAATCAGTGCAATTAATTTCTGATATTCAAACCAGCAGCCAAAATGAATAATACTGAACAGCACAAGAAAACTCCATTGGTTCCACAACAAACCACTGAGCATAATAACTGCAAATAAAATGGCAGTTACTGCACGGGTTTGAAATGTTTTCCAGTTAAATGCCATAAAGTTCTGGTTGATCGTTTGCTTATGAAAGATAATCGGGTGGTCCGCTCACAGGCTCATCAGCAATACTATCTGCTGCAACTTTCGTTTCAGTCAATTTTTTCAGTACAATGAATAAACCAATCACAACAGCAGCACTGATTATTCCTGCCCACCATGGTGCACTTTCACCCACTTCCATATCAATCTTTTTCTCTTTGGTATACTGCCAGTAAAGAATAGAAATCATCAACGCATTATTAAAAAAATGTGCAATGATACTGTACCATAAATTACCGGTGTAGTAAAAAATATAGCCCAGGATCATTCCCAGGCCCAGGCGGGGAATAAATCCATACCAGGAAAAATGAATAGCACTGAAGATAAATCCTGTAATAAAAATAACTAACCAGGGAGTTTTAAACCAGCGCATAATAATACTCTGCATTGCCCCACGAAAAAAAACTTCTTCTACAATAGCCGGCATAAGTGCAATGATGAATAAGGCAACAATATAATCCAGCGGTGTTTTAAATGTTGCCATCAGTTTTACCTGCTCCGCATACTGCGATTCCATGGCATCAAACATTTTTTTCATGCTTGCTGTAATCGGAATGGCTTTATTGATTTCTGCTAAAAACCCAACCAATGGTATAGCGCAAAGCATAATTAAAACTGCCGCAAAAGCCCTGTTGAATTTCACTCCTTTACGAAACCCTAAAAGTTCAAATGGCTTTACTGATATAATTCTTGCTGTAATAACAGCCGGAATAAAAAAGATAATAATGGTTGAAACCACCTGGATCACTTTCATGGCATTGATATTAGCAGGATCGAACATATCCTTCTGCATGGTAAATACAGATTTACCTGTCATGATGATCCAGATTGGGAATGCTGAAATGCTGCCAATTAATAAGCACGCCAGAAAGATGCCGATAAGAATTAAAAACTCAATTCCGGGCTCAAATTTTCGCTGATGCTGATTTTCGTACATAAAGACTCGTCGAAAGTGGTTAAATTTGCAATTCTTTTTGAACGTGGTAAAGATAGGTAACATATCGCTTCCTGAGTTTCCGCTCCTCCTTGCTCCTATGGAGGATGTGAGTGATCCGCCATTCCGTGCTGTTTGTAAAGACAATGGTGCTGATTTAATGTTCAGTGAATTTATAAGCAGTGAGGGGTTGATACGTGATGCCATGAAAAGTTTAAAGAAACTTGATTTCGATGAAGAGGAACGCCCCTTCGGCATTCAAATCTTTGGTGGTGATGAAGAAGCATTGGGTATGAGCGCTAAAATTTGTGAAACGGTTAATCCCGATTTAGTTGATATCAACTTCGGTTGTCCTGTAAAAAAAGTTGCCATGAAAGGTGCGGGCGCTGGTGTGCTGAAAGATATTGATCTGATGGTTCGCTTAACTGCTGCTGTAGTTAATTCAACTTCTTTACCAGTTACTGTAAAAACAAGATTGGGGTGGGATGATAATACCAGAAATATTGAAGAGGTTGCTGAACGTTTGCAGGATGTGGGCATTAAAGCATTAAGCATTCATGGACGTACACGTACACAGATGTATAAAGGTGAAGCGGACTGGACATTGATTGCAAAAGTGAAAAATAATCCACGCATACAAATTCCCATTTTTGGTAATGGCGACATTGACAGTGCAGAAAAAGCAGTGGATTATAAAAACCGTTATGGTGTGGATGGTATAATGATTGGACGTGCCGCTATTGGCTATCCCTGGATCTTTAAAGAGATCAAGCATTTTATTAAAACAGGTGAGCATCTTGCACCACCAACGATTGAGCAGCGTGTGGAAGTCTGCAAAAAACATTTACACAAATCGTTTGATTGGAAAGGACCCAAGGTTGGCATTTTTGAAATGCGCCGTCATTATGCCAACTATTTAAAAGGGCTTCCGAATATTAAAGAATTCCGCAGCAGGCTTGTAATATTAAACACTGTTGAAGAAATTGATGCGGTGCTTGATGAAATTGTTACAAAGTTCAGTGGCTTTGAATTTGAACATGCAAAGATTGAGTTGATCAACTATCATGAAAAGTGCCCGATTAATTAACACGCCAGAGTCAGGCCGCTATGGCCATATATCTTAGCCCATTCACATCACATTGTAAAATGCCATTCTCGTTTATTGAAAGGTTATAAATCAGTTCAGGTAATTTTAATTTTCATAATCTTCATTAACCCATAAACAGAAACCAGGGCCCAGGTTCCTTCTAAAATAACAAAGGGCAGGTAACTGATAAGGTAAGAAGCATAACAGGCAAGTAACGCACCAATGATGTTCAGTAAATAAAACAGCTTCGAATCAGACTTCAATAACCTTGCTGTATTTAAAAAATAAGCAAACAGAATTAGCCCCACTCCGATTGTGCCTATAAGATCGTTGTATGTCATGGCATTTGTTTTTGATGAACAAATTCTTCAAGACCGTTTAAATATATATGCCCCCGCTTCTCTGCAAAATAATCTGCACCCAGTGCCAGTAAGGCCATGCAGAACAAACCAATTCCAAAACCACCCCAGAATTGCTGCATTGAATTATTACGGAAATAGAAGAACAGGAAAAAACCAATCACAGCCAGGCCAATTTCAGTATAGCGGTAAATGATAAAATTTTTCATCACCGCCTGCATGCGTGGTATTTCCTTTTCTTTCAATTCAGTTGGGTTCAGATCATAAGCATACACATTACGAATACGGTCACTGTCACTCCGCATGTATACAGTATAACCAACAACTCCCAATAATAACCCAACAAGGATTAATGGAACAGCAGCGCCTTTGTATGCTGGCGATTTTACAACAAACCAAAACACTACTGCAAGAATAATCCCTGCTATGCCTATTGCAAGAAACAAAAGACTTTCCTGCTTTTCGGCAGTAAAATATTTTTCGATATCAGTTTTGGTAAACATGTCCTTGATTTTTTAAGAAAGATAATTCTTTACCATTGCAATTTATACCCGATGGATAGATGTTCAACGTTGCTGATACCCTGCTGCTCCTGTAATATCAGCAGTTCCTGTTTGGGATAATAGATCGGCTCATCGCTCATATCAAATGTTCCGTGATGCATAGGAATAAACTGCTTTGCCTTCAACTGATCAAAGGCCACCAATGCATCAGCAGGACTTGTATGTGCTGATGCCATAAACCATTCGGGCTTGTAAGCACCAATACCAAGCAGTGCAATATCAATACCTTGAAAAAGTTGTGCTATTTCTGAAAAATGAACTCCCAATCCGCTGTCTGCACCAAAGTAAATCGTCTTATTTTTTCCTTCCAGCATAAAACTTCCCCATAACATATTGTTCATATCAGTTAACCCTCTTCTATTCCAGTGTTTCGCTGGCAAATAAGTAACAGCAACATCTGTTTCAATATTGTAGCGTTGATACCAGCCTGCTTCAATAATAGGATTTTTTATTCTCCAACTTCTAAGTAAAGATGCAATATTCAATCCCGTTAAAATAATGGCGTTGGGATTCAGTGCACACAACTGCTGCATACTTTTCTGATCACAATGATCCCGGTGATTATGTGATAATAAAATGTAATCAATGTTATTTAATGCAGCCACATCACAGGGCAAAGGAGTAAACCGTTTTACCGGGCCAACATTATACAGAACAGGGTCAGTAATAAAATGTTTACCGCTAAGTGTAAAAAGAAAACTTGCATGCCCCAGCCAAACAATTCCATCTTCTCTATTATTGGTGATGTGCAGATTACTTACAACATCAATAATTGTTTCCTGCTTTTTCTTTGCTGCCTTCAGTGGGTTTTTTTCTGTTTGCCATTTCAGTAATTCAGTAAAGCTTTTTTCAGCAGGTCCGTCCAGGTTAATGTACTGCTGCTTTTCATTCAGCAGATTTCCATTCCAGTTTTCTTTAATGAAAGAAAGTGAAGGATTATGAGTTAGTCGTTTCGCCATTTCCGATAATTCAGTTAAACCATTAATAATACAGCCACATAATGACAAATGGCAGCAGCCAGCACAAACAAATGCCAAATGACATGATGGTAATACATTTTCTCCCAGAGATAAAAGATGGTGCCCAGTGTATATAATACACCGCCAATAATAATCATGGTCAGCACAGGCATGGGGATCGCTTCAAAAAACTGCCGGCCACTAAACAATAAGATCCAGCCCATTCCAATATATACGATGGTTGATATAAAATTAAACCGTCCGGTATAAAACACTTTGAACAGCGTGCCAATGATTGTTAAGCCCCACAATACACTCAGCATAGTAATACCGGTTGCGTTCATCATATAATTCAACAGGAAAGGAGTATAAGTTCCTGCTATCAAAAAATAAATACTGATATGATCAAACACATGCAGTACTTTCTTTACCGCCGGGTTTTGAAACGCATGATACAAAGTAGAAAATGTAAACACCAGCAAAAATGAAAAACCAAAGATTGCTGCCCCAACTACTGCAATTGAATGATCCTTATTCGCTGCTATTGCACTAAGTACAGGCAGGGCTGCTATACCAAAAATGATACCGATACCATGTGTAATGCTGTTGGCAATTTCAAGACGAAGGCTTGTATGATGAACTGACATGTTGATGGTTATTGTTTAATCTCACTGATCACTTCTTCACTCAGAGGTGAAACAGAAGGATCGAAATAGTTGGTTAAAATACCTTGCTCATTAATTAAATATTTTGAAAAATTCCAACTTGGCTGTTTACTGTTCCAGCCGTTTTTGGTGGAATCAGTAAGCCATTTGAACACTTCGTTCTGATCACCCGCTCTAATCACTGAACTTTTTTTCATCAATGGAAATGTAACGCCAAAATTGATCTTGCAGAATTGTGCAATCTCTTCATCATTTCCCTTTTCCTGTTCTTTAAAATCATTTGCCGGGAAACCAAGTATAACCAGTTTGTTTTGAAACTTATCATTTAACTTCTGCAAATCATCGTACTGATTTGTATAACCGCAATTACTTGCCGTGTTCACCAGTAATACTTTTTTCCCTTTGAGTTGAGTGAAATCAAATTCACTGCCATTATTCAGTATCCCTTTCAATGAATAGAAAGAAACAGGCGGCTGCATTTTTTCGTTTGTCAGCACTTTTGCTTTCTTGCCCTGCATCCACATAAATACAGGATACACCGCTTTCAATAATTTTTGTCTTGTCGTCATAGTTGTAGAATTTCTGTTAACAATCACCACATATCCTGTTGCAACTGTTATAATTAAAATCAATATAATAACTGCTTTCTTCATTAACGGATCACCATTTTAAACAATTTCAATTTGCCCTTAAATGGCGGATACTTAATAGCAGGGTCAAACCAGTTAGGTGTTTTCATCACCGCTTTCTGATGGCTGAATGTTAGAAAAGAATTCTTTCCATGATAGGCACCCATGCCGCTAAACCCTCTTCCCCCAAACGGCAAATGATGATTGGTTAAATGCCAGCTGGCGTTGTTTACGCAACCTCCGCCAAACGGAACCTGTTGTAACCAACACTCTTCATTTTTACTGTTGCCTGTAAAAATATAAAAGGCTAAAGGGTTCTTATTCTGTTCAATGATTTTTAATGCCTCTTCTTTTGTTTGAAAAGAAATAATGGGAACAATCGGACCAAAAATTTCTTCTTTCATTACCGGCGAATCCATTGAAACATTTTCAATAATGGTTGGCTCAATAAACAGTTTGCTTTTATCGAACCTGCCTCCGTATACAATTCTTCCCTGTGATAGATAACCAACCAACCGGTCAAATTGTTTTTCGTTGATAATTTTGCCATAGCTGTAACTGTCTTCTGCCTGTTCACTAAAAAACTGTTTGATGGTTTGAATAAACAGGCTGGTAAATTTTTCTTTTACCGATTGATGCACCAGCAGGTAATCAGGCGCAACACACATTTGTCCTGCATTAGAGAATGTTGTTACTGCAATTCGCCTCGCAGCTACTTCCAAATTGGCATCTGCATCAACCACGCATGGACTTTTTCCTCCCAGTTCCAACGTAACAGGAACCAGGTCTTTTGCAGCCAGTTGATAAATCAATTTACCAACTGCTGTACTTCCTGTATAAAATGCATGATCAAAATGAAAGTTATTCATCATTTCAGGAATCACTCTTGCCCCATCGCCCTGCACAAACAATACATATTCAGATGAAAAAATTTCACTGATAATTTTCGCCTGCACATTTGCTGTATTCGGTGCAAACTCACTTGGTTTTAATGCCACACAATTGCCAGAAGCAATAGCACCAACAAGTGGCATAAATAAAAGCTGTAATGGATAATTCCATGGACCAATTACCAGCACAACACCCAATGGTTCTCTGTACACATAGCTTGAAGAAGGCATGTTCAGCAGATTGGTTGATACCTTTTCCGGTTGCATCCAGCTTTTCAGATTTTTTATGGTTGTATTGATCTCTGTAAGCAGAAAACCTGTTTCTGTTACCCAGCTTTCTTCCGGGCTTTTTTTCAGATCGGCATACAACGCATCATGCAATTCTTTTTCATATTTGATGATAGCATTTTTCAGTTTCATCAGCTGCTCCTTTCGAAAAGTATATGAACGGGTAGCGCCACTGTTATAATAGCTGCGCATGTTTTCTAATTGTTGATTTACCTGCTGCATATTTAATTTTTGTATGATATTACTATTCCGTTTTTCAAACAAATACAAATACAATTCTGCTATCCATAGTAATTAGCACCTCAAATTAAGAATTAAACAAACAGTTCAGTTGAAAAAGAACAGCCTGCTGCATGATATAACAAGGAATTAAAAACTGGTAACTTTGCTCTATGACAGATGAATATTTTATGAAGCAGGCATTAAAGGAAGCAGCAATTGCCTATGAAGAAGGCGAAGTGCCTGTTGGAGCAGTAGTGGTAATCGATGGCAAACTCGTTGCCCGTGGACATAATATGACGGAGATGCTGAATGATCCTACGGCTCATGCAGAAATGATTGCATTAACATCAGCATTCAGTCATATTGGAGCTAAATATTTGCCCGAAGCAACCTTGTATGTAACAGTAGAACCCTGCCTCATGTGCGCCGGTGCTTTGTACTGGAGTAAAGTAAGGAGAATTGTTTGGGGTGCAGATGATGAAAAGAATGGACATAAAAGAATTACAGGCGACTATTCCTCCTCTCCATCAAACGGCGGAGGAGGTCGTGAAGCGGCTTTTCCTTTTCACCAAAAGGCTGAAGTAACAAAAGGAGTGCTGAAAGAAGATTGTGCAAGACTGATGAAAGATTTTTTTACATCAAAACGATAACCATGGCAAAAGCAGCAGAAAAAAAAGTAACCCTAACACATCCTGAAACAGGAACCGAACGGAAATTTGATGCCGCCATCTACGAACCATTTAAAGCGGCGATCCTGCAAAGCCTCAAAGGCAGCATGGGTAAAACCTTTACAGACCTGACGGATGATGTGGTAAAGATCATCCGCAAAAAAATGCCCGGTTTTACCAAATCAATTCCCTGGTACACCATCTCAGTCCGTCTTGATCTTGAGACAAGGGGAATTGTAGAAACTTTTGTTGAAAAAGGAAAGAAGCTCAACAGGCTGAAGAGTTGATTTTCGAAATAAGGAAGAAATCACTTTTGTGAAACATAGATTCAATAAACTGTCTGTACATTTGTTGTCTTTACAATAAGTCAATCAAAAAATTAAACACTATGGCATTTACATTAGCACCTCTTCCATATGCACATGATGCATTGGAACCTTACATCGACACAACCACCATGCAGATTCATCATGGTAAACATCACCAGGCTTATGTTGATAATCTCAATAAAGCAGTTGCAGGTACAGATAACGAAAGCAAAACACTGGAGCAATTAGTAGCTGTTGCAGGAACAATTTCTCCTGCTGTTCGTAACAATGGCGGCGGACATTGGAACCATACTTTTTTCTGGGAATCATTAGCACCCAATGCAGGCGGCGCACCAACCGGTACGTTAGCTGATGCCATCACTGCAGCTTTTGGTTCTTTTGATACTTTCAAAGAAAAATTTGCAGCAGCAGGTATGACCCGTTTTGGAAGTGGTTGGGCATGGCTGATTGTAAAAGATGGTAAACTTGAAGTAAGTTCAACTCCCAACCAGGATAATCCATTGATGGATGTGGCTGAAGTAAAAGGCACTCCAATTCTTGGTGCTGATGTTTGGGAACATGCTTACTACCTGAAATACCAGAACCGTCGTGCTGATTATTTAGCTGCTTTCTGGAATGTAGTGAACTGGAGTAAAGTAGCTGAGAGGTATAAGCCCTAAATCCCTAAAGGGACTTTAATAGTTAACTGTTATATAAACCGTTTCATTTTTTTGAAGCGGTTTTTTTATTGCTCTCCTTTAGGGGCTGGGGGCCTTTTTTCTTCCAGCACCCCTCCACATGATCATTCACCATTCCTGTTGCCTGCATAAAAGCATAACAAATGGTAGAGCCAACAAACTTGAATCCACGCTTCAACAGGTCTTTACTCATAGCATCAGAGATGGCGGTCTTAGCCGCAACATCACTCATCGCTTTTACTTTGTTTACAAGGGGTTTGCCGCCAACAAACTGCCAGATGTATTTATCAAAACTGCCAAAATCTTTCTGCACAGCGAGAAATGCTTTTGCATTCAGTACAAAGGCATTTATTTTTAAACGGTTGCGTACAATACCTTCATCCAGCAACAAAGCTTCCTTCTTTTTATCAGTATACTTCGCTATTTTCTTTGCATCAAAATTGTTGAATGCCTTGCGGTAGTTATTTCTTTTTTTAAGAATGGTATACCAGCTGAGCCCTGCCTGTGCCCCTTCCTGGCAAAGCATTTCAAATAAATGCCTGTCATCATGTTGAGGCGTTCCCCATTCTTCATCATGATACTGCATGTACAGATCATCTTTTAAACACCAGCTGCAACGGATTTTTTCTTTAGCCATGATTTATAGATTATAATCAGCAAAGTAAGTAATTTCAATGTCTCAAAAATGTAACATGATCCGCAAAGCAACACATGCAGATTTTAATTTCATGTTCTACCTGTACATGCATCCGCAGGTAAATCAGTTTTTACTTTATGAAGTAATGACTGCTGAAAATTTTTACCTTGTATTTGATGAGCTTGAAAAAAAAGGCGTGCTGTATATTTTTGAAGTGGATCAAAAACCTGTTGGCATGTTTAAACTTGTGCCCCAGCATTACCGGAATAATCACATAGTTTATCTTGGTGGACTTGCTATTGATCCCGAGCAGGCAGGTAATAATTACGGTTTGCAAATGATGGAGGAAATAAAATCTTTTGCAAAGAAGAATGGTTTTTTGCGGATTGAATTAACGGTTGCAACAAGCAATGAAAAAGCCATTCAGTTGTATCTTAAGGCGGGCTTTCATCATGAAGGCGTATTGAAAAAATATACTTACTTAAAAAGTAAAGATCATTTTGTTGATGAAGCTGTGATGGCTTTCTTGTTCTGATCAGGGAACCGGATCATAACCGCTTCCTCCCCACGGATGACATTTGCTGATACGTTTTACACTCAGCCAAAACCCTTTAATTGGCCCGTATTGCTTAAATGCCTCTAATGAATAATGGCTGCAGGTGGGTGTATACCGGCACTTGGGGCCAATTGCCGGGCTAATGACATACTGATAAAATTTTATCAATACTATAAAGGGAAAACTAAGAATTTGCTTCAGTACTTTCATCAGTAATGGTTATTACTTTTTGTAAAGCTACAGTTACCTTTTCAAAAATGAGCTCATAAGCGGGCAGGTCTCTGCCTGTATAAATGATAAACAGATTCAGTTGTATTTTCCTCAGCATCACTTTTTCTTTCAATTCATTTTTCTGCAAACGGTATGCTTCCCGTAACAACCGCTTTATCCGGTTACGATCAACCGCCTTTTTAAAATTCCTTGTACTTACACCTACACCAAACTGCAACGAAGATGTTGAATCTTCTTTCTTTAAATCTGTATCAAATGAATAATAAATCCGCAATGGAGAAACAGAAAATGTCTTTCCTTCTTTGAACAGATGTTCAATCTGCTTACGGCTTTTAAGCCGTTCAGTTTTACCCAGAGTATACCGTTGTTGTTGTTCCATTCCTGTAAAAATAAAAAAGTCCCGGCTGTTAACGCCGGGACTCAGAATATCTTCAATAAGAAAAATACTTATTTCTTAACGCCACGCTCATCACTGATAGAGAGCTTATGACGACCTTTTGCACGGCGACTGGCTAATACCTTGCGGCCATTAGCATCCTGCATACGTCTGCGGAAACCATGTGTAGTTTTTCTGCGACGCTTCGAAGGTTGGTATGTACGTTTTTTTCCTGGCATTGTTTTCTGTTTTACTGCTTTAAAAATACCGGGGAGAAACCGGAAATTTCAGATCACCCAGTGAGAACACCACTTCCCGCTGGTTGTGAAAGGACGGCAAAGGTAGGGGAATCAGCCCAAAATACAGGCTTGCAGCAGAAGAAAATTATCAGGATACTATCAAACCCACCCCCTTTAATCAGTCTTCTGTGTAACACTCTGCCACCCCTCCATGGATGGGATTATCAGTTTGAAAGTTCAATATGCTCTGCCTTCACCTCTTCACCATAAAACAGGCGGGCATGATTATTAAAATCAAGGGCTGAATCAGTTGTAAAAAACTGCCGGCTACTGTTCTTTGCCAGTCTCTCTTCCATTTCAGGATGGCGGTGCAGGTAACTGGCTAAACTTTCTGCCACAATCTTCCCCTGCGAAAGCAACTGTACACCCGCAGGCAGATACTGCTGTATTTTTTTACTCAGCAATGGATAATGGGTACAACCAAGCAATGCCGTATCAATCTTATCTGATTGATGCAGCAACGCATCCACGTATTCCTTTACAAAATAATCTGCTCCATCAGTTTCATGCTCATTGTTCTCAATCAATGGAACCCACATGGGGCATGACTGTTGAAATACCTGTATATCCGGGTAAAACTTATTGATCTCTATTTCATACGACTGAGATTGAACAGTGCCAGCAGTTGCCAATACCCCCACTTGTTTGGTTTTACTGTATTGCCCAATCACCTCTGCGGTTGGCCTAATGACACCAAGCACTCTATTATCTGGATTTAATTTCTGTAGATCTTTCTGCTGAATAGTTCGTAATGCTTTTGCTGAAGCTGTATTGCAGGCAAGAATCACTAATGGGCAACCCTGCTTAAAAAACCATTCCACACATTCTAATGTGTAACGGTACACTGTTTCAAAGCTCCTGGTACCATAAGGGGAACGGGCATTATCACCCAAGTAGATATAATCATATTGCGGTAACTGCTGTACAATCTCCTGCATTACGGTTAGTCCGCCATAGCCCGAATCAAATATGCCGATGGGTTCTGTTTGCATAAGTGCAAAATACTACTTCGCTCTTTATTTTTACACATAGGGTTTGTTCAAACATAAAGTCCTCCTTCAAAGAATCTTTGCAGTACACGTTAGCACAAAAAAAATCCCCCGCTTACAGCAGGGGATCAATACCATTTTACTGATTGAAATTATTTAGCAGGTGTTGGTGCTGTTTCCGGAATTTTCAGAAATTTCTTTACCAGGGGAAGTAAATCATCAGTTGTTGGTGTTACCAGCAGCGCTTCCCTTGTAAATATATACGCATATCCATTGGCTTTTGCTACGGTCTGTATTGCATCCAAAGCAAGCTTTTGAACGGGAGCATATACTTCCTGTTCTTTTGCCTGCAACCACTGTTGTGCTTTAGTTGAGTATTGTTGTACATCCTCAGCTAATTTTTGATATTCGCTGAATTTGATGTCTTTTTTTGCCTGTGTCCATTTTGCAGAATCAGTACGGATGATGCTGTCTTTTTCATTATACTCACGGATCATTTCTGCATATACCAGGTTCAAAGAATCTTGTAGTTTTTGCATTTTTTCCTGCGCCTTTTTTGTTTCAGGCATTACGCTTAGCAATTCCCCAGTATTGATGTGACCCATTTTTTGTGCATTCACTGTTACAGCGCTACCCATCAAAGCTATAACTGCAAGAACAATAACTCTTTTCATGTTAAATCGGTTTGTTTTAATTTAAGTGTACTGACTTCCCCTTTTGGTTGCAAACACTGTGGCTTTTGATTAAAGTTTAACACCTAATATCTTCAGCACATCATCGCTTTTGTCCAGTTTTGGGTCGGCAAATATAACGGTAATTCCTTCACTTTTGTCCAAAATAAAATCGTATAATCTTTCCGTAGCCAGCTTCTGTACTGCGTTGTACACCTTATCCTGTATAGGTTTTACCAACTCCTGCTTTTTTCGGAAATAATCGCCTTCAAAGCCAAAACGTCTTTTTTGCAGATCACGAACCTGTTTTTCTTTATTAAAGATTTCGTCTTCTCTTTTTTTCAGTAATTCCGGGGTTAACATGGCCTTTTCGGCATCTAACTGACGGTACATTTTATCCAGGTCGGCCTGCATCAGATCAATTTCTTTCTGCCAGGCGTCAGCCATTTCTTCCAGCTTTTTATTGGCGTCTTTATACTCAGGAATTTTCGCCAGAATATATTTGGTGTCAATTATAGCATAACGCTGAGCCGTAGCGGTAAATGAAGTAAGTAATAAACTAAAAGCGATAATTAAAAAAGGTTTCATACGATGTAAATTTATTTCAATCAATCTCTTCGTTGTTGTTTTTCTCCCATTAGGGTCGGGCTTCTTATTCCGGTTCAAAACCAAGCATGAAGGTAAACTTACTCATATCTCTGAGTCTTGCACCCGGAAATGCCCTGTCTAAACCGATACCATAATCAAAGCCAAGTAAACCAAACATTGGCAGGAAGAAACGCATACCTAAACCGGCACTTCTGCGGAGTTTAAATGGATTGTAATCCTTAATATCATACCATCCGTTAGCCGCTTCAAAAAATGCCAGTCCAAAGATTGTGCTGCTTGGATTGGTACTTAACGGATAACGCATTTCTAAACTGTACTTATTGAAGATAGTAAAGAATGTATTGGCTGATGTTTGGTTAGCGTTATTGATTTTAGGATTTGAATTATCATACACCGGATAACCCCTGTGTGCAATAATATCATACCCGATAATACCAAAGTTATTCTGCATACCTGCATCACCCACCTGGAAACGTTCAAATGGTGATATCGGCAAATCTTTATTGTAACGGCCAAGGAAACCATATTTAGCAGCTGCCTTTAATACAAACTGTCTGTTCTTTTCAGCACCCATTGGTTTACCGATTGGTACATACCATTCATAATTCAGACGCCATTTATGATACTCAACCAAACGGTATTTTTCAGCAGGATCTACATATTTTGATGCATCTCTGAATAAAGACCATGGTGGCGTAAACGATGCCGTTAATGAAAATGAAGAACCAGATCTGGGGAAGGTTGGCTGATCAATACTTGAACGGATGATCTGGAACTTGATATTAAAGTTATTTGATACACCACTATCAAGTTCAGGGAAGATGGGGTAATTCTTTAATTTATACTGTGTATAGTTTACAGAAGTAATCAGGTTGAAATAATCATCGGGCCATTTTAACTGCTTGCCTAAAGATACACTTGCACCAATTGTTTTCAGATACTGTGTGGTTGATTTTGCCCTTGTAGGCAGACCGGTAAGCGGATCAAACGCATTGGCGAGTTTGGTACGGAATATACTTAAAGTAAGGTTATTCCTTTTCTTACCTCCCAGCCAGGGCTCAGTGAATGAAAAGTTTTGTGAACTGAAGGATGGACCATTTGACTGAACACGAAGACTCAGGCGTTGTCCATCACCTGATGGCAATGGCTGCCAGGCAGATTTCTTGAAAATATTTTTTGTAGAAAAGTTATTGAAGGTAATACCTAATGTACCTGTTAACCCGATATATCCACCCCAGCCAGCACTTAACTCCAGCTGATCACTTGATTTTTCTTCCAGTGTATAATTGATATCAACTGTTCCATCATCCGGATTCGGAACAGGATTGGGATTAATTTTTTCCTGGTTGAAATAATTCAAGGCAGATAATTCACGGATAGAACGGATGATATCACTGCGGCTGAATTTTTCACCCGGCACTGTACGTAACTCACGGCGTATAACATACTCCTTCGTTTTATCATTCCCGTAAATATTTACAGCTCGGATGGTGGCCTGTGGACCTTCAGAAAAACGAATTTCATAATCAATTGTATCATTATATACTCTTGATTCAATTGGTTCAACTTTAAAGAAAAGGTAACCATCATCCATATATAAACCGCTGATGTCTCCACCTTCGGCGGACATTTGTTTTCCTAATTTTTTATTCAGCGCTTCCAGGTTATAAATGTCTCCTTTCTTAATTCCAAGAATTTGGGTTAATACAGAATCGCTGTATTTTGTATTTCCTCTCCAGGTAAAATCGCCAAAATAATACTGACGTCCTTCCTGCACTTTTATTTCTACAACCAGGTTCCCTTTTGAATTATAATAATTGGTGTCTTTTTCAATAACAGCATCACGGTAACC
>JANOIQ010000149.1:0-11828 GCA_031407835.1 Chitinophagaceae bacterium
ATCATCAATCTCATTGGTTTCTGGGCATTTCAAATTCCATTGGCCTACTTCCTCGCAAAAGGTCTTGATTTGAAATCGACCGGTGCTTTCCTTGCAATACCTATTGCAGAAACATTTATTGCTGTGGCAGCCTGGTACTTCTTTAAAAAAGGAAAAT
Organism: Chitinophagaceae bacterium; assembly: GCA_031407835.1. Classification (GTDB taxonomy): domain Bacteria; phylum Bacteroidota; class Bacteroidia; order Chitinophagales; family Chitinophagaceae; genus Lacibacter. The sequence goes on from JANOIQ010000149.1 coordinate 158, forward strand.
GGAAAAAGATCGCATTGTAAATCGACTGCACTGATAAAACAGTTGCTGCAATACAAGCAGATAAGGCGAAGCAAATGCTTCGCCTTATCTGCTTCTGCAACAAACTAAACTGCTTACTCTTTTATTTCACTGATCCATTGCCGTGCAAATGCACGTGCTGTTGATATAACATCTTTCCCTGCACGATATGCCATTTTCCACCGATTGCCTTTTGATTCATAGGCACGATTTACAAATATTTTTTTACCATTCTTTGTTGTTAACTCAGCGTCAAAATCAATTTGCTCTGTTTCAGTAAGAAATTCCTGTAATCGTTTCTTTACAAATAATAATTTATTGGCGGGATAGTTTGCCTCCCACTCAGCAATTTGTTTATCATAATTCTGCTGATTAAATCTTACCATTTCATCATATCCTTTTGCATAACGGATGTAGCTTTTATTATTCGGATCTTCGGCATCTTTCAATTGCTTTTTGCCATCAACCAGAATTTTTTCAAACAGAGGCTTTGTAGCCGCATCTGCTTTACGGATGATCTCTTCCATATCTTTCACAGATTTCTGCATGGCAGCAATATTCTCCCGACGCATTTCTTCAACTGTTTGTATTTTGTTGAACTGAGGTTTATAAGATGCCCGCATTTCATTGTAACTTTTTAAAAAGCCTGCTGTTTGTACATGCTTCTTTGTATAAGTTAAAATGTCTTTGGCAACAGCTGCCCTGTTACCGGCTACGATATTCTTTGCATTTTTTATCCCATACGCATCAATAGATCCACCAAGAATACTATGGGCAATTTTTTCATCGGCACCAGCTTTTGTAATACCAAGGTGCTTTAAAAAATCATCGGCCAATTTATGTGCGGTAAAAGAAAACAGAACAAAACTGACCAGTACGAGAATGAGTACCACTATACAGATCCTTAAGCGGATCACCAGGCTGTTTAATAATTTTTGGTTCATGATAAAGTTTATTAATAATGATAGTAAATAGTTAAGCAAGCATAGCTCCTTCTGTTAAATCTTCCTGTACAAGCTGCCAGCGATGTTCTGATAACTCAGCAGATGCTATCTCCATCAATGATTCAAAAACAAAATCGGGGGCGTTGTCTTTTACTTCTTTCAGCCAGTTGATGATTTCTGTATTGTTTAACCCACGCATCATCCATTTACTGTATAAAGACATTTTCTGAGGAGCAATCTGTGCAACAATTGACTGGGTTACGCCTTTCAGCTCGTCATCAGAATAATAACGCCACAACAATTTATTCAGCACTTCTTCTTCTTTCTTCATATGAGAAAGATTAAAAAGCATAAAATTCAGCATAGCTGTACAAAGGGCAGCTCCCATCTGAATTTTCGCTTCTGTTGAAACAGAAAGTGATAAGGCTTTCAGCTGATCACTTAATTGCTGACTCAACTGCAGGTCTTTTACATGCTCCTGTTCAAATGCATCAACAACCGAAGGTTCGTACTGTACAATTGCAGGCAGTACAAATTGATCTTCTGTATGTGCATGACTGTCGAACAGTGATAAAATAATTTCGATGCGTTCAGTAACATCTTCTGTTTCTTCAACATTGGTAAAATCAGTTTGCTGAAGCTGAATCATAGTTTCGTACAGCAATGCTCTTAAGCCTTTGTGTACCTGGTTAAAAATATTGTAGCGTGCCATGTGATAAGGTTTAATTGTGAATGATTTATTTATACAAATTTGCAGCAGCAGTGAAGGAAAAGAAAGACAGATGCGAATGAGTTGTTGAAATGATTGAATGAAATGACAGGTATCAATGCATGGTTCAAGTGCAGATGAAAAAACCCGGAAGCCTTACGGGGCTTCCGGGCTTTAAGTACAGTATAACAACTTCTGCTGACCTTACGGGATCAGGCAGTTTTTGTTAAGATGCCTGTCGCAGTACAAATCCCTCAAGTATAATATTGGTTACTGTATTTTGTTTTGCTACCCGCATTTTTGTTGGATAATAACCTGTCTTTTGATACTTGGCAGGTTGTGGAATATCTCTTACAAAATTGGTTGTGTTCTTTAAGAAATCGAGTGTAATCATTGGCTCCCAGAAAGCGAGTTTTGCTTCATAAGAACCGAGAATAAATGTTTGGGTAAACGGCTGACCGCTTAATTCAGGTGAGGTTACATCAACATAGTGTTTGCCCATTGTTGGTACAGGATCAATACCGATATAATTTGCAGGCAGGTAACTTGCAGGAAGAGCTGCATCCAGTTTTGCAGGATCAATAAATGTTTCTCTTTCTTCCGGACTTACCATATAATAATGGAGATCGAAGTGAGGCTTATTATAAATACCTACAGGTGGATGTCCATCAGGGTTCCAGTTAAGCCAAACGTGTTTGAATGGAGTGACATCAGCTTTAGGATGAAACTTCAACACAATATTATTATCATGCTGATGCTCTCCGCTCCCTGTTCCATTTCCGGGTGTTACATTATTCAATACATCCTGGTTGATACTGATGGCGACTCTTTCCGGTTGTCCTTCTTTATTCAGTTCAACCCAGGTCCATGCTTTTCCGTGATACACTGATGTTTCCGGTCCTTTAAAAATACCACTCTTGTCGTTGTTTTCTTTTTTGCAGGAGGTGAAACCAACAGCTGCAACAATCATCAGGAAAAAAATCTTTTTCATTTTTTTGAAAGGTTTAATGTTTAATGTTTTTTGATTAACGGTGTAAAGATGAAAACTCAGGAAGCCTTTTACAAGAGTGCAATACATGAGTTGTTTTATTTAACGGATGAATTGACGGGACTAAGTATTTCTGCTTCTGATAAAAATGATCAGCTGACTTTATCGAAAAAAAAGGGCATTTTCAGGTATGGCTAAAATTCCTGATCTCCCTGCTAACATGAATTGAAGAAACAGTTGTATGAATTGCGTAAAGCCCCGTATGAACCGGTTTGTGTTACGGATGCAGATTGTTAAATTTGACAAACCTAAACCTCAGCTGTTGAAATATTTCTTTCGTTCTGTTTGTTTGTTTCTTTTTTACTATGCCGGTAACCTTCCTGCTCAGCAGCCAAGGCAATATACCTTTACGCATTACAGCACTGCATCAGGTTTATTGTCTAACCAGGTAAATACCGTTCTGCAGGATGCTGATGGATATATCTGGACAGGCACAACAGATGGGTTACAACGGTTTGATGGTAACCGTTACAAAACGTTCCGGTATAAACACAATGACCCCTTTTCTCTCCCTTCCAATCCTGTTGCACAAATACTCATCGATAAAAAGAACAATCTGTGGGTATTACTGGCAGACGGAAGAATTGGAATCTTCAATACAAGAAAATTTATTTTTCTTGAAGCAGCTGTTAAAACAAAAAAAACAAAATCAATCAGCACAGCGCTGAAATATCTTGTAACAGATGAATTTGGTAATGTTTTTCTTTTTCTGCGTGGCAACGAAGTGCTTACATGGAATGAAAAAACAAACGAATTTTCGGCTGGTAATAATTTTATTCAGCAAAAAGCAGAATGGGATATTCATGATTTTATTCACCAGCCTGGCACAAAAAAGTACTGGATGATTATTCCGGGAGGCGGTTTGGCAATTTATAATCATGAAACGCATGGTTTGAGTTATCCGGGAAATAATACTGAACAGGAGCATATAATTGATTTACTGGAAGAAAATAACCTGAACCCCTACCATTTTTATTTTGACAAACATAACCGTGTTTGGTTTGTCATCTGGAGCAACCAGGGTTTCCCGTCAGTTTACTGTTATGATTTAAAGAAAAAGAACTTCCTGATTGAACATGCACATTTCATACATGAACTGAAGACTTATTATGAGTTACAGGGGTTCTTTGAGCAAACGGATGGAACAATCTGGGTGAGGGGCATGGGCGTTTTAGCGAAGTATCTTGAGCAGGAAAAAAAATTCGAATTGGTTTATAATGGCTATGTAAACGAACGGAGCATAGCCTATGAAATGGTTACAGCTTTGTTTGAAGACCGTGAAAAAAATATTTGGGCAGGCACTGATAATAATGGCTTATACAGATTTAATCCTAAAGCAGAATACTTCACCAACCTCACCCATACAAACCGTGTAACCGGCATAAAAGGAGAAGGAAGTGTGATGTCTTTCATGCCGACAAAATGGGGCACTGTACTTGCCGGTACCTGGGGCGATGGTTTATATCATTACGATAAGAATTTTAATCCTATCCCAATTAATATTAAAGAAATTGACAATAAGGGGGGGCCATTCGTATGGAGCATGTTTGCTTCACGAGACAGTAATACAATCTGGTTTTCATCGCAACCAGGTATTTATGCAATTGATCAGTCAACCCGTTCTGCGAAGTTTTACAACCCGCCTATTTTAGAAAACAGAACTGTACGGCAACTGGCAGAAGATAAAAATGGAAACTTATGGCTGGGTATGCAGCATGTTGGGCTTTTTAAATGGACTGTTGCAAAGGATAGTAAACAACTCCCGGAAAGAATTGAACAGTTGAAGACAATACCCCGCATAACAATTAATAAAATAATTACCGATTCAAAAGGATACATCTGGGTTGCAACATCCCTGGAAGGGGTTTTTGTTCTTGACCCTGATACTGATAAAATTATTTTACATTTTTCTGCAAATGGTGCTAAAGAATTAAAGTTACCCGAGACAGGCGCTTCGGGTGTACTGGAATATGATGACAGTACAATGCTTATAACAACAGCAACAAGAATTATAAAATATAACAGACTGCTGAAGCGCTCTGCTTATATCGGGCTTCCTGAAATAATGTCGGGTTATATTGCTGCGCTGGAAAAAGATAAGAATGGATATGTGTGGCTTACTACAACAAGTGGTTTATACCGCATCAACATTGCAAAAAAGATATTTATCAATTTTAACCGTTCAGATGGAATTAATAACGATCACTTTTTACTTGCTTCCTCCCGCCAGCTTCCCGATGGACGTATGATCTTTGGTACAACAACTAACTTTGTTGTATTCAATCCTGACAGTATAAAGATTAACAGCTCCTCTCCTGAAATAAAGATTACAGATTTTAAAGTGATGAACAAATCGCTGCAGGTAGATTCATTGATGCAGTTGAAAGAAATTGACTTAGACTATAAAGAAAATTCATTGGTCATTGAATTTTCAACACTGAATTACAGCAGTGCTTACCTTATAAAGTATAAACTGGTTGATCTTGATAAAGAGTGGAAAATAGCCGATAAAGATAAAGAAGCCATTTACAACTATCTGCCACCCGGCACGTACAGGTTTCAACTAAAAGCAATTAACGAAGAGGGAAATGAAACCGAAAAAACGCTGGAGCTGATTATAAAAGTAAGTCCCCCTTTCTGGAAATCATGGTGGTTTTACAGCATATTGGTACTACTCGCAGGATCACTGATCTATTGGTTTGACAGGGAACGGATGAACCGAAAAGAAGTGATGCAGAAAATGCGGACAGATATTGCAGACAATCTTCACCAGGAAGTAAACATGGCACTCAATAATATTAATATACTGAGTGAAATGGCAAAGTTGAAAGCAGAAAACAACCCTCAGAAATCAAAAGAATACATTGAACAGATCCATAGCAGAAGCCATAACATGATGATTGCAATGGATGATATGTTATGGAGTATTGATCCCGAAAATGACAACATGGAAAAAACGGTTGACCGGATGAAGGAATATGTAGATTCGCTGAAAAACCGGCATGGCGCTGATATTGAAATTTTCGTTGATAAAAAGGTTCAGTCGCTTGAATTGAATATGAAGTTACGTCATGAAGCTTTTCTGCTGTTTAAAGAAGCCTTAAAAAGTCTTGTACATGCAGGTGCAAAAAAATGTGACATTTATATTGGGCTAGAAAAGTCGAAGCTGCTGTTCACAATGCAATTTGCAAATGACAGTTGTGATATTCAACAGCTCAACAACCTGCTTCACCGGCAGGATATGGAAAAGCGTCTGCAATCAATTCGTGCAATACTGGATGTACAGATACATAAAAGCAACTCCATGTTTGTATTACAGGTGCCCGTTGCTTAACAAATTTATTTACCCATCCACTTTTTAAAATCAGTTACTTTTTCACGGCTTACCAATGCTTCTTTATCAACAGAAGGTTTTAACTGAAGAATGAGCCTGTTGCCAAAATAATCATCAATTTTATCAATAGAATTAACCGAAACATAAAACGATCTGCTGATGCGGAAATATTTTTCAGGGTCAAGCATATCTTCCAGTTCATCCATTGTATAATCAACTACATACTTTTTATTATCCGTTGTTTTAAAAAAATTCAATCTTCCATCACTGTAGAAAAAAGCTATTTCATCAATTTCAACTGATACCAGCTTTTGTGCATGCTTCACTAAAAAACGCTTCCTGAATTCTTTCGGTTGCAATTTCTGCTGCAGTTCCTTCACCAGGCTTTCAAGGTTTATTTCTGCTTTGGATTCACCGCCTGCATAAGATGTTTGAAGCTGACGGTATTTACTCAGTGCCGTTTGCAGTTCTTCTTTTTGAATAGGCTTGAGCAAATAATCAATACTGTTTACCTTAAAGGCTTTTAATGCATACTCATCATAGGATGTTGTAAAAATAACAGGGCTTTTTACTTCAGTTAAATTAAAGATTTCAAAACTCTGCCCATCCGATAATTCAATATCCATTAAAATAAGATCGGGTTGCTGATTGGTTTGCAGCCACTCCACTGTTGTTTTAATACTGTCGGTAATACCAATTACCTGCGCAGCAGAGTCAACAGCGCCCAATGTTTTCTGCAATTTTTTTACGGCCAGTTCTTCATCCTCAACAATTAAAATTTTCATGTTATACAGTTTTAGGTTCGTTTAAAATAGCTCTCCGGTTTACGGTTGAGTTGTTCCAGATTAATGGAAGAACAACCGTGAAATTTTTCTCATCTTCCATTACCTGGAAGCCCGGCTGTTTCAACAGTTCATATTTTGCTTTAATATTATCCAGTCCTATTTTATTGCTGGGAGCCTTTACAGTACGCCGCTGAAGGTTATTATTCACCACCAGCTTATTACCGGCCGTAGTAAATATGTCAATGATCAACGGCATATTCTTCGACAGCACATTGTGTTTTACAACATTTTCAACCAACAGCTGCAAACTCAGTGATGGCAGCAAATAGTTATCATACCGTTTGTCAATTTCAATCTGAAGGATCACTGCTTCACCATGGCGTGTCTGCAAAAGCTGGTAGTAGGAACGGATAAACTTAATCTCATTTTCCACTGTACTTAATCCATCTTCATTATTACGTAACAGGTAACGGTATACTTTACTCAGCTCATTCAAAAATTTCTCCGCTTTCTTTTTATCCTCACTGATAAGTGAAGAAAGGGTATTAAAACAATTGAACAAAAAATGCGGATTAACCTGGTTCTTCAGCGTATCAAACTCATGGTGCATCGACATCTGTTCCATGTTCTGTTTCTCCTCCACACTTTCTTTGTATTTCTCCAGCACAAAATCTGCTTCATACAAGGTTTCAAATATCAGGTTTACACAGAATCCTACGAGCAGCCCTAGCTTCAGGTCTGTTGCTTTCAGTTGATACCCCAGAATATGAAAGTTATCATATACAAAGAATATTACTGTTACAGAAAAAGACATGAAAGGAATTAAACAGAATCCCAGAATAACCAGGCGTTTCCTGGTATGTCTTAATTCAGGAAACTTATTCTTTATATAATTCCCAATAAATGTATGTCCCCGCCACGAACCAATTCCCATCAGAAAAATCAGTGGGAAAGAAAATAACCAAATCTTCGCATCAGTAAACAACCGTCCCTCAAACATGATAAAATTCAACAGTACATCAATAATGGGCATTGATGCCACAAATGAATACAACTGAAGCTTTGTATATTTTTTCCATTTCATCAAAATACTACCTCCTCTTTTTGATTAATCAGCGGTACACGTATCGTTCTTTCTGTTTTCCCTTCTTCTATCAAAACAGGTGGCTGGCTCAGTAATTGATATTTATTAACAAGATTATCCAGTTCAGCTTCTGCATCAATTACTTCCGTTACAACCTTAGGCTGAATATTATTCCGCACTATTAATATTTGATCTTCTTTTGATACAATTGAAATCCGCAATGGGTCAGATTTGTTTATACTGTTTTGCGTAAATGCATTTTCAATTAATACCTGCAGTGTTAACGGAGGCATATATTTTGCTTTTGCTTTGTCACTAACCTCAACCTTTAACTGTAAGCCATCACCATATCTTGCCCGAAGCAGATACATATACGAATCTGTAAATTTTAATTCAGTTTCCAGCGTTACAAGCTGATCTTCTTCATTCCGTAACATATACCGGTACACTTTGCTCATTTCATTTAAAAACTTTTCTGCCTCTTCTTCATCTTCACTGATTAAACTGGATAAGGAGTTAAGACTGTTAAATAAAAAATGCGGATTCAACTGGCTTTTAAGACCCTGTAACTGACTTTGCTTGAAAACATTCTTCAGCTTTTCTGTTTCTTTTAAATTAGCACTCCAGTTTTCATACCGGTCAATTCCTTCAAACAGGAGAGTAAGAAATGTATTGACTATGCCCATACCTATATAAGCCCATACAAACCCATGTTCATTAAACACATAGTTAAAGAAGCTGATCTTTTCATACCCTTTGAATAGCAACAGCAGGAATAAACCCGTTATTACAAAAAAAGTAAGAATCATAAATGTCAGTTTCCTGCTAACCTGTCTTTCCAACGGAAATCTTTTTTTCATGAGTACTGCCACAGCCCCGCATGCGGTAAAATTTAAACTGAACCCTATAGCGGCAAGTATGGTGGCAGTAACAAATATCTTCCAGTTTGAAAAATATTTTGTCTGTAGTATCGCACTGTTAATGATAAACGAAATCGGTAACAGCACCAATGCCAGTACTAAATAATCCTTACTTGTATATTTGGGTAATTTCAGTTTCATAACAGTTCTTACAAATTACCAACTTTTACTTATTTCTCGTTCCCGGGAAAAGCCCGGCTGTAATAATTCTGTATGAATTGAGGAAAAGCAGGTATGAATTGAAAAAGCCCGGCGGGTTAGCTCACCAGGCCTTATGTTTAAACCTAAACTCTAAGTGATTCATTAGCAAATGTGAATCAGTTGAACCTCCCGTTTAATTTTTCAGGTCGGCAAAGCTCACAGGCGCCGGCACAACGTTATGAACGGGTTTGGTTGATTTTAAGAATGCGAAGATGGATCTGATGTCATCATCATTGAAGTTCTTGTACACAAACCATGGCATAGGCGGCAATAAAGAACGGCTGTTATCCAGGCCTTTATATTTGCCTTCACGCAGAGCTTTAAAGAATTGCTGTTCACTCCAGTTGCCAATTCCAGTTTCATCACCGGTAAGATTTGCCGCAAATGACATACCCCATGTACCGGCAAAAGATGTAAGATCCGGCCCAAACAATGCCCACCCTTGTTTTATAACATTACTGTCGGCTTTTTGAACTGATCTGCCGGAAGGATAGCCGGAGAAACGCAATTCAGGAATAATCTCAGGCCCCATAGGCCCCATTTTTTTGGGTGAATGACAATCATCACAACCAACTGCATTTACAAGATATTCACCACGTTTTACCAGTTCGGCATTGGTCATTGCCGCAGCAGGTTTATTTTCCTTTGCAGCTATATTGTTGCATGATGCAACAAGTATCATACTGCCAATTGACATAATACTGATAGCTGAAATTGTTTTTTTCATAATTGATAAGTTTAATGCCTGCCTCACTGCAGGCGGAGTTACTGTTTAAAATCAAGTGCAAGATATTTTCAGCTTCATAAACAGGCAATACTCTTGTGCGTGAATTGAGAGAATACATAGATGAATTGCAGTAACAATCAACTGATTCCAAAAACTGCACCTGCCAGCAAGCATACAAAGCCGCTGATATTGGCAACCTGTCTCCAGCTGAAATACAATAACCACTTGCTTCTGTATATTTTCCAATCGGCAGGATGCTGATCTGCCGTCCAGCTCCTGATAAATGTATTCAACGGCATGTCTCCTTTTACAGTAATCACTGCATCAATCACTAATCCAAAAAAAGCAAACAAAGTACTGAAGAATAAGAAACCAATTGGTTGTTGTGCAGCAAAGATCACAAGTACTAAACTCAGTAATAATCCGGCATACATTACAGTTTTAAATTTTGCCATAAAATTTTCGTCAAGCAATTTTCTTAATTCAATGTAAGCAGGAGCTTCTATGCGTTCCTGCACATTCCGCAAAGCAATCATGTACATAAACGACTGGCTCACGATGACTGCATATGTAAGCAGGTTGAAAAAAAGCAACAGTTTGATGATCATTGCAAATAATTGAACATTAAAAAAGTTTTATTTACTCTCTTCTTTAAGGGCTGCTGTTTTTGCCGGTTTGATGGTTTGCAGATATTTATAAATTGCTTTCAGTTCATCATCGGTCATATTCTTAAAGGAGTTCCATGGCATAGGACTATGTTTAATGACTTTACCCATACGAAAACGATCAATAAAATTCTGTTGTGTCCAACCAAAAATGCGGCTACTGCTATCGGGTGTAAGATTGGGCGACATTAAAGGGGGCATGCCTCCCTCATCAAATGAATTACCGCCTGCCATGTGTTCGCCAATCAACTCACCTGTTGCGCCACGTTTGGTATGACAGCCTGCACAATTACCTAAACTGTTTACAATATAACCGCCGTAAATAGCTGTCGTATCTTTTTTAACAGTCTTTACAATTTTTGTACTTGGTCCCACAGGTTTAATGAGAAATGCTTTCACCACTTTACCCATTGCAGTAAACTCATGTTCGGGTACTTTATTCTTTACCGCTTTTACTGTACGCAGATAAGAAATAATAGCAGTCATATCCTCTTCACTCAAATTATGAAAAGGCATAAAGTCGAGCATAGCTTTTCCGTTTGAGTTTACACCATAATACAAGGACCGGGCAATTTGAGCATCGGTTAAATTTCCAATCCCCGTTTCTTTATCAGGAGTAATATTTTTGCTATAAAACTTTCCCAATTCAAATTCAAACTTAAAACCGCCGCTCAGTACCGGCTCCTGGCCCAATGACAGTAAAGAATCTTTATTGGCTGTGCTGTGACAATCGACACAGTGTGCAATATTGTAAACGAGGTGTTTACCCCTTGCAATAACAATACTATCCTTTGTTGCTTTGATATTAGGATAAGGTGCGTCGAACTCCAGGTTCTGTCTTGTTGCAGTTAATGTTGTTACAGATACAATAATGAAGAGCAGGATAATTCCTGTCCATTTCATAATTTTTTTTAATCGTTTCATGATGATAGGTTTTGATAATGTTTTGTGGGCACAAGTTGAGTTTAACTCCGTGCCTTTTCAAGCAGATGATGATTCAACTGTAAAAAACAATGCATGAATTGCAACTGCATTTTATTTTGGAGACAGGAGCTCCCGGAATTTATAAGGTGAATCAGGATCCTGCTCCATTGTAATGTGCAGCCAGGCATACTCTGTAGTTCCATTCTGCGGAAACAGTTCTTTGCCATTGAGTTTTTCCTGCAAAATGATCTTGCTTCTGTTACGTTTTTGCTCAGGCATAATACGGTATCGCCCGGTTGCAAATGAGCTTAC
>JANOIQ010000234.1:0-3863 GCA_031407835.1 Chitinophagaceae bacterium
GCAGAAGTTTGGTGTACTGTTCAACTTATTCAGGAACTGATTAATCAGAATTATATTTGCAATCAATTAGAGTTGATTCAACTTTAATTGATTGCTTTTTTATTAGTAACAAATGGAATCAAAAAACAGAGCAGCCTTTCAGGAATACTATTTTGAAGACAAATTAGTAGCAGGAATGGTATTGGCCGGAACGGAAGTAAAATCAATCCGTGAAGGAAAGGTAAGCTTCAGCGATTCTTATTGTTTCTTTCACAAACATGAACTCTGGATCAAAGGTCTGCATATTGCTGAGTACCGTTTCGGCACAACCAATAACCACATGGCCGTTCATGACAGAAAACTGCTGCTGAATAAAAAAGAAATCAGGAAATGGGAAAACAAACTCAAGGAAAAAGGATTCACCGTTGTTCCGCTGCGCATCTTTTTCACAGAAAACAATTTAGCCAAACTGGAAATAGGTTTGGGTAAAGGAAAGAAACTGCACGACAAACGGGAAACGATCAAAAACCGTGATGCAGAAAGGGAAATGAAAAAGTATATTAAATAATTCTGCTGCATGACCAAAGAACAGCTGCTCCATGAACTGAAACATGATACATGGGTAATGATGAAGCCATCTCCCATTCATGGTAATGGTGTTTTTGCATTAAGGGATATTCCTGCCGGACAACGTGGTTTATTTTCAAAAGGCGTTGGTTAATGGATTAAAGTAGAACGCAGTGAAATCGACTCCCTTCCCAAACACAGCAAGGATTTGGTCGAAACCTATTGTTTGTTTGACGAAGAGTTTTATTACCTGCCCGATTACGGATTTAAGGTGATGGATATTGTGATTTTCTTAAATCATGCAGAAACACCCAATGTAAAATCTATCAATGATGGTGAAGATTTTGAAACACTCCGTGAGATCAATGCAGGTGAAGAATTGTTTATTGATTACGGCGAAATTGTAGATAGCGAAGAATAAAAAACTTTGGCAAAGTTCCAGATTACTTTTACTTATCAGTCATTATGATTAAACTTTGCCAAAGTTGATTCAACTCTTCAGTATTTTTATTCAAACAACTCCGGTTGTGCATGCGGATCTTCCTTCACCCATTCCATTTCAATACTCTTGTTATAGTCTGTAAGCTTTGCTCCCACTGCTTTCCAGCCCATCACCTCTGCAACCTTGGCTAATTTAATTTTTGCTTTACGCACCTGTGCACCTCTGCCGCTCTGCATGGCCAACACCGGTTCAGCATCTGTTGTTACAGCTTCCACATAATTCTTGTCCCCCTCTTTGATAAAGAAGAATTTATTCCGCAGTGTGGTAGTTTCAATTTTGAACCGTTTCACATTGAATTGCAGCTTGTCATTATCAAGATAAACAGCCGTTACAATTTTCTCCGGTTTAAATAACTCAATCAGCAATACATTTTCAGGATCAAATTTTTGTGTGAGTTCCTGATCAGTGATTTCATAATTACCGTCTTTATAAATCACCAGCACTTTATCTTCCGGTTCAAACTTACCTAAGTACTCTCCTTTCTCTTCTGTTGTTAAGCGTCCGAACTTATCATCGAACCACATTTTCTTTCCGCTCAACGTTGATTTGCCTTTCTCTTTAAACTTCACCGATTTGATGGCATATTTTGTAACCTGGTTACCCATACTGTTTCTGCCTTTGATATCCAGTTCTTCAAAATAGAAATCAAACTCTTTATTTCGGGCAGTAGAATTCGGGCTCAATACAATCTTTACCACTTCAGCTTCACCGTTCAGGTTTACAGTGAAATAATGTACTTTACTTTTTTCATCACCTCTTGTCAAATCATATTCTTTCTCTCTTGTTATACCGGTAACATTAAAACGCTTTGCATAACTCACACCACCTTTCCCATCAGCATAAATCATGTTGTAAGTAGTGCGTTCATCATTTTTCTGAAACACTGCCGCATGAATAATGTCTTTGCCGATATATGATTTGTCGCTCACTTTCACCACTTTCATAATACCACGTTTGGTAAACACAATGATATCATCAAAGTCGGAGCAATCACAAACAAACTCATCCTTTTTTAACGATGTACCAATGAAACCATCTTCACGGTTCATATATAATTTTGCATTGGCAATAGCCACCTGTTTTACCTGGATGGTTTCAAATGGTTTAATTTCTGTTTTACGCTCTCTTCCTTTACTGAACTTCTTCAACAGATTTTCATAATAAGCAACTGCATAATCAATCAAATTCTCAAGGTCATACTTCACCTGCTTCATATCTGCTTCCAGTGCCTTGATCTGATCGTTCAGTTCATCAATATCCAAACGGTAAATACGACGTACAGGCTTTTCCGTCAGCTTGATAATATCTTCCCGTTTGATTTCTCTGCGCAATTGTTTTTTAAACGGAACAAAAGCAAGGTCTATCGCTATAATTACCTTATCCCATGTTTCATGTTTCTTCTCCAGTTCTTTATAGATCTTTTCTTCAAAGAAGATTTTCTCCAGTGAAGTATAATGCCATTTCTCCATCAATTCACCCAGCTTAATCTCCAGTTCTTTCTTCAGCAGTTCTTTGGTTTGATCAGCTGAATATCGCAACAGATCAGATACATTCAGGAACTGTGGCTTATTATCAACAATCACACATGCATTGGGAGATATAGAAACTTCGCAATCAGTAAACGCATACAAAGCATCAATCGTTATATCGGGAGATATACCGGGAGCCAGATCAATCTGTACTTCTACTTCAGCAGCAGTATTATCAGTTACCTTCCTTACTTTTATTTTTCCCTGGTCATTTGCTTTAACGATACTATCCATCAACTGTGTTGTGGTAACACCGTAAGGAACATCTTTTATGAGCAATGTTTTTTTATCAAACTCTTCAATATGTGCACGCACTCTTACCTTACCACCACGTTTACCATCGTTGTAATTGGCAATATCAATCATTCCCCCAGTTTGGAAATCAGGTAATATTTCAAAACGCTTTCCCCGCAAACATTTAATGGAAGCTTCAATCAATTCACAAAAATTATGCGGAAGAATTTTTGTTGACAAACCAACAGCAATACCATCAGCTCCCTGAGCCAGTAACATCGGGAACTTCATTGGCAATACTACCGGTTCGTTCTTTCTTCCATCATAACTCAGTTGCCATTCTGTAGTTTTATTATTGAACGCAATCTCCAATGCAAACTTTGAAAGACGGGCTTCAATATAACGTGCTGCAGCCGCATCATCACCTGTACGCACATCGCCCCAGTTACCTTGTGTTTCAATCAGCAAATCTTTCTGCCCCATATTCACCAATGCATCACCAATACTTGCATCACCATGCGGATGATATTGCATTGCCTGACCAATGATGTTAGCTACTTTGTTGAAACGACCATCATCCATTTCTTTCATGGCATGAAGAATACGTCGCTGTACCGGTTTCAACCCATCTTCAATGGCAGGCACGGCACGTTCGAGGATTACATACGATGCATAATCAAGGAACCAGGTTTTGTACTGGCCCTGTACGCCGCTTTCATTATCAAAAACATTTTCTTTCTTTTTCGCTGCACTCATTTCTTTCTTATCATTTTTATTTTGTCATCGCTTATTCTTGTGTTGCAACAGTTTCCACAGCTCCCGCTTTTTTCTTCACCTCAAACTCTTTCATATTCTTTACTTCACCCTGCACATCAAACAAACCGTCTGCAATCATTAGTTTCAAACGCCAAAGCATATACGCATCGCCGGTTGTTTCCTTATTCTTACTTAAGAACTGATTAATAATCTTACTTGCTTTCTGCCAGTCAGTTGAAATGAAGTTTTTCAGATCTGCATCATAATAATCATAATCTTTCTGCATCAGTTTCTTT
>JANOIQ010000241.1:0-1680 GCA_031407835.1 Chitinophagaceae bacterium
CAGGCAAGGAAATTGAAATGCCCATTGCCCGCTTGGCTCAATTGGCCAGGGCGGTTGGTATTCATTTGATCATTGCCACACAAAGGCCTTCGGTAAATATTATTACCGGTACCATAAAAGCAAACTTTCCGGCACGTATTGCATTTAAAGTAAGCAGTAAAATAGACAGCCGTACGATTTTAGATACAGGTGGTGCAGAACAGTTGATAGGTAAGGGTGATATGCTTATCAGTTATAATGGGGATATCATTCGTTTGCAATGTGCATTTGTAGATACACCCGAAGTAGATGAAATTGTATCATTCATCAGCAAACAACGGGGATATCCGCAGGCATTTTTACTGCCTGAATATGTTGATGAGAAAGAGCTGGAAGGAAAAGATTTTGATTTAAGCGACAGGGATCAGTTGTTTGAAGACGCTGCAAGGTTAATTGTACAAAACCAGGTAGGGTCAACATCGCTTTTGCAACGCAGAATGAAGCTGGGATATAACCGTGCAGGCAGGTTAATGGATCAACTGGAAGCTGCCGGAATTGTTGGAGGAAGTCAGGGCAGTAAGGCAAGGGATGTGTTGATTAAAACCGAGTCTGAATTAAATCAGCATCTGGAAATGTTAGGGTAAGCTGTTAAAATTGCTGTTGCAATTATGTTGAGTCATATTAAACAGGGGCTTCTGCTTATCTTTGTGGCCTCAGTTTTGAATACACATTGAAAATCGTTAGAATGAAGAGAATCGTTTCACTTGCCGTAGTAATGACATTTGCTGTAATAGGTTTCGCTCAACCCAAAAACATGGGACAGAGTGATCCTGATGCCAAAAAAATCCTTGATGCCGTAAGTGCAAAATTTAAAACGTTTAAAGCAGTACAGGCTTTATTCTCATTTAAAAATGAGGATGGAAAAGGGAAAGTGCTGGGTATTAAAAAGGGTTCTTTGTTCATGAAAGGGAATAAGTATCGTGTTTCCATTACCGGGGGACAGGATATTTATTGTGATGGTGCCACAATCTGGACATATGATAAAACAGCAAACGAAGTAACTATTTCAAAGTACGATCCTTCACAAAGCAGCATTACTCCGCAGAAATTATTTTCTAATTTTTACGACAAAGACTACCTGTATAAATTAAACGGTGATAAGAAAGAAGCCGGTAAAACATTACAGGAAATTGAATTAACGCCTTTCGATAAATCAAAGTCATTCTTTAAAGTACTTGTTTGGGTAGATAAAAAAACACAGGCCATATTCAGTACGAAAGTGCTGGAGAAAAGCGGAAATAAATATACTTATACTGTTTCTACATTCAATGGAAATGCAACTGTTACTGACACTCAGTTTGTTTTTGATAAAAAGAAATATCCAGGTGTTGAAGTGGTTGATTTAAGATAATAGATTACCTGATTTTATATAACGAAAGAAGCCGTTTCAGACTAAATGAAACGGCTTCTTCATGTCAAAGCAAATCCAGTTTATTTATTCTTTGGCGTTTCAAGCATGTAATCAAAACGTTTTCCCGTTACATCTGTCATATCAGGAATAACTTCTGATTTATATGCACCTGCATCAAGCTTTGCTTTTGTTTCAGTGAATGCATGCAGTGTTTCGTCAATGTCTGCATCAGTATGTGCTGCGGAAGGAATCAACCTGAAGATAATATGTCCTTTCGGAATAACAGGATA
>JANOIQ010000243.1:0-6414 GCA_031407835.1 Chitinophagaceae bacterium
TCAAGAAAATTCCAGTCCAATACTTTTTCCCAGGGTTTGCGCCATTGAAAGTTTGAAGCAACATCGGCCCAAAAGCCTTCGGGGTTTTCAACACTTCTTTTATAGGTCTCTTTGTATTCATCTAAAGATTTAATCTGAAACGGGTATGACATGGCTGAAAGTTATAAGTTATAAATGTACAGAAACAACTCCTTTGAAAATGATTAAGCGAAAGAGTTTTAAATTTTACATTTTTTTATTCTCATATTTTAATTTGTATTTATCTTGTCAGGATGAAACCAACCTCTCTAAAATCTGTTATAGCAGCTTCTTCTGTAGGCACGCTCATTGAATGGTACGACTTCTATATCTTCGGAAGCCTGGCCACAATTATTTCTACTAAATTTTTCCCGGGAGGAAATCCAACTGTAGCATTACTTTCAACGCTTGCAACTTTTGCAGCAGGCTTTGTTGTAAGGCCATTTGGCGCCCTCTTCTTTGGACGCCTGGGTGATTTAATCGGAAGAAAATATACATTCCTGTTAACATTGGTGATAATGGGTTTATCTACTTTCTTAATTGGTTGTATTCCCAGTTATGAATCGATTGGTTTTTTTGCACCCTTGCTGGTATTGTTACTTAGGTTACTGCAGGGTCTTGCACTGGGCGGCGAATATGGTGGTGCTGCAACTTATGTAGCTGAACATTCTCCTGCTGAACAGAGAGGTTTCTGGACTTCCTGGATTCAAACAACAGCCTCTGTTGGTTTGTTTGTTTCTTTACTGGTGATCATTGCAGTTAAAGGTGCAATGGACGAACAATCGTTTGGCGATTGGGGATGGCGTGTTCCATTCTGGATTTCGATCATCATGGTTGGTATTTCCATTCTCATCCGTATGCGTATGAAAGAGTCTCCGCTGTTTGCAAAAGCAAAATCAGAAGGAAAGACTTCCACCAATCCTCTTAAGGAAAGCTTCGGTAATAAACTGAATTTCAAATTTGTATTGCTTGCATTGTTTGGCGCAACTATGGGGCAGGGTGTTGTTTGGTATACAGGGCAATTCTATGCATTGAGTTTTATTCAAAATACATTGAGTGTAGATGTATCGCAGGCAAGTAAACTAATCATGTGGGCCCTTTTATTCGGCACTCCTTTCTTTGTGGTATTTGGATGGCTATCTGATAAAATTGGCCGCAAATGGATTATGATGCTTGGTATGTTGATTGCCATTGTCAGCTACCGCCCTATCTATTCAGCCATGTATGATGCAGGAAGTGTGCAGATGAAAACAGAAGTAACTGCAAAAACTGCAACAGAAGTTAAAATAATGGCTGATGAAAAAAATGCGGGTGACAGTATTCGTGCAACAACTACCTTAAAAGTATATGAAGATGGTACCACTTTAAAAGAAGTAAAAAGACAAAAAATGCACGCTGATGTTTTAAAAGCAGATACAGCAACAGATACGATAACAGCTAAAACAGTTATTCTGGATAACAGCTCTTTCTGGAAATTAATTTTCCTTGTTTTCGTACAGGTAATTTTTGTAACAATGGTATACGGCCCAATTGCAGCATTTCTTGTGGAGATGTTCCCGATCAGGATCAGGTACACATCCATGTCGCTCCCTTATCATATTGGTAATGGCATCTTTGGTGGATTGTTGCCTGCCATTGCAACCTTTCTTGCTACCAAAGCAACCATGGCAAACGAAGTAGCCACAAAAACTGGCACAGCATTACCTTATGACAAGCCATTCCTTGAAGGTCTGTGGTATCCCATTATTATTGCAGCCGTAAGTCTGGTGATCGGCGTACTGTATATTAATGGAGAAGATAACAGAATTGAAGATTAACACCAGTTTAAAACATAATTTTAAAAACGAAGCAACATGAATCAAATAAGAAAATATTTAGGATTTGTCTGGATTGCACTTGGTCTTGCAGCAGGTTATTACCTCATTGTATCGCAGGCCATACCAAAATTTGAAAGTGGAAAGCCCGAAGATAAAATTCCTGCCATCATTTATGCATTCATCCTGATGCCCATTATTGTAGGCGGGCTTCTTGTTTTTGGATATTATGCCCTCAGCGGGGAATATGATATGTATGAGGATCCCGAACATCATGTACATACTAGAGAAGATTAAGATTAGCTTGATTCTGTGAAGGCAGCAGTAACCTGATGGAACATGTACATGCAAATTTTTTAACCCCTGGTGTTTTCTCTCTTTCTGCCAAAAAAAGCATTTCGTGCAGCGAAAAACGCAGAGCTGTGGTCTTTTAAGTGAAAGAACTCAAACCATACCCTATTGGTTAGTTAGATGTCTGTTCATATGGTTGGTTTTTTATTAAAGCCCTCGTTTTTAAACCAGGGCTTTTTTTTGGTACGGTATTTATACTACTTTTAACGCCGTTTACTAACACCAATGAAGAATTTCTCTGCTATTAGCTTATTACTTGCCCTCATGCTGACTGTTTTTTATCAAAACAGTATGGCTCAATGTTCGGGCAACGTATTATTTTCTGAAAATTTTGGAGGCAATGCCACCACTCCTCTAACCGGTTCAAGATTAGCTCCCGGCCTCACCACTTATTTATTTGATTCGCTGGGTTTGGTTAGTGACGGCGAATACGGCATACGCAAAACAACCAGCAATATTGCTACCGGACAATCACAATATAATTCTTGGCATGTAGGCTCCGATCATACAGGCGGAGGAAACATGATGGTGGTAAATGCTGATTTTTCAGCAGGAAAATTCTATGAAACAAGAGTAGATAATCTCTGCACTGGCTCTAAACTTTATTTTTCAGCATACATCGCCAACCTGATTAAGCTTGGCAGCATTGACCCCCTTGACCCTGTTCTTCGTTTTGAAATCAGCAGTGCGGTTTCAGGTACGCTATTGTCGAGTTTTATTACACCCAGCATTCCACGCTTCAGCTCTTTTACCTGGACACAATACGGATTTAATTTTGCCTTACCCCCAGGTGAAAGCTCCGTTATCCTGCGCATCTTTAATAACCAGGCAGGTGGCAACGGTAATGATCTTTGCCTTGATGATATTGAATTTACATTATGCGGCCCTGCCATTGCCCCGGCTGTAACAGGAACATATCAAAACGGCAGTGATGCATGCATCGGCAGCAATATTTCCATTGCAGGTAATGTGGCAGCAGGTTTTTATACAACTCCAACTTATCAATGGCAATTTAACGATGGAACGAATGGATGGGTGAATATTCCCGGAGCCACCACAACAAATTACTCAATTACCAATGCGCAGGTAAATAACAGCGGCACATACCGGTTACTGGTTGCAGAAAATGGAAACATTAACTCTGCCAACTGCCGATCCGTTTCTTCACTGATTCCGGTAAATATTTATACGCCTGTTGTTCCACTTTTGCAAAGCAATCGGCCCGTTTGTGAAAAAGATACCATCCGCATCTCCACAACATCAACTGCATTGCAGTATTTATGGAAGAATGCAGTTACAACATTTCCTTCAACAACAAACTCTTTATTGATTCCAGCTGCAACTTTAGCAGATGCAGGAGCATACAGCTTAGATGTTGTTACAAGCGGCGGCTGTAACAGTACCGCTTCGATAAATGTGGCAGTACAGGCAAATCAACTGCAACGGATCATTCCGTTTGATGATTTACTCTGCGACGGGCTGACGTTGTTTATTGATGCTGATCAGCCGGGTGCTACCTCTTATTTATGGAATGATGGCAGCACTTCTGCTCAACGGGTTGTAGCAAATGCCGGCGTATATTCCCTTGTAACAAGTGATGGCGTTTGTAAACGAACAGATAGTTTTACAATCACAACAAATGGTACACCTGTTGTAAACCTTGGAATTGACACAACACTATGTTATAACGAATTGATTGTACTGAATGCAGCCAGTCCGGTTACCGATACATATTTATGGAGCACCAACGTCACTGACTCAGCAATTACAGTGAATACGGCGGGCACTTATTCTGTTATGCTTGAAAACAGATGCGGTATTGCCAGCGATGATATTAAAATTTTGTATGAAGACTGTGCAAATATCATCTTTGTGCCCAATGCTTTTACACCCAATAATGACAGACTTAATGATGTGCTGAAAGCCAAAGCCTATTTTAAGGTAGATGAATTCTCCATGAAAATTTTTAACCGTTGGGGGCAAATGATCTTTTCTTCCAACTCACTCCTTACAGGTTGGAACGGAATGATTAAAAGTCAGCAGGCCCCTTTGGGAATGTATACCTGGGTAATACAATATAAACGGAGCAATAAAGTTTATAATCAAAAAGGAACCGTACTGGTAATTTATTAATGATTGAAATTGTCCCGATTTTTTTCTTTTACTTTTGAACAAAACACAGCAGCATGTCCATTGAGGTCAAGAACCTGGTAAAAATTTATGGTGAACAAAAAGCAGTGAACCTGATTTCCTTTAAAGTAAATAAAGGAGAGATTGTTGGTTTCCTGGGACCGAACGGTGCAGGAAAAAGTACAACCATGAAAATGATTACCGGATACCTGCAGCCAACATCGGGTAATGCAATGGTGTGTGATGTAAATGTGCAGGACAATCCGCTCGGTACCAAACAGAAGATTGGTTATTTACCGGAGAGCAATGCTTTGTATTATGAGATGTATGTGAAAGAGTATTTAGAGTTTATTGCAGAAGTGCATAAAGTACAAGACACAAAAACCAGGATTGCAGAAGTTATACAGCAGGTTGGTTTAACATCAGAAGCACATAAAAAAATCAGCCAGTTATCAAAAGGATACAAACAGCGTGTTGGATTAGCTGCTGCGTTGATTCATGACCCGGAAGTATTGATCCTTGATGAACCAACCAGCGGACTTGATCCCAACCAGATCATTGAAATACGTGAAGTGATTAAACAACTTGGGAAAAACAAAACGGTTTTATTTTCATCTCATATATTACAGGAAGTAGAAGCCATCTGCGACCGTGTGATCATTATTAATAAAGGAAACATTGTAGCCGATGACCAGCTCAGCAATTTGCAACAGGCAACCAGTGGCAGTTCGGTGCATGTAACATTTAAAGAAGCATTGGATGAAGACAGATTAAAAAACTTACCTGCAGCTACTACTGTTACAAAAATCGATAACTATAACTGGGAACTGCAAAGCAAAGATGAAGAAACCCTTCGCAAACAAATTCTTTCGATGGCTATTGAAAACAATTTCAATATTGTTTCATTACAAAGTGGAAGCAAAAGTTTGGAAGATGTGTTCAGGAGTTTGACCAATTAAGAATCGTTGTCATTTAATAATGATATCTGCATTGTACAATTTCGATCTGCTGATTTGTTATTCGATAGACAAGTCGGTGTTCCTCGTTAATTCTTCTGCTCCAAAATCCTTTAAGGTTACCTTTTAATGGTTCAGGTTTGCCAATTCCTTTAAACTGGTTTCGTTGAATATCTTTCAGCAAATCATGAATTCGCTCTACTATTTTTTTATCCGTTTTTTGCCAATACAGGTATTGTTCCCAGCTTAGCTCAGTAAATACAATATTCATTTAACTACTTTTTGGGTTTGGCAGTTAATTCGGTTATCTTCTTTTTTACTGTTTTCCCTGCTTCCAGTTGAGCAATACTATTTTTTAACGACTTGGCATTGGCAGCACTTTTCAACAGGTATGCAGTTTCATCAAGACTGTTGTATTCCTCTAATGAAATAACAACAACTGTTTTCCCGTTTCCATTTACAATTAATGGGTCATGAGTATCTGCTACATGATCTATATAGGATTTTAAGTTCTTTCTTAAATCTGATACATTAGCTACTTTCATTGTACGTTATTTTGTACAAAAATATGTACTTTATTCTTCTTCTCCAATTACTTCTTCTTTAACCTCCCTACTCCCTTCACAACAATCCATCCAATCAACAACACCATCAGCAAAGCAATAACGATGGGTATTACAAAAGCCAACGCCGTTCCGCCAATAGCTACTGCATTTTCTCCCGTTGCTACCACTGCATTTCCCACACCTGCTGTTGCTTTACTGGAAAACAATCGCAGCAACCCTGTGCCCGCCTGTACCGTTCCTGCTGCTCCACCACCGGCAATAATAGCCAGTATCCATTTCAGCATCGGGTTAAAATCGGCAATCGGTAAAAAAGAAGCAGCCAGTACAGTGCCTGCCACAACAGCAAGAGGAGTTGCAATTGTATCAAGCAGGTTATCTACAAAAGGAATATAATAAGCTGCAATTTCCAAAACAGCGGCTGTGCCAAAACCAATCAATGCAGGGAGGCTGCCCATCCATTCCATATCAACAGGTAAATGATACCATTGCAGATAGGCGGCAAGACTTGCACCCAGCATCGGCACAAAAACCCTGAAACCGCAGCAGGCACTCAACGCAATTCCCATGGCAACAGATGTA
>JANOIQ010000277.1:0-3506 GCA_031407835.1 Chitinophagaceae bacterium
TAACGGGTGCTGTTCGATGGACACAAAGTGTGCAGGCAATGATTGCGGATGGAGCAAGTAAGTTTACAGAGGTTGGTCCGGGTAAAGTGTTACAGGGATTAGTACAAAAAATTAATAAAGAAATGGTAGTGGATGGAGTGAGTTAAGATACAACCCCTAAATCCCCTAAAGGGGACTTTGAGGAACTCTTCAATTGTTTATCACATAAAAAATGCAACATCGAATTGTCCTGTTGCATTTTGTTTTGATGAGATATTGCTAATTGCTGATTAAAATACGAAAGTCAAAAGCCTCCCTTTCAAGGGAGGTTTGGAGGGGTATTGATGCTGCAGTTGATCCACTCCGGATCAAGATTGGCATTGTACTTTTTATAGAAATTAATTGCAGGCTCATTCCATTCAAGCACCTGCCAAACAATACCACTGAAGTTTTTTTCTTTTGCTTCTTCAATCAGCTGATCAAACAATAATTTGCCCAAGCCTTTTCCTCTTGCCTGTTCTGTTACTAAAATATCTTCCAGATACATGCGCTGACCTTTCCATGTAGAGTAACGGATATAATACAAGGCAAAACCCAGAATTACATCACGGTTATCGGAGGGTTGCTCTCCTTCTCTTTTGGAAAGTGAGTTGGAGGGTGAGGTTGCAACAAACGCCCACCATACAGGATTACTGCTAAAACCACTTTCAACAAAATGTTCTAATGTAACGGTAACTTCCTCCGGGGCTTTTTCATACAAAGCCAGTTCATTAATCAGCTCCAGTAATCTTGGACAATCTTCTTTTACAGCACGACGAATGGTGATGGACATGGTTGGTCATTAAATTGAATTGTAAATGTAAGCATTGCATCTTTCGGCATCAGCAAGGCAATTGAAATTATATTGATTGGTTTAACCTAATTGTAAATGTACTGCCTGCACCAAAATCACTATCAACTGTAATTTGCCCACCTTGTGCTTCAATAAATTCTTTACTGATTGCCAACCCCAAACCTGTGCCTTCTTTTTGTGAGCCGGGTATGCGGAAATAGCGATCAAATATTTTGTCTTTATACTGCGGCGCAATTCCCTGTCCTGTATCTTTTACTGAAATCAGAATCTGGTTGTTTGATGACGACAAATTGATTTGTATTGCAGAATTTTCATAAGAATAACGTATAGCATTTGAAAGAAGATTGTTAACAACCCAGGCGGTTTTTTCTGTATCGGCCAGCACTTTTGGTAAGTTGCCAGGATTGCTTACCAGCAGCTGAATTTGTTTTTGTTCTGCTGCAGATCTGTTGGCACTAACAGCATAGTTTACAATATCATTCACATCAGATGCTATTACAGCCAGCTGAATGTTTCCACTCTCCACCTGGGTCATGTTCAGCAATTCCCCTGTAATTTTCAACAAACGATCTGCATCATCTTTTATACTGGTTAATAAATTTTTCTGTTCTTCATTCACCGATCCAATACGCTGATTATCCAGTAACTGCAGACTCATTTTAATAGAAGAGATGGGTGTTTTCAATTCATGCGATACTGTTGCAATAAAATTTGTTTTGGCAAAATCCAATTCTTTAAACGGAGTGATATTCTGCAGCAGGATTACATCGCCAATATGCTTTTCAACTTTTTCTCCGGTGGGTGTAATGTTAATGGGGATAATTTCTTTTTCGAAATAGCTTTCCTTGTTATCAGCATAAATTTTTACAGGTTCAGTTTTTCCGGTTGAAGGCTTGCTGAATAAACCCTGTACCAATGAACGGATAAGATCATTTGTCATGGCAATTTCCTGTACAGGTTTCCCAATGGTTTCTTCTGTTCTTAAACCGGCAATTTTCAATGCTGTGTTATTAATAAATAAGATACGTTTATTTTCATCCAATCCTATTACCGGGTCATGCATGTTGTTGATGAGGGTTTCAATGCGCTTCTTTTCCATCATGAGTTTGGAAATATTACTGCTGTTATATTCTTCCAGTTTTTCAGCCATTGAATTGAATGCATTGGCTAATTCGCCAAATTCATCGTTTTTTTCAAAATGTACACGCTGTGAATAATTTCTGGCGGCGATTCCTTTTATACTCTCTGTTAATTCTTTAATCGGGTTGGCAATATTTCCGGGCAGATTAATTAACAGTGTAAACGCAATTAAAAAACAAATGGTTCCTGAAAGGGCAATCCAGAAAGTGGCTGAATCGGCTGTTTTTTGTGCAACACTGCTTTTGCGGTGAATAGCCTCCATATTCAGCAACATTAAATCAGTAAGATCTTTACGGATTATTTTTTGCAGAGCAGTATCTCCATTTTTTTTACGCAGCTCATCAAAGTCGTCAGATAGTTTATCGGTTAATTCCATTTCGCCCGGCTCGGTTATGTTCTTCTGTTGTTTTACCAGGTTGGTTTCAAATTTTGTTTTACTGGATGGGTTTTCGATGTTTTCATCGAGTGCAATGAGCATTTGCCTTGAGTAATCAATGGTATTGTAGTTGGCAACTAAAATATTTTTAGTGTCGTTTGAAAGTTTGTTGATATAGATAGCTGCAAGTGCAGTGAGCAATACAATCATTGCAAAGAGCAAACCAACAAAAAGTGTGAGTTTTACTTTTATTTTCATGTTATCAGCTTAAAATTACCAGATCAATATCACTTGATGATATTTTTTTAATCAATTCATTAAACACATTTGTTGCCATAATTACCTTGAACAGGTTTAAGTGCGGCTTACCCAGGCAGATAGTGGTGACTTTCCTTTGTTCTGCCTGTTCAATGATAGCTCTTGCAATATGTGAACTTTCTTCTTTAATAATTTCAGCACCCAGTTCGGTTGCCAGTTTAAAATTATTGATGAGATGTCGTTGCTTAGCCAGGGGAATTTTATCAGCCTTTTCTGAAGGTATTTGAACATATAACACAAACCATTTACTATGATAATAGTTCGCAAGCCTTGCTGTTTTACGGATCACATTTTTTGCTGTAGTTTCATTACTGCTGATGCAGGCGAGAAAACGTTCATGCCTTAGTGATGATGTATTTTTGGTGACCTCGTTTTCTACTTTTCGTTCTACCTGGCTGGCAACTTCTTTTAGTGCCAGTTCCCGTAACTGAAGAATATGTTCACTTTTGAAGAAATTGTTTAAGGCTGTTTGAATCTTATCGGGTTTGTAAATTTTTCCTTCCTTTAACCGGATGATCAGTTCGTCGGCAGTTAAATCAATATTCACCACTTCATCAGCAAGGGCCAATACTTTATCAGGAATCCGTTCAGCCACTTCAATTCCTGTTATTTCTTTTACTTCCTGGTTCAGGCTTTCAATATGCTGAATGTTGACAGCAGATATTACGTTGATACCTGCTTCCAGAATTTCCATTACATCCTGCCAGCGCTTTTCATTTTTACTTCCTTCAATATTGGTATGTGCCAGTTCATCTATAATCACCACTTCAGGCCGAAGGTTAACAACGGCCTGCACATCTAATTCTTCCAGTTCTTTTCCTTTGTAAAATAATTTTCTTC
>JANOIQ010000311.1:0-1617 GCA_031407835.1 Chitinophagaceae bacterium
TGTCGGTTAACGGCACCATTTTTCATGTGCATGAAGAAAAAGAACAGGCCGGACAGTTCAGCCCGCTGAGATGCGGCGGTTCGTCGGTACTGATTGGATTGTTTGTAAACGATGTTGATGAATACATGAACAGGGCCATTGCCGCAGGTGCAACGGTGATTACTCCGGCACAGGATTATGATTACGGATACCGGCAGGGCGAGGTAAAAGACCCTTTTGGTCATATCTGGATGTTTGAAAAGAAACTGTGAGAAAGCAGCAGTTAGTAAACAGTTCAAAAGCTTAGTTTAACGGTCATTCACACTTTCATAAAGTACCGTTATAACCCAAAAGAAACCGCCTTTAGCGCTTGCCCTCCGGCCAAAACAACCGATATTTGTTCCCAATATTTTAAACTCAAGACACATTTAAATTACTTGCCACATTCCAAACACGAAATAGATTTAGCCCGTATCCCGAACAAGCAGGTTGTTACGTTTATTCACGACAATAATCTCTACCGTTTAAAGGACTTTGCTGACCTGGAATCTTTTTCACGCAGTCATCCGGATATTCAGGACTTTCATCATCACACAAAAACATTTTACATTCAGAAGCCGATTGAAGAAGTGTGGGCGGCTTATAAAAACATTCCGCCAAAAAATGCATGGTGTGGCAATATGCTGCAGTTTGGTTTGCAGTACTGCCGCAAAGGAAACGCCCTTTCTTATTTAGATGATGAATACAAAGGGGCAATTGTAGGACAGATTGTATTGATCCGTGTGAAAATATTGGGCGGATTAGCAAAGATTGCCGTAGGTCATGAAATCACTGCTGTGAATGATGAAGAGCACATGCTTGAAACCTGTTATTTGCTGAAAGGCAAATCAATGGGCAGTCAGCGCATACGGTTAACAGCAACGAAAGAAGGTTTTACAGAAATCACCCATCACACTATTTATAAAAGCGGTTCACGCTTCAGGGATAAATTTTTGTATCCCTTCCTTCATACAAAAGCCATCAATGAGTTCCATAACAATATCAGGAATCATTTGAATGAGCAAGAATGATTGTTGCCGGGAAGGCGGGAAGAAAAGCAAAGAAGAATTTATTGGAGTAAATGCAAGACATCTGACGTCGTTCTTTCTTAGCGGCGAATAAATTCTTTCTGCAACGGGTTAATCTATAATTTTGAGGCCTTATTTATGAAACAAGCTGCAAACAAACTGCTCATCATTACCGCACCCTCCGGCGCAGGAAAAACATCCATTACGAAACATTTAATGAAACGCTTTCCGCAGCTGGCCTTTTCGGTGTCGGCTGCAACCAGGCCACCAAGGGCACATGAACAGAATGGAGTGGATTATCATTTTATGAGCCTGGCCGATTTTCAGCAGAAAATTCAAAACGAAGAATTTGTAGAATGGGAAATGGTGTATGAAGGAAAATATTACGGCACACTTAAAAGTGAAATGAATCGTATCTGGAATAATCATAAAACTCCTGTGCTGGATATTGATGTAAAAGGTGCCATTCATGTACAGGGATTGTATCCGCAGCAGGCATTGTCCATTTTTATTGAGCCGCCCAGTATTGAAGAACTGAAACGAAGGCTGGAAAGCAGGGGTACTGAAACAG
>JANOIQ010000320.1:0-4743 GCA_031407835.1 Chitinophagaceae bacterium
TACCACTGATCTTGCAAAAGGTGGTCTCTTCAACGTTATTCAAAACAATTTAGACATTGCCAGTTTAAAAACACTTGATCTCTATGGCGGAACAGGCAGTATCAGTTATGAACTGGCGAGCCGTGGTGCAACCGATCAAACGATCGTAGAGAAAGATCCGCCCATGGCCAACTTCATTCAGCAAACAGGGGAGAAGTTAGGTTTGAAGTTGAGAATAGTAAAGATGGACGTATTCAAATACATGGATCAATGCAGTGAACAGTTTGATTTCATATTTGCAGGTCCGCCTTATGCGTTGGGGCCCATTGATGAATTACCCAAAAAAGTGTTTGAAAAGAATTTATTGACAGAAGGTGGATGGTTTGTACTGGAACATACACCCCGAAATAATTACCAGAAGTTTCCCTTTTTCCGTGCAGAACGGAAGTATGGCACCACCATCTTTTCTATCTTCGTAAACAAACCCAAAGAAGAATGACGAAAAAGGAGGCAAGAAAATACTTTAAAGAAAAGCGTTCAGGCCTTACTGTGGGAGATAAAAACCGTTTTGATGATCTTATTCTCATTCACTTTCAGCAACTTCCTTTACCCCACCTGTTTTATGTGCACACTTATTTAGCCATTAAAGAAAACAGCGAAATAGAAACCGATCATTTACTGCATTATCTCGAATTCAGAAACCCTGAAGTAAAAATTGTGATTCCGAAAATGGATCATGAAAAAAACGAACTGCTGCATATTGAATATAATGAGTTGGTAGATGTAATGAAGAACGAGTGGGGCATTCATGAACCGGTTAATGGCAGCCTGGTGAGTGAAGCAGAGATCGACCTTATTTTTATTCCCTTACTTGCATTTGATGAAAAAGGTTACCGGGTTGGTTATGGCAAAGGATTTTATGATAAATTTTTAAGTAAGTGCCGTCCTGATGCCATCAAAGTAGGGCTCAGCTATTTTGATGCCGTTGACTGCATCAGCGACAGTGAACAATTTGACATACCTTTAAACTATTGCATTACGCCACAGCGCATTTATGAATTTGGCTAATCTTACATTTCAATCCATTCGTTTTTTATTATTGCCGTTTGCTTTGCTGTACGGGGCTGTTATTTGGGTGCGGAATAAATTGTACGATAAGGATATTCTCAAATCAACTTCCATTAACCTGCCCATCATTTGTGTTGGGAATTTAAGTGTGGGTGGCACAGGTAAATCGCCCATGGTTGAATACCTGCTCCGTTTGCTGAAAGATCAATGTGAAATTGCCACATTAAGCAGGGGATATAAACGCAAAACAAAGGGATATGCGTTGGCCAATGAAAGTTCATCAGCACTGGAAATTGGTGATGAACCCATGCAGTTTCATTTGAAGTTTCCGGATGTGGCAGTGGCTGTTGGTGAAGAACGGTTGGAAGCAATACCACAACTGTTACATGATCGTCCGAAAACTCAGGTAATTATCCTGGATGATGGATTTCAGCACAGGGCAGTCAAGGCAGGACTGAATATTATACTAACGGACTACAACAACCTGTTTACAAGAGATTTCTTTTTGCCTACAGGTGATCTGCGTGATGAGCGACGCAGTTACAAACGGGCGGAGATCATCATTGTAACCAAATGCATTCCTGATTTAAGTGAAGAAGAAAAGAAAAAAATCATTGCTGAAATAAAGCCAAAAGAGCATCAGCAGATTTTCTTTTCAGCTATTGAATACGGCATACCTTACCATATTCTGCATCCCGAACAGGAATATCACCTGCATAAAAAACTGGAAGTGCTGCTGGTTACAGGTATTGCTAATATAGAACCATTGAAGAATTACGTGCTGGATAATTCGTACACATATGAAAAGCTTTCTTACAGTGATCATTATGTGTTCAGCATCGATGATTTGAAAGAGATCAGGAAGCGTTTCAGCAAAATGGATAAAGAATATAAAATAATTATTACAACAGAAAAAGATGCAGTGAGGCTGGTAAAATTCAGGGAACAACTGGAAGATTTGCCACTGTTTGTTTTACCTATACAGCATCGTATTTTATTTAACGGAGAAGAACAGTTGAAAAAAAACGTCAGTGATTTTATCAGCAACTTCTCAAACAAAAAAGAAACATATGAAAAAGAAAAAAATTAATAAAGAAGAACATAAATCCCCGCATGCGAAAGATTCAGAGGGCAAACAAAAAAGAAAACAGGCTTCCGGCACTTATACCGGAACAATTGAAATAACCCGCAGCGGAATGGGTTATGTAACAGTAACAGACCTGGAGAAAGATATCATTGTGCGTCCTCAGCATTTCAGCACTTCATTACACGGCGATAAAGTGGAAGTGGAAGTAAGCAAACAAAGTAATGCCGGCAGAACGGAAGGCAGAATCATAAAGATCATTGAACGGAAACAAACAGAATTTATCGGGCATATCAGTATACAGAAGAATCATATCTTTTTTATTCCTTCAACCGACCGGCCAATGCCTGATTTATATATTCAACCGGATAAATTAAACGGAGCAAAGCACGGAGATAAAGCGGTGGTTCGCTTACTGGCATGGGATAAAAACAAACGGGTGCCTGAAGGTGAAGTGATAGAACTGGTGAAACAGGAAGATGTGAATGATGCAGCCATGAAACAACTTTTATTGCAGGCTGGTTTTGCATTGAGTTTTAATGAGGAAGTACTTGAACAGTCAGAACGTTTTCCGGAAGGAGTAAGTGAAGCAGAAGCAAAGAAGCGCAGGGATTTCAGGAATGTATTAACCTTTACCATTGATCCTGTTGACGCAAAAGATTTTGATGATGCGTTGTCAATCAAAAAAATAAAAGATGATTTATATGAAATTGGCGTACACATTGCAGATGTGAGTCATTATGTAGAACCTGCAACAGCATTGGATGATGAAGCATACAGCAGGGCAACATCAGTTTATTTGCCCGACAGAGTTTTACCGATGTTACCTGAACGTATTTCTAATGAATTATGTTCGTTACGTCCGAAAGAAGACAAGTACACATTCTCAGCAGTATTCAATATCAATTCAAAAGCAGAAGTAAAAGATATCTGGCTGGGACGAACAATGATTCATTCTGATCACCGCTTCAGTTATGAAGAAGTGCAGGAAATTATTGAAGCAGGAAAAGGAATTTATGGTGAAGAAATTCTGTTGCTGAATACACTGGCACAGAAGATGCGGAAGGATCGTTTTAAAAGAGGTGCCATCAATTTTTCTTCACAGGAAGTTCGCTTTGTACTGGATGAAAATAAAAAACCGATTGGCATCACCATCAAAGAAAGTAAAGAAGCACATCAGCTCATTGAAGAATTTATGCTGCTTGCCAATAAACATGTGGCTGAATATATCGGCAAGGTAACGGTGAAGGATAAGCCGGTTCCGTTTCCTTACCGTATTCATGATACACCCGATGAAGCAAAGCTTGCACCGTTTATGGCTTTCGCAAAAAAGTACGGGCATACATTCGATATTACGTCACCGGAAAAAATTGCAACATCCTTTAACCAGATGCTGAAAGATGTGAATGGTAAACCGGAACAGCATGTATTGGAAACATTGGGCATCCGCACCATGGCCAAAGCAATTTATACAGCTGAAAATATCGGTCATTATGGATTGGGTTTTGAACATTACTGTCATTTTACATCACCTATCCGCCGTTATCCTGATGTGATTGTTCATCGTGTATTGCAACAATGCTTAGACAAAGAACCGCAGATTGACAAAAAGATGGAAGCCAAATGCAGGCATTGCAGCGAACGTGAACGTGCAGCTATGGAAAGTGAGCGTGCAGCTAATAAATACAAACAGGTAGAATATATGAGCCAGTTTCTTGGTGAAGAGTTTCCCGGTGTTGTTAGTGGAGTAGCTTCTTTTGGATTTTGGGTTGAAACTGTTGAACATAAATGCGAGGGACTTGTTAGTTTGTTCTCTTTAAGTGATTTTGATGATTTCCGTCATATGGAAGAAGATTATTGCCTGGTAGGAAAACGAAGTGGCAAAGCATTCCGCATGGGAGATAAAGTGACCATTAAAGTAGTAGCAGCCAATTTAGATAAACGTCAGCTGGATTATGAACTGGTGCTGGGTCATCTGGAATCAACTGAACGCAGAGTAATGAAAGACAGGCCAAATCATTTGAAGGAAAAGAAGAGGAATGGCCCAAGAAATTTTGGAGAGAAAAAAAGAAAAGCAAAATAATGAGCTAAGAGTTCAAAAGAGGAAAAAGAGTTTAGAAAAAGATTTGCATTTCTCTTCATTCTCTTTACACTCCTTTGACCTCTTAGCCAAAAAACCTAACCATGCATTCATTTCAGGAATTATTAAAACAATTTGAAGAACAATTCAACGTCAGGCATTTTCCAAAGGAGCCATCAACTCTTTATGATCCTGCACAATACATTCTGCAATTAGGTGGCAAACGAATCAGGCCTGTTTGCGTATTAATGGGAAATGAATTGTTTGATGTAATTAAACCCGACAGCTTTCATGCAGCAACAGCTATTGAATTATTTCACAATTTCAGTTTGATTCATGATGATATTATGGACAAAGCACCATTGCGCAGGGGAATGGATACAGTTCATGCAAAGTATGGTGAATCAACTGCATTGCTGGCTGGCGATGTAATGCTTGTACAGGGATATGTTTATTTAAGTAATATGAAAACGGAGTATCTGCAAAGAGTACTTCCATTGTATAATAAAACAGCAGCTGAAGTTTGTGAAGG
>JANOIQ010000422.1:0-2299 GCA_031407835.1 Chitinophagaceae bacterium
TTGGACAGGATCGGCCCTGTCAATTATAAAGGATTACTTACTCCCTGGGAGGAACCCACTGATGCTTTTTATATGTATCGCAGCTATTATGCAGATAAGAATACGGAGCCGATGGTCTATATCGTTTCGCATACGTGGCCCAACCGCTGGATGAAGCCCGGCATCAAAGACAGTATTTATGTGTACAGCAATTGCGATGAAGTGGAATTGTTTAATGATTTAAATGGCTCATCGCTTGGAAGAAAAAAGAAGAACGGAATTGGTACGCATTTTCAGTGGGATCAAGTCAATATTCAATATAATGTATTGTATGCGGTTGGTTATGTAAATGGAAAAGCAGTTGCAAGAGATGTGATTGTGTTGCATCATTTGCCGCAATCACCGAATTTCAAACAACTATATGCAAATGCAAAGCCGCTGACAAAACCAACAGCAGGTTATAATTATATCTATCGTATTAATTGTGGAGGCCCGGAATACAAAGATGAA
The DNA here is from genome assembly GCA_031407835.1 of Chitinophagaceae bacterium. GTDB lineage: Bacteria > Bacteroidota > Bacteroidia > Chitinophagales > Chitinophagaceae > Lacibacter. The sequence goes on from JANOIQ010000422.1 coordinate 490, forward strand.
AATGGTAATGTATGGAAAGCCGATAAAGGTTTTGCTACATCATGGACGAAAGATTTTCCGGAACTGCCAATCAACTTTGCAAGTCAACGCAGAATATTCAGTCCAATAAAAGGAACGAATGATTGGAAACTATTCCAGGATTTTCGTTACGGAAAAGATAAACTCAGCTATGAATTTGCATTGCCTGATGGTGAATATTTAGTTGAATTATATTTTATTGAACCATGGTTGGGAATCGGCGGCGGTATCAATGCAACAGGTATGCGTTTGTTTGATGTAGCTATCAGTGATAAAATAGTATTGAATGATCTTGATATCTGGAAAGAAGCTGGAACAAATGCAGCTTTAAAGAAGACAGTGAAAGCAAAGATCAGTGCTGGTAAAATGGTTATTTCATTCCCTGAAAGTAAATCGGGACAAGCTATCATTTCGGCAATCGCCATTGCTTCCACTAATAAAGGCATCACAACGAAATCAACTTCATCATTTATCAGTGGTCTTTCTTGTGAAAATTGTAAAGAGCGGAACTGGCTCGATATTGGTCAGCAGCAATACAGCAATGAAGCCATTCAATTCAATTCACTTCCTTCAAACCTGTTTGGTGCTGACTGGATTCAACTCAATAACAAAACACAAAAGCAAACAGTAAGCTTTGTTCCAACAACTGAGTTGGATATTTTTCTTGCAGTAAAGAAATCGGCAACACAACCTCCCGCAGGAGAGTTGACTAAAACTGAATTGATCACAGATGAAGAGAGCAATACAGGTTACAATGTTTATCGCAAGCGTTATGCAAAAGATGAAAAAGTAACTTTGACAATCGATCAGAATGTTGTGCTTGCTTTTCTACCGGTGAATAAAATGCAGCCGGCTTATGACCTGAAACCAATCACTTCTTATCGTACAAATATTGCCATCATCAGTGAAGCTGTAGTAAAAGATTCAGTGAACGGAAGATTGTGTACAGTCATCAAATCAAATGCAGAAACAATCATTCAATGGCCGGTGCAAACAGGTGTGGGCGACATTTATTCCATTACCATGAAATATTATTACCCGAAAGAAGAACCATTGAAAGCAAAACTGCAATTGTTTGATGCAGGTGGCAACAGGATGATAGATGAAGCTGTTCAATTTACATTTACACGGGTAGGCAAATGGAACCAGTTTACAGTCAATACCGGTTCGCAGATCAATGCAGGAAATTATGTGGTGAAGCTGGTGGCAGAAAATGGAGTTGAGCTCGCTATATCCGGAATTGAAATACAATAGTGAATACAAAACCCTGTCAGCTGTTGTAAACGCTGACGGCGGTTGTTAATAGACGTAATTAAATGAAACGAATTTATTTCATACTTCTTTTTTCATGCTTTGTAGCAAAACTATTAGCTCAGCAACTAACTGTTGCCAATCTTCGTTGCGAAAACCGCAGTAATCCATTAGGAGTTGATGCAATGAAACCAAAACTCAGTTGGGAGTTGCAATCGAAACAGCAGAACGTGTTGCAGACAGCATATCGTATTCTTGTTGCCGATGATGAAACATTATTGAAAAAGAACATTGGCAATGTGTGGGATTCTAAACAAGTAAAGTCATCTGCATCTATACAGGTTACTTATTCAGGAAAATCATTGATGGCTGCAAAAAAATATTTCTGGAAAGTACAAGTATGGGATAACAAAGGAAATGTTTCTGCATGGAGTAGTTTTGTTCATTGGCAAATGGGTTTATTGAAACAAACAGATTGGAGCAATAATAGCAGTATCGTTGATCTCTTCATAACCGATCCACTTGGCGTTACTCCAATCTG
>JANOIQ010000381.1:0-2360 GCA_031407835.1 Chitinophagaceae bacterium
CTCCAACCAGTCTCGAAACCGTATGCTTTTCCTGGTACTCACTCATATCAATCCTCGTCATCATCCTCTCATCATCAAACAAATATTCTGCTAAGGCTTTCGCCAGTTCTGTTTTACCAACACCGGTTGTACCTAAGAAAATAAAAGAACCAATTGGTTTTTTCGGATCACTCAACCCTGCCCTGCTTCTGCGTATGGCATCTGCAACTGCTGTAATTGCTTCTTCCTGTCCTACCACACGTTTATGCAATTCATCTTCTAAGTGCAACAGTTTTTCCCGTTCGCTCTGTAACATTTTGGAAACAGGTATCCCCGTCATCTTAGCAATGTTGGCAGCAATATCTTCAGCATCCACTTCTTCTTTTAGTAAACGTTTTTCACCACTTGTTTCAATCTGTTCAGTTAATGATGCAATCAATGCTTCCTGTTCCTTCACCTTACCATACCTGATCTCTGCTACCAATCCATAATTACCTTCACGTTCTGCACGTTCGGCTTTCATCTTCAGGTTTTCAATTTCTGCTTTTGCATTCTGCACTTTTTCCACCAATTCTTTTTCTGCTTTCCATTTCGATTTCAATGTATCACGGTCAACAGAAAGATTGGCAATTTCCGTATTCAGCTCTCTTAACTTCGGCTCGTCGTTTTCCCGCTTGATTGCTTCACGTTCAATTTCTAATTGACGGATCTGCCGTTCAAGTTTATCCAGCTCTTCCGGCATACTGTTCATTTCCAAACGAAGCTTGGCTGCACTTTCATCGATTAAGTCAATCGCCTTATCAGGTAAAAAACGATCAGTGATATAACGACTGCTCAATTCAACAGCAGCAATAATCGCTTCGTCTTTAATCCGTACATGATGATGTGTTTCATATCGATCCTTCAATCCACGTAAAATAGAAATCGCATCTTCCACACTCGGTTCATCAATCATTACTTTCTGAAAACGGCGCTCTAATGCTTTATCTTTTTCAAAAAACTTTTGATACTCATTCAACGTAGTTGCACCAATCGCTCTCAGCTCACCTCTTGCCAATGCAGGTTTTAAAATATTAGCTGCATCCATGGCACCTTCACCACCACCTGCACCAACAAGCGTATGAATTTCATCAATGAATAAAATAATTTCTCCATCACTGTCGGCCACTTCTTTCACCACACTTTTTAAACGTTCTTCAAACTCACCTTTGTACTTGGCACCGGCAATGAGCTGACCCATATCCAATGCATAAATAATTTTCGATTTTAAATTATCAGGTACATCACCATTTAAAATACGCATGGCCAACCCTTCAGCAATGGCCGTTTTACCAACACCCGGTTCACCAACAAGGATAGGATTGTTCTTACTTCTTCTGGTTAAGATGTGTAATGTTCTGCGGATTTCTTCATCACGGCCAATCACGGGATCCAATTTTCCCTGCCTCGCCATTTCAATTAAATTCTTGCCATATTTATTCAACGCATTAAAAGTTGTTTCCTGAGTTTGACTTTTAACGGTATCACCCTTGCGCAAATCTTTAATGGCAGTGATCAATCCTTTTTCGGTTAATCCTGCATCCTTCAGCATTTTTGCAACTGAATCATTTCCCTGTACAATAGCCAGCATTAAATGTTCAGGTGTTACAAACTCATCACCAAAAATTTTGAGTGTTGCACCTGCACGCAGAATTACATTGTTCGCTTCACGACCCACCATCTGCGCCGCTTCACCACTTGCTTTGGGTAATTTGGTTAATGCCTCCGTCAACTTTGTTTCCACTAAATTGAGGGTTACATTATTTTTCTTTAATAAATATTCTACCGGACTATCGTGCTGATCAAGCAATGCTTTCAGGATATGTTCTGTTTCAATGTTTGTGTTCTGTGCATTAAAAGCAAGTTGCTGTGCCTGTTGCACTGCTTCTGCTGCTTTGATTGTAAAGTTTCCTAAGTTCATATAGTGTGTTTGGCCTCACCTTCCATCTTCCTCTCCCGTAGAGAGGAAGCGGTGCTGCATTATTTTAATAATCTATTTGTTCTTCCACTTCAACTTTTGAATTTTTGTTCAACAGTTATTCCAGTGCTGAAATGCTTCATTACAACTGTTGATTCAATTTCTTTTGCCTGGCCTCCCTCTCCTTTGGAGAGGGACCGAGGGTGAGGTTCTTGGCCTCATCCTCCATCTCCAAAAGAGAAGGAGCGGTGCACTTGTGCAAATCCAGTCTATTTATTCTTCCGCTTCAACTTTTGAATTTTTGTTCAACAGTTATTCTATTGTTGAAATGCCTAATTACAACTGTTGATACAAATTCTTAATCCTGGCCTCCCTCTCCTTTGGAGAGGGACCGAGGGTGAGGTTCTTGGCCTCATCCTCTTAT
>JANOIQ010000387.1:0-10609 GCA_031407835.1 Chitinophagaceae bacterium
TTTTATCTGCTGGAAATTAATCTTTCATCAACAGAACAATTCTTAACTTAGGTTTATTCAATAATAACTCCGGAACAAATGAAAAAGATTCTTGCTGTCGGGCTCTTTGCCCTTTCACTTTTTACTGCTAATGCCGATATCCGCCTGCCAAATCTTGTAAGCAGTAACATGGTACTTCAGCAAAAAACAAACATAAAAATTTGGGGCTGGGCCGACCCTGCTGAAAAAATTTTTGTAACCACCTCCTGGAATGGAAAAACAGATTCGGCCATAACTGCAAGTGGAGCAAGGTGGGAAATCAGTATGCCAACACCCAAAGCCGGAGGGCCATATACGATTACATTGAAAGGAGGAAACACAATTGTATTAAATAATGTACTGATTGGTGAAGTCTGGATTTGCTCCGGGCAGTCGAACATGGAAATGAATTATAACTGGGGGTTGCCTGATGTAAAAGCAGAATTATCAACATGCAGTAACAGTAATATCCGCTTCTTTTACATTCCAAAAACAACTTCATTATATCCCCAGGATAATTGTGAAGGCAAATGGGTGAGTTGTGATTCAAACACATTGAAAAACTTCAGTGCTGTTGGTTATTTCTTTGGAAAAAAAATCAACAGTTCCTTACATGTTCCTGTTGGTTTAATCAGTGCAAATTGGGGCGGTACTCCGGCAGAAGTTTGGGCAGAAGAACATTCTGTTACAAATGATCCCGAATTAAAAACGGCTGCAGCAAAACAGCAGCCATTTGATTGGTGGCCCAACACTCCGGGTGCAGCATTTAACGCCATGATTGCTCCTGTTACAAATTATACGATTGCAGGTGCACTGTGGTACCAGGGAGAAAGTAATACAGCAGCACCCGATTCGTATGCAAAGCTTTTAACCGCATTAATCGGTTCATGGCGAAAAGCATGGAAAAAAGATTTCCCGTTTTATTATGTTCAGATTGCGCCGTACACTTACGAAAACAAATTTATTTCCGCTGTTATACGTGAACAGCAAACCAACGCAATGGCATTCCCTAATGTTGGGATGGTTGTAATAACAGATTTGGTTGACAATATCAAAGACATTCATCCCAAAAACAAACATGATGTTGGCTACCGGCTTGCTGCCTGGGCATTGGCAGAAACCTATCACCAGGATGGGATTATTTATAAAAGCCCGGTTTATAAAAGCATGGAAATAAAAAAAGATAATATTGTTATAACGTTTGAAAATATTCCCACAGGATTAACTGTAAAAGGAAAAGCTGTTTCTGAATTATACATTGCAGGAGCTGATAAAGTCTTTTTTCCTGCTTCTTCAAAAATTGAAAATAACCGGCTGGTTGTTTTCAGCAAAGAGGTAAAGCAGCCTGTTGCTGTGCGTTTTGGTTTCAGCAACGCAGCAATCGCAAACCTGTTCAGCAATGAAGGCTTGCCGGTAAATCCGTTCAGAACAGATGATTGGGAGTTAGACAGAGGCGGAAAATAATCTGAAGCTTTTGAAATTCCAGAAGGGTTTTACTCAGCATCTGCCATCATCAATTCGGCAACACATACATTTTCGGCAATTCGTTTTGCAGTAAGGCTTTTGGCTTATTGGTAAAATCAATAAAATCGGCAGCATTTGCACCGGATGGTGGCGGTACATAATAACCTGTTCCTCCGTTTACCCAGAACATCACAAAAGCAACTTCAACATTATTCGTTATGGTACTGTATAAAAAATTTGAAAACCAACCGGCAACCGGCGGAGTTGTGGGAGTAACCTGGTAGCCTGTTTCCGTCATGGCAGCAATTTTTACTTTTGTTTTTGCTAAATCAGAAACCACTTTCATTTTTGTATTGGCAAGGGTTGCACCTGCCTGTCCGGCTCCGCTACGCAAATCCCAGTAATTATCAATTCCCAGCACATCAACATAACCATCACCCGGATAGCGGCTTAAATATTTTGCCTGTGTATCGTAACTGTTATCCGGACCGAATGAATACAATACATTATGCACTCCTTTAGTATCTCTTAAATATTCAACTGTAAATTTAAAGGCTGTTTTAAATTCTTCTTCTGTACAAAAATTAGCTCCCCACCAAAACCAGCTGCCATCAAACTCATGAAAGGGGCGAAAGATAACAGGAATTAATTCTCCGCCTGTTCCTTTCAGATTATTAAACACAGAAGCCACTTTATCTAATTTCAGTTTATACCAGTTATGATTTGCTCCACCAGGTAAAATACTTTTAAATGCAGTAGCTTTCTCACTGGCCGTCATATCACTTACATAAAACGAATTTTCATTGTAAGGTTCACGAAGATGCCAGGCAAAGATATTGATCATACCAAGTCCGTATGCCTTCTTAACATTATTGATGATCCCCACTTCCTGCTGGTAAAACCAGTTGCTGGCTTGTCCATCGTTACTTTTATCGGTAATAAACATAAAGTCTGATCCTAACAAAGCAGGATCGTTTCCTGTTGTCTTTTTTATATCAGACATACCGCCTGCATTATTATAGAAACCTGAAAATGCATCCTGCTGACCTACTGCAAAACTGGTCTTCGACATTATCTTCAAATTATAAAACAACGCTATGGTTTCTTTCGTCGCATTCGAATCAACCATATACTTCTTCACAGTAAGCTTGGTAAATGTATCTGTTGCCGGAGGTATAACAGGTGGCGGTGTTGGTGTGGGGGTTGGAGTTGGGTTCGGTTTTTTTGAACAACCAATCATAATAATAACAACACTGATGACAAATAATAACTTCTTTTTCATATGTATCTTTTTTCGCTATCGTTTTTCAACAGGTAAATTAATTGCTTTTTTTTTCTGATGATACTTTATAAGCTTTTTGAATAGAAAATGATAAAATTGTATCATCTAAACTGTCTCTTACAGGCAGTTTCAGCCGTTTTTTCCCTGTAATACATTTTTATCATTCTTTAATAGTTTTCAGTACATCGAAATACATTCTGACTAATGTCATATATCTTCCGCTTTAATAATTACACGATTTAACTGCCAGTATGAACCGAAGACATTTTATTCAAAGCTCCGGCTTATCATTCGCTGCTTTGTTACTTAGTGATTCCATTTTTGGAAGCAGCTCAACTGGTGATCAACTGATTATTTTTCCTGATGAAGTATCAGCCATTGTAAATGGAGCAACTGTAAAACTTACTGGAAAAGGAAAACAAATATGGACTTATCAAACGCTCACAGTCAGCTTACATAATACAGGCAACAGTATTGCAGTAGCCATACAGGCGCCTGCTGTTAAACTCAGTTCGGTTCTGTTGCATTGGAAAACTCCTGTAAAACAATCATCCCGCATTTTAAACGATCACTGGGAACGAACATACGGTGATGTATCATGGCATTCACCCACCGCAACAGAAATTCTACCCTGGTATTTTTTAGAACAGAATGGAAACAATTGCAATGGTTTTGGAGTGAAAACCGGTACGGCCTCTTTCTGCTCCTGGCAAATCAGTAATGAGAAATTGAGTTTGCAAATGGATACACGTTCAGGTGGTAATGGTGTTAAGCTGGGTGATCGAAAATTACAGGCTGCTGAAATTGTGACCATCAAAAACAAGCTGGGTGAATCAAGTTATCAAACGGCAAGAAGGTTCATGAAGCTGATGTGTGCAAAAGCAAGAATGCCCAAACAGCCGGTATATGGAATCAACGATTGGTATTTCAGCTATGGAAATAATTCTGAAAAATTAATTCTTGAACATACACAGATGATGGCTCCCATGGCTGAAGGATTAAGTAACCGTCCTTTTTCGGTAATTGATGCAGGATGGTTTCAGAATCCACCGTCGATACCGAATGATTGTTGCTGGGGTGATAATATGGATACACCCGATGATCAATTTACAGACATGGGTAAGCTGGCATCAAAAATAAAAACAATTGGTATGCGGCCCGGCATCTGGACACGTCCGCTTTGCGGAAGTTATAAAGATGCAAAGTCATTGATGCTTCCCATTATCAGGGGCAGAGAAGAAAATAAACCGGTGCTTGATCCAACCATTCCAGAAAACCAGGAACGGATTAAAAACTATTTCAAACTCTACAATCAATGGGAATATGAAATGGTGAAGTTTGATTTTACTTCTTTTGACCTTTTTGGAAAGTGGGGATTTGATATGCTGAAAGATGGAGCCATTACTGCAGATAACTGGAATATGCATGATCAATCAAAAACCAATGCAGAGATCGTACTTCAATTATATAAAATTATTCGTGAAGCGGCTGGTAAAACTTACATCATCGGCTGCAATACCTTCAGTCATTTGTCTGCCGGCTTATTTGAGCTAAACAGAATTGGTGATGATACATCGGGTAACGAATGGGAACGGACAAAAAAAATGGGCGTTAACACATTGGCTTTCCGCAGTATGCATCACAACACTTTTTATGCAGCCGATGGTGATTGTGTTGGGCTTACTCCAAAAATTGCCTGGGAAAAAAATAAACAATGGATGGAGTTGGTTGCCAAAAGTGGAACACCCTTGTTTATTTCCGCTCAACCGGAAGCAACAGGTGCAGAACAGAAAAAGTTTATTAAACAATGTTTTAAACTGTCATCACAAAACATCACTGTTGCTGAACCATTGGACTGGATGGAAAACCCTTTTCCCAAACAGTGGAAACTGAATGGAAAAACAGAAACATTTAACTGGGATTAAATTTTTTCTTTATACAAATTTCATTTCTAAATATATTCCGATGAAACCATTACTGATTACGATCTTCTTTTCCGCTGCTCTCTTCTTTGCTGGTGCACAAACATTCGACATCACAAAATATGGTGCTGTAGGTAATGGAAAAACATTGAATACAGAAGCGGTACAAAAAGCAGTTGATGCATGCAATGAAAATGGCGGAGGTATGGTTATGATTCCAACCGGTACATTTCTTATTGGTACCGTGTATTTAAAAAGCAATGTTCATCTTTATTTAGAAATTGGTGCTGTATTGCGTGGAAGTGCCAATCTCAATGACTATGTTCCTGTAAACGGTGTGCATTATGGTATGCTGTATGCCGAGAATGCAGAAAATATTACAGTTGATGGAAAGGGAAATATTGATGGTAATGGCGATCATTTTTTTGACAGTACAAAAGCCAAGAAAATTGAATGGGGTGGTACAAAATATACAAGGCAAAAAGAAAATTACAGAAAAGTAGCAGATGGTGGTGTTGGTGACGGACCCATTGTTCCGAAAGACCGTCCTTATCAAATGCTGATCTTCAGCAATTGCAAACGGGTAACTGTAAAAGATGTTTTTATTACCAGGGCTCCTTTCTGGACAATGCTGTTTGCCGATTGTGACGGAGTAAATGTAGATGGCATTCGCCTCTGGACAAACATGCTGGCACCAAATGCCGATGGTATTGATATTGCCAGTTGCAACAATGTAACCATTTCCAATTGTGATATACGTGCAGGCGATGATGCCATTGCCATTGTTGGTTATGCCAGTCATTTTGAAGTGCCGGGTTTTAAAAACCTGCGTCATAAATCTGAAAACATCAACATAACAAATTGCAACCTGCAATCTTATTCAAGTGGTATCCGCATTGGATTTTTTGATCAGAACAGTGTACGCAATATCAATATCTCCAATTGCAATATCACAAACTCAACACGAGGGATTGGTATTTTTCTAAGAGATGAAGGATCGCTTGAAAATATTACTGTTTCCAATATGGTGATAGAAACCAAACTGCGTACCGGCGATTGGTGGGGCAATGGAGAACCGATTCATATTTCAGCCATCCGTGGAAAAAAAGATAGTTTAAAACTGGGTAAAATAAAAAATGTATCCTTTAATAATATCATCTGTAAAAGTGAGAATGGTATTTTAGTTTACGGAACAGAAGAAAGCATCATTGAAAATGTACGCTTCAGTAATGTAAGCTTTGAATTAACCGACTCAAAACTGAATGAGGTGGCCGGCGGTAATATTGATCTTCGTGGTTGTTTCGATGAAAAGAGTCAGCTCTTTCAACATGATATACCCGGCTTTTATGCACAGCATATCAAGGGCCTTACAATTGAGAATTTTACTTTACAATGGACAGGTACAAGAATGCCCTATTTCACCAACGGAGTTGAAATAAACAACTTTACCAATGTAAAAATCAGAAATTTCCAGGGAGCCGGTTCGCCTATTCATAAAACAGCTGTTCCTGTTCTGTTACAAAATGGAACGAAAGCAATTGTTGATACAAAAGTTGGACTGAAAGAAATAAATGTAAAGAACTAGTATTATTTTGTTCTGGTTTATATACTGATAACATTACTTGATATTATCAGCATCGGTTATTTCTTTCATCTTTTATTTATTAACAGTACAAGTATCAGCACTCATGACCAACCTCATCAGAACCAATTCAGATAATCCTGATTTCATAAAACTTGTTGTACTTCTTGACCGGGACCTGGCCATCAGGGATGGCGATGAACATGCGTTTTATGCGCAGTTCAACAAAACAACACATATCCGTCATGTAATTGTTGCGTATGAAAATGAAGAAGCAGTTGGATGCGGTGCCTTCAAAGAATATGAACCGGCAGCGGTAGAAATTAAACGGATGTTTGTACAACCTCAGCATCGTGGAAAAGGAATTGCAGGATTGATTTTAACCGAACTGGAACAGTGGGCGAAAGAATTACAGTATACTTCCTGCGTTTTGGAAACAGGAAAAAAGCAACCCGAAGCTATCAGGCTATATCAAAAATCCGGGTACACCATTATCCCCAACTACGGACAATATGCTGGTATTGAAAACAGTGTGTGTATGAAAAAAGAAATCTGACCTGGCTCCTGGAAATTTTAACAGGCGGCATTTTGTCCTTCATGCAACGTTGGTATTGCTTTTGCAATCTCTTTATCTGTTTAAAACAACAACGAAAATGAACAAACAACAAACTTCTCTTTTGTTTTGCCTGTTGATGGATGCTCTTGGCTATGCCACTTATGCAGTTCCGTTGCTGGGTGAGTTTGGAGATATCGTTTGGGCTCCCATTTCTGCTTTTGTTTTTTATAAAACATTTGGCGGCTGGAAAGGTGCTTTTGGCTCTGGCTTCAACTTCATTGAAGAAATATTACCCGGCTTTGATTTCGTTCCCAGCTTTACAATTATGTGGGCATGGAATTATTTCGGCGCAAAGAAAAGCAGTACAGCCATCACAAAAATTGCTTAATCGCTCCTGTTACATGCAGGCATAAAAAACAAAGAAGCGCCCGCTACAACCGGGGCGCTTCTTTTGTGTTATTACATGGGTAACGTACTATACTTCCATTGCAACCTGTTGCCTTTCATTGGGTCTTTCAACCAGTTCTCTTTTTGCTTTTCGGAAATCGTTGGCATAAATAGAGTTTGAAGATGGAAAGATTCCTAATCATTAAATTCTCGTTTTCCCCTTGTGATGACACTCGTTAGCACACTGGGTGACTGTTGTCATTGCCTTTCTTTCAAGGTTCGTCTTAAATTGATCTCGCTTATAATCATCAGCTCAGTTAAAAAAGCGATGGAATAAATCAGGCGGTTGATTTCTGTCATTTTAAAAAATAAAAAAGTTTTCAGATGAAAAAAATTATGTTCTTATTTGCTTCACTACTTCCTTTCATCAGTAATGCTCATCCCGGACATGGAGAAACAGAAGGGTTTACCATTAAACATTATTTCACAGAACCAAGTCACCTTGTATTTTTATTTCTTGCGATGGCTGTTGTGATTTTTTTCCTGGGAAGAAGTAAAGAAGTTCATGAAGCTAAAAAACAAAAACAACAGTAATGCATGAGCTCTCCCTTGTGATGAGCATTATTGATATTGCTGAACAGCAGGCAAAAAAAGCAAATGCTGTTTCGGTAGATGAAATTGAACTGGACATTGGCGAACTGAGTGGCATTGAAGAGCAGGCTTTTGATTTTGCATGGCAACAGGCAATAAAAGATACTGTATTGAGCTGCGCAGAAAGAGTAATTAATAAAATACCAGGTGAAGCTTTGTGTATGGAATGTGATGCGCTTTTTCCGGTTCACCAGTTGTATGATGCCTGCCCTGTTTGCGGCAAACATTTTATCACAATCCAGAAAGGAAAAGAATTAAGAGTGAAGTCGCTTGTTGTGACCTGACTCCATATTACAGAATGTACAATTTAAATTTTTTAACTCATGTGTGCTACCTGCGGCTGTGATTCAAATGGAAATGTTACCATGCACGATGTGAGTGATCATAATCATTCACACGCTGCTGATTTAAATGATCACCATCACAGTCATGATCATCACTCCCCTTCAGGTGGTGGAGGTAAAAAAGTCGTGGATGTTGAACAGGATATTCTGTATCAAAACAACCTGCTGGCGCAACGTAACCGTGGCTATTTCGAAGCAAAGAATATTTTGGCGCTCAACCTGGTAAGTTCTCCCGGCTCTGGTAAAACAACCTTGCTGGAAAAAACATTATCAGCTCTGAAGAATGAATTGAGTTGCTATGTAATTGAAGGCGATCAGCAAACAAGTAATGATGCCGATCGTATTCATGCAACAGGAACACCAGTTGTGCAGATCAACACAGGGAAAGGTTGTCATTTGGATGCACACATGATCCTGCATGCATTGCAACACATGAAACCAAAAGAAAATGCGGTGATGTTTATTGAAAATGTTGGCAACCTTGTTTGTCCGGCAATGTTTGATCTTGGCGAAACAGCAAGAGTGGTGATTGCGTCAGTTACAGAAGGCGATGATAAACCACTGAAGTATCCGGATATGTTTCACAGCTCACATGTTTGCATTATCAACAAAACCGATCTGTTACCTTATGTTCCCTTCAGCGTGGAAACATTCAAAGAGAATGCAAAAAAAATAAATCCTTCACTTGTTTTTATTGAAGTAAGTGCTTATAAAGGAGAGGGGTTAACTGTTTGGTACAACTGGCTGAAACAAAAAGTTGAGCAGGCGGCGTTGGTTTAATCTGCTTATTGGAAAACAAACAAAACAACAATCAGTGTTGAAATTTTATACAAATGCAGTCATGGCATATTCATATCAGCGGAATGGTACAGGGCGTGGGCTTTCGTCCGCATGTGTATCGTCTTGCGGAAGAAATGAAGATTAAGGGAACAGTATCCAATTCAACCAACGGCGTTCATATTACAGCAACAGCTGAAGAAACCATTCTAAAACAATTTTATAAAAAACTTATTCATCAGCCTCCTGCCAATGCCATCATTACGCATCATGACGCAGGTATAATTGCATTGCATCCATTCAATGAATTCAGCATAATTGAAAGTGAAGAGCATCAGCATCCTGAATTAATGATCACTCCTGATTTTGGATTATGTGAAGATTGCAGAGCTGAATTGTTTGATAAAAAAAATCGCCGTTATCATTATCCGTTTATCACCTGTACCAAATGCGGTCCACGTTATTCCATCATCACCTCATTGCCATACGACCGGCCCTACACAACAATGGACGAGTATGAACAATGCTGGCATTGCAAAGAGGAATATCATCATCCGTTACATAGACGATATTACAGCCAAACAAATTCCTGTGAAGACTGTGGCATTTCCATGCATTTATATAACAGTGATGGTGAAAATGTATGCAATGATTACGATTGTATTCTTTTGATGCTGAAAGATGCATTACAGAACGGACATACCATTGCAGTAAAAGGAATTGGTGGTTACCTGCTCATGGCCGATGCTGCCAATTATTTTGCCATCAATAATTTGCGTGAAAGGAAACAACGGCCTTCGAAACCATTGGCGGTTTTATACCCTTCCATTCAATCAGCAGAAAAAGATGTGCTGCTAAGTGAAAAAGAAAAAGAAGCATTGCAAAGTATTGTATCACCAATTGTGCTATGCCAGTTAAAAGAAAAAACCGGGTCAGGCATCTGTTCCGATTTAATTGCCCCCGGGTTACATAAGATCGGTGTAATGCTTCCTTATTCCCCCTTACTTGCATTAATAGCTCAACAATTTAATAAACCATTGATTGCAACAAGTGGCAACATCAGCGGTTCGCCGATTATTTATAAAGATGATGAAGCGCTTGAATATCTTGGTGAGATTGCAGATTTTGTTTTAACCAGCGATCGTGAAATTGTTGTGCCACAGGACGACAGCGTTCTGCAGTTTACCGCTCTTCATCAGCAAAAAATTATTCTGCGCCGTTCAAGAGGATTGGCGCCGAATTTTTATCCTGTCCCTTTTTCTCATACCAACGTACAAATGATTGCAATGGGTGCAGACCTGAAAAGCAGTTTTACGCTCTTTCAAAATAACCGTTGTTATATCAGTCAATACTTAGGTGATCAGGGAAGTTATGATGCACAGTTAAGCTATCAGCATACACTTTCTCATATAAGCAGGTTACTTCGTTTTGAAGCAGATATTTGTATTGTTGATAAACATCCCGGATATGCTATAACTGAGATGGGAAAAAATTATGCAGCAGAAAATGCAATCCCACTTGTTGAAGTACAGCACCATGAGGCACATTTTGCAGCAGTATTAGCAGAAAATAATTTACTGGAAACAGATGAACCAGTACTTGGTGTAATTTGGGATGGTACCGGTT
>JANOIQ010000415.1:0-14833 GCA_031407835.1 Chitinophagaceae bacterium
ATAAGAATATTGTTGGCATCAGTTGCTGGCCAACCACTTAAATCTTTGCTGATAAAACGTTTCAGTTTAATGATATTCCTGCGGATCAAAAAGATAACACAGGCAGCTAATACCAGGAAGGCCAGTATTTCAAAGCTGTTAATAAGAAACGAATAAAATCCACCAAGTGGTGAAAGAAATAAACGGTGAGTTCCCAGCAAACCATCCAGTACAATTTCCAGAACTTCCAGGTTAATGATGACGAAACCAACATAAACAAACAAATGCAAAACAGCCACTAATGGGTTTTTGAACATTTTCTTTTGTCCGAAAGCCAGCAGCAGCATATTCTTCCAGCGTTGTGATGGATTATCAGTCAGGTCTTCATCAATACCCAGTAAAATATTGCGGCGAATTTCTTTCACCTTTTTACTGAAGAACCAGATAGCTGCAACCAGACAAACTGCAAACAAGACCTGCTGAACAATCTGCATAGAAAGATTTTTGTATTGCTAAGATAAGTACTAACGATTTAGGTAAAGCATACTTAATTAGTTGTTATTCCAATTGAAAATTAACATGCCATGCCTAACTTCGCTATGGCTGCATGGTTAAAGTAATTTTTAAAATATGGAAAAGAAATACATTTTAGATAAAGAAACAACTCTGCTTAAGCTGAAGCGTCTGGCTTATGAAATAGCTGAACGCAATTACTCCGAACAGCAACTGTTTTTTGCAGGCATCAGGGAAAGTGGATATACTGTTGCCAGGTTACTGGCAAAGGAAGTAATGGAAATCAGTAATATTCATGTAGAGCTGGTTGAAATAATTATGGATAAACGATATCCTGTTGAAGTTTTTCTTAACAGGGAAATCGGGTTCAATAATCAATCCATTGTCATTATTGATGATGTAGCCAACAGCGGCAAGGCCATGCTGTATGCATTAAAACCCTTTCTCAACTTTCAGCCAAAACAGATTCAAACATTGGTTCTGGTAGAACGTACACATAAAACGTTTCCGGTTCAACCAGATTATGTTGGGCTTTCCATTGCCACAACACTGGAAGAACATATTTATGTAGAACTGAAAGGCGATGAAATTACAGGTGCCTATTTAATTTAACCTGATTTCAAACATTTTTGACCAATATTTGCCGGTAATGAAAAGTCTGTTGCCGGAACTGTCCCAGGCAATTCCATTCAACACATCCGAATGAGGGCTTCCTAATTCAGGATAATTTTTTTTCAAATCAGATAAATCAATCCGGCCAATTACATTCCCGGTTATTGGGTCAACCTTTAATATTTCATTCGTTGTATAAATATTGACGTAGATGTACCCATTGATGTATTCTGATTCGTTCAGGTTGTTCTTCATTCCGGTATTATCCTGCACATTGATGCGTTTAATTTCTTTTAAGGTTTCAGGATCCCAGAAATATATATTGCTGCTGCCATCTGTTACAATCAGGTTCTTACCATCGTTGGTAAGCCCCCATCCTTCAATATCGTAGCTGAATTCTTTGATCAGTTTAAAATCTGAGAAATTATAAACAAACCCTTTTTTATTCTGCCAGGTAAGTTGATAGATTTTATCACCTAAAACAGTTATTCCTTCACCGAACAGTATACCGGGCAAAGAAGTCTCTTTTAATATTTTACCAGATGAATAGTCTACTTTCCGAAGCTTTGATTTATTTGGAACTGAGTCGGGATTGCCAGTTCCCTCGTATAAGAAACCATTTACAAACTGTAGCCCTTGTGTATAGGCAGATGTGTCATGCGGGTATACCTTCAATAAACTGTAACTGATCTGCGTTGGAGGCGGTATTGTTGCTACAGGAGGAGAGTCATCTTTTTGCGGGTCGTTACTGCATGCTGCAAGAAAGAAAATCAACAATAAACTATAAATGGGCTTCATATATATATAATGAGTGCCAAAAATAGGAAAAAGGGGATGAGCCCTGTGCTAAAAGCATGTGAACAATGCTCTTAAAATGGTCAAATACTCCTGAACAATAGTTTTAGCCGCAGTTTTTCAAAAGCTTATCCCCCTTTAATGAGTAGTTTTGAGGGAGAATTGTTGATTATCTCCTCCTGAATTCTCTTTTGTTCTGCATTTCAGGGAATTTCTTCAAAAAAGTTCCTAAAACTTTTTGCAGGAAATGTTTCAAACCCTACCTTTGCGCTCCCAATTGAAAATTTGGGATAGATCTTATGGCTCAACGTATCAGAATCAAATTGCAATCATACGACCATAATCTGGTCGATAAATCTGCTGAAAAAATCGTGAAAACGGTTCGCAGCACAGGGGCAGTAGTAACAGGACCAATTCCTTTACCTACCCGCAAAAGGATTTTTACTGTATTGCGTTCACCACACGTTAATAAAAAGAGCCGTGAGCAGTTTCAGCTGTGTACACACAAGCGTTTGCTGGATATCTATACCAGCAGCAGTCGCACAGTTGATGCACTAAGTAAGTTAGACTTGCCAAGTGGTGTTGATGTAGAAATTAAAGCATGATGATTGTCCGCCTGGCGGACGAATTGTCTCAGTTCTTATAAATAAGTAATCATTTCATCTCTCAATACGGCTTCGGCCTGTAAAAAAGAGCTCTGAATTTTCAAAATCATTCTCATTTGCCTGTTGGCTGATGAGGAACATATAAACTAGCCCTTCGTGGTTAGTTTACCATCGGTACTTCCGATCCAAAGTGGAAAAAAGGAAAAGGTCGATGGTAAACGGGGATTGAATGACGCCGCCAAGCGTCATGTCTCAACAACCTTACAGGGCATAAACTGTAAAAAAAATGAAAGGTATTATTGGTAAAAAGATTGGCATGACCAGTATCTTCAGTCCCGATGGTAAGCAAACCAGTTGCACCATCATTGAAGCTGGCCCCTGTGTTGTTACACAGGTAAAAACAAACGACGCTGACGGATACAGCGCTCTTCAATTAGCTTTCGGCGAAAAGAAAGAAAAGAACACTACTTCTGCTGAAAAGAATCACTTCGCTAAAGCAAACACTTCTCCCAAGAAAGTTGTAAAAGAATTCCGCAATTATTCTCTCGAAAAAAATATTGGTGAAACAATTACCACCGACATCTTCGCTGAAGGCGAAAGCGTTGATGTTGTAGGTACTACAAAAGGTAAAGGTTTCCAGGGTGTAGTTAAACGTCATGGCTTTCATGGTGTGGGCGGTCAGTCACACGGTCAGCATGATCGTTCACGTGCACCAGGTTCTCTCGGTAACTCATCTGATGCTGCCCGTGTAATGAAAGGGATGAAGATGGCCGGCCGTATGGGTGCAGATAGAGTGAAAGTAAAAGGATTGAAAGTATTGAAAATTTTCCCTGATAAGAATTACATCCTTGTGAGTGGTTCAGTACCGGGTTACAATGGTTCAATCGTATACATCCAGAAGTAAACAAACTAATTCAAGAAGTCATGCAAGTAGACGTTTTAAATAAATCAGGAAAAGCTACAGGTCGTACGATCGAATTACCAGAAGAAATTTTCGGAATCGAACCGAATGATCATGTGATTTACCTCGCAGTAAAGCAATATCAGGCAGCGCAGCGCCAGGGAACACACAAAGTGAAAACTCGTGCGGAAGTGCAGGGTGCAAGCCGCAAGCTTCACCGCCAGAAAGGCACCGGTGGTTCACGTAAGGGTAATATTCGTAACCCTTTGTATAAAGGTGGTGGTACCATCTTCGGTCCAAAACCCCACGGTTACGACTTCAAATTGAACCGTAAAGTAAAAGACCTCGCTAAAATGGGTGCTCTTTCTTATAAGGCAAAAGAAAATGCAATTGTTGTTGTTGAAGATTTCAATATGGAAGCTCCTAAAACAAAGGAATTTCTTACGCTTCTCAGCAATATCAATGTAGCCGGTAAAAAAACTTTGTTTGTAATTACTGACTATAACGACAATTTATATTTAAGCCTCCGCAACGTTCCAAGAGTAACAGGCACTTTGCTGGCTGATGTAAATACATACGATCTCATCAACAACGATGTACTCGTATTAACTGAAAGTGCTGCCAAGATCTTCAGCGAAGAAGAAGCAGCTGTTGCATAATTGATCATTGAACTGAATAAACAACGTCGAGATGAGACAGAGTGAAATATTAATAAAGCCGATTGTTTCTGAAAAAAGCAATCGTTTAACGGAAAAAAGAAACACTTACGCTTTTCGTGTTGGCCGCAAAGCCAATAAGCTTGAAATTAAAAAAGCTGTAGAAGAATTCTACAATGTAAAAGTGGAAGATGTGCGTACAATGGTATCTCCCCGCAAAAGTAAAAACCGTATGACGAAAGCCGGTTATATCCAGGGAAGCAAGCCAGCGTTTAAAAAAGCTTATGTTACTGTTGTTGATGGCGAAACCATCGATTTATACGGTACAGTATAATACTGAAACAAGAATGGCGGGTCAAACGCCGCAAAGAATTGACATTATAAACTGAAAAGAATTTTAAAATGGCATTAAAGAAATACAAACCGGTAACCGCAGGAACCAGATGGAGAATCGGGAATGCGTATGCGGAAATTACAACGGATACTCCTGAAAAGTCTTTGCTTGAAAGTGTAAAGTCAACAGGTGGCCGTAACGCACAGGGTCGCAGATCAATGCGTTACATTGGCGGCGGTAACAAAAAGAAATACCGTGTAATTGATTTCAAACGTAATAAAATTGATGTTCCTGCTAAAGTAGCATCTATTGAATATGACCCTAACCGTACAGCGTTTATTGCTTTGTTGCATTATGCTGATGGTGAAAAACGTTACATCCTTGCCCCCAACGGTTTAAAAGTTGGTGCAACAGTTGTATCGGGTGATGCAGTAGCTCCTGAATTAGGTAATTCTCTTCAAATGAAGAACATGCCATTGGGTACTACCATTCACAACATTGAAATGCAGCCCGGTCAGGGTGGTAAGTTGGTACGCAGTGCAGGTACAAGCGCACAGTTAACTAACAAAGAAGGAAAGTACGCTGTATTGAAAATGCCAAGTGGTGAGCTTCGTAAGATTCTGATCAATTGTTATGCAACAGTTGGTGTGGTATCAAACAATGATCACAGTCTTGAAACTGCAGGTAAGGCAGGTGTTAACCGTTGGAAAGGTATTCGTCCACGTACACGTGGAGTAGCGATGAACCCTGTTGATCACCCAATGGGTGGTGGTGAAGGTCGTTCAAGCGGCGGTCATCCACGCAGCAGAACCGGTAAATATGCTAAAGGACAGAAAACACGTACGAAGCATAAAGGTTCTAATAAGCTCATTCTTCAGCGTAAAGATGGCAGCAAACCAGCGAAGTAATAAAATCTGAAATCGGGAACATTTATCTTTTGACTCCGCTCAGGATTCAAAGGGAAAAAAGAAAAAAAATAAAACATGGCTCGTTCGATTAAAAAAGGTCCTTATGTAGCATCTCACCTCGAAACAAAGGTGTTAGCGATCAATGAAGGAAAATCAAAAAAAGGTGTCATTAAAACATGGAGTCGCCGTTCAACAATTACTCCTGATTTTGTTGGTCACACGTTCGCAGTGCATAACGGAAACAAATTCATCCCTGTTTATGTAACAGAATTTATGGTAGGCCATAAATTAGGTGAATTTGCACCAACAAGAAACTTTAAAGGACACTCAAGCAAGAAGATATCATAATAACTTTTAACGTACAAGCTTACAGTAGTAAAACTGCAAGCGCAGCACGTTAACATGAAACGATAAAAAAAATGGAAGCAGTAGCAAAACTCAGAAATTATCCCACATCGCCACGCAGAATGCGTTTGCTGGCTGATGTTATTCGTGGATTGGATGTAGAAAAAGCTCTGGCATTACTGGAGTTTCACCCACAACATTCTGCCACTCCCCTTGGCAAATTATTAAAAAGTGCCATCAATAATTGGGAACAGAAGAACAGTGGACAAAGTGCGGCTGACTCATCACTGATTGTAAAAACAATTTTTGTTGATGGTGCACGAATGGTTAAGCGTTTACGTCCTGCACCGCAGGGTCGTGCTTACAGAGTAAGAAAGCGCAGTAATCATGTAACCATTATAGTAGATAAAAAATTAATTGATAAAACTAATTAAACCATTCTATGGGTCAGAAAGCAAATCCAATTGGTAACAGGTTAGGGATCATCCGCGGATGGGACAGCAACTGGTATGGTAGTAAAAAAGACTATGCCGGCAAGCTGATTGAAGACAACAAGATCAGAACATATCTGAATGCACGTATTAATAAAGGCGGTATCTCTAAGATTGTGATTGAGCGTACACTCAACAAATTGATTGTAACCATTCACACATCAAAACCAGGTATCATCATTGGTAAAGGTGGTGGAGAGGTTGATCGTATTAAAGAAGAATTAAAGAAATTGACTGGTAAGGAAGATGTACAGATAAACATTTTGGAAATCCGTCGTCCGGAAGTGGATGCAACCATCGTTGCTGATACTATTGCACGGCAAATTGAAAACCGCATTAACTATAAGCGTGCTGTGAAGATGGCCATTGCATCTGCCATGCGTATGGGAGCTGAAGGAATTAAAGTGAAAGTAAGCGGACGTTTAGCTGGTTCTGAAATTGCCCGTACTGAAGAAATTAAACAGGGTCGTACTCCATTACATACATTCCGTATGGATATTGATTATGCTAACCTGTTTGCTTTAACAGTGTATGGTAAAATTGGTATCAAAGTATGGATTTGTAAAGGTGAAGTATTAACCAAGCGTGACCTGAACCCGAACTTCATTGGTGGTAAGAGTGATGTGAGTGATAGAAAAGATCGTCGTGAAGAACATGGTGGCGGTGGTCACAGAGGTGGAGAAAGAAGAGATGATCGTCGTGGTGGCGGTGGAGGCGGACAACGCAGAGACAGCAGAAAAGGATAACTAAGACAAGTATTCATACAAGTACGAGATACGAAGTAAGAAGTACAAACAAATAACAAACAGTAACAAGAAATATTATTAATAATGTTACAGCCGAAAAGAACAAAACACAGAAAGCAACAAAAAGGTCGTATCCGAGCTGTGGCCAAGCGTGGAGATAGCATTTCATTTGGATCATATGCTTTAAAAGCATTAGAGCCTATATGGTTAACAAACCGGCAGATTGAAAGTGCACGCCAGGCAATGACACGTGCTATGAAACGTGAAGGTAATGTGTGGATTCGTGTGTTTCCTGATAAAATAATTACCCGTAAGCCTGCTGAAGTACGTATGGGTAAAGGTAAAGGTAACCCCGAAGGATGGGCTGCTGTTATTGAACCAGGCCGCATTTTGTTTGAAGCAGATGGCGTAACTGAAGCTGTAGCAAAAGAAGCGATGGCATTAGCTGCACAGAAGCTTCCCATCAAAACAAAATTCATTGTACGCAGAGATTTAATGGCGTAATTATAGCTGAACTGATATTAAACTGATTAACATGGCAACAAAGACAACTGATTATTTAAAGAGCATAAAAGAGCTGAATGTTACAGATCTCGCAGCACGCATTAAAGAAGATGAAATGCGTTTAAAAAAGCTGGAGTTTGCACACGCTATTTCTCCCCTGGAGAATCCCGTGAGTATCCGTGGCCTTCGCCGTGATATTGCCCGTTTAAAAACAGAATTAAGAACGAAACAATTGGGTAAATAATCCATTGAATAAACAGTGATGCCTTTGGCATCATGAAAAGAAAAAAAGCGAAAAATGTTAGAAAGAAATTTGCGCAAAACGAAGACAGGTGTTGTAACCAGCAGCAAAATGGATAAAACCATTACTGTAGCTGTTGAACGTAAAGTGAAACACCCCATCTACGGTAAGTTCGTTAAGAAAACGACTAAATTCCATGCTCATGATGAAAAGAATGAGTGCGGTATCGGCGATACTGTAAAAATCATGGAAAGCCGTCCGCTTAGCAAAACAAAGCGTTGGAGATTGGTGGAAGTTGTTGAGAAAGCGAAATAAGAAAAGCCGTTAGCTGATAGCTGCAAGCTGTTAGCAGGGGTAAAAAATAAAAATGTTTTTAATTGCTATCAGCAAAGAGCTAGTAGCTAAAAGCTTAAAAAAATGATTCAGCAAGAAAGCAGATTAAACGTAGCCGATAACAGTGGTGCAAAAGAAGTTCTTTGTATCAAAGTATTGGGAAACAGCGGCCAGGATTATGCAAAGATTGGCGATAAGATTGTAGTAACCGTAAAAGATGCATTACCAGGTGGTGGTATCAAAAAAGGTACAGTAGCAAAAGCTGTTATTGTACGTACCAAAAACAAATTACGCCGCAGGGATGGTTCTTATATCCGCTTTGATGATAATGCAGTGGTAATCCTGAATGCATCTGATGAGCCCCGTGGTACACGTATTTTCGGACCAGTAGCAAGGGAATTGCGTGATAAAGGGTACATGAAAATTATTTCACTGGCTCCTGAGGTGTTGTAAAAAAGCCATTAGCTGATAGCCACGAGCCATTAGCAAAAGAAAGAGAAATTAATCAGCAAAAGCTAGTAGCCACAAGCTAATAGCTCAAAGCTCAAAGCATAATAAAATGAGTAAGAGATTTAAACCCAAGTTTAGCATCAAGAAAGGCGATTCAGTAGTTGTAATTGCCGGTGATGATAAAGATGTAAAAAAGCCACGCACCATCCTGGAAGTATTTCCTGATGAAGCACGTGTACTGGTTGAAGGTGTAAACATTGTAACCAAGCACACAAAGCCGTCGGCCCAGAATACAAAAGGTGGTATTGTAAAAAAAGAAGCCCCTATCCACATTTCAAATGTGATGTTGTGGGATGGTAAACAAGCTACTAAAGTAAAGCGCAGCCGTGAAAGCGGAAAGCTGGTTAGGGTTTCAAAAAAATCAGGACAACCTGTAAAATAATTTGAACTAAGGTTAAAATAAGAAGCACATGAGCACAACAAAATATACACCCCGTTTGGTAAGTAAGTACAAAACAGAAGTTGTACCTGCTTTAATGAAACGTTTTGGTTACAAAAGCATCATGCAGGTTCCAAAACTGGAAAAAATCTGCCTGAACCGCGGCGTTAACGGAGCGGTGAATGATAAGAAACTTGTTGATATTTCTATTGAAGAACTGACTACTATCAGTGGACAGAAAGCAATTGCAACATCATCAAAGAAAGATATTTCCAACTTTAAGCTGCGTAAAGGAATGCCTATCGGCGCCCGTGTTACATTACGTGGTGTAAATATGTATGAATTCCTCGACAGATTAATTTCTGCATCACTTCCACGTGTACGTGACTTTAAAGGTGTAAATGATAAATCGTTTGATGGCCGTGGTAACTATACTATGGGTGTTACAGAGCAAATCATTTTTCCTGAAATTGATATTGACAAAGTGAATAAAATCACCGGCCTGGATATCACTTTTGTAACAAGCGCATCAACCAACGAAGAAGCATACGAATTGCTGAAAGAAATGGGAATGCCTTTCAAAAATGCTAAAAAAGATTAATTATAAATTATGGCTAAGAAATCAGTAACAGCCCGTCAACACAAAAGAGAAAAAATGGTTGCTCAGTATGCCGTAAAGCGTGCTGCTTTAAAAGCTGCCGGCGATTATGCAGGTTTGGATGAATTGCCAAAGAATGCATCTCCGGTACGTTTGAAAAACCGTTGCCAGTTAACAGGTCGTCCGAGAGGATATATCCGTTACTTCGGCCTCTCCCGTATCATGTTTCGTGATATGGCCTTGAACGGACAGATACCAGGTGTTAAAAAAGCAAGCTGGTAAGAAGCCAATCCCGGGTGGGATGATGTGCAGGTATTGAATATGATGCACATATTAGAAAACAAATTTTAAATCATTCAATTAAAGAATAAAATGGTTACAGATCCTATTGCAGATTTTCTTACACGTGTTAGAAATGCACAGATGGCAGGCCACAGAATTGTTGAAATTCCTGCATCTAATCTTAAGAAGCGTATTACTGAAATTTTATACGAACAGGGTTATATATTAAAATACAAGTTTGAAGAAGATAACAAACAGGGCGTTATTAAAATTGCCCTGAAATACGATCCTCAAACACGTGTTCCTGCTATTCAGGCATTAGAAAGAATCAGCCGTCCGGGTTTACGTCAGTATTCAAAACCAGAAGACTTCCGCCGTGTAAAAAATGGTTTAGGTATTGCCATCATCAGTACATCAAAAGGTGTAATGACTGATAAGCAGGCGAAAGCAGGTAATGTTGGTGGTGAAGTATTGTGCTACATCTACTAAAAAAAGAAATTGTTGCTGATACATTAAGCTGAAACTATACGAAGCTGACCGGTCAACAACGCAAATAAAAATAATTTAAAACAGATTTTATGTCCCGTATAGGTAAACAGCCCGTAGTAATTCCACAAGGAGTGACCATTACAGTTGGCATTGACAATGTGGTTACAGTAAAAGGCCCCAAAGGTGTATTGACAGAAAACATTGATCGTGATATCACTGTTGAAGTGGTAGGTGATCATGTAACATTTAACCGTCCAACAGATCAGGGTCGTCACCGTGCAATGCATGGTTTGTACCGCTCACTGGTTTCAAACATGGTGAAGGGTGTTACAGAAGGTTTTCAGAAGAAGCTTGAACTGGTGGGTGTAGGTTACAAAGCTGCCAACCAGGGTAATGTTCTTGATCTGGCTTTAGGGTATTCTCACAATATCATTTTTGAAATTCCCAGTGAACTCAAAGTTGCTACTGCTCAGGAAAAAGGTCAGAACCCGATGATTACATTGGATGGTATTGACAAACAGCTTATTGGTGCTGTTGCTGCAAAGATCCGCAGCTTACGCAAACCTGAACCATACAAAGGAAAGGGTGTTAAATACTTCGGTGAAGTTGTTCGTCGTAAAGCAGGTAAAGCAGCTGGTAAATAAAATGTAAATAATTTCCTGGCAGTATCAGGAAGTATAAATAAACAGAAATGAAGACAGGTAGTAAAACAATCAGGAGACAAAAGATCCGTTTCGCTGTACGCAAGAAAGTTGCCGGCGTAGCTGAAAAACCACGCTTAAGTGTGTTTCGCAGTAACTCTGATATTTATGTTCAGTTGATTGATGATGTAACTGGTCAAACCATTGCAGCAGCATCTTCAAGAGATAAAGACATCAAGGCACAAAAAGTAACGAGGCTTGAATCAAGTAAGTTGGTTGGTGCAGCGATTGCACGCAAAGCTTCTGAGCTGGGTCTGTTAACAGTTGTATTTGACCGCGGTGGTTTTTTATACCATGGCCGTGTTAAAGCAGTTGCTGAAGGTGCCCGTGAAGGCGGATTAAAATTCTAATCAATCGTAAACATTTAATACAATATAAATGTCGAAAGTAATTACAAACAAAGTAAAGGCAGGTGATCTGGAACTGAAAGAAAAAGTAGTGTCCATCAACCGTGTTGTTAAAACTACCAAAGGTGGTCGTGCCTTCAGTTTCTCTGCACTTGTTGTTGTAGGAAATCAGAACGGTGTAGTAGGTCATGGTTTAGGTAAAGCTAAAGAAGTACAGATGGCTATTCAGAAAGGAATTGAAGATGCGAAGAAAAATCTCATTAAAGTTCCTGTTATGAAAGGTACAATTCCTCATGATCAATTGGCAAAAGAAGGCGCTTCTAAAGTGTTGATTAAGCCAGCCGCTCATGGTACTGGTGTAATTGCAGGAGGCAGTATGCGTGCTGTATTGGAAAGCGCAGGTGTTACTGACGTATTAGCAAAATCTTTGGGTTCAGCTAATCCACACAACGTGGTAAAGGCAACTTTCAAAGCTTTAGCGATGTTGCGTGAGCCCCTGAATGTTTCAAGAACACGTAACCTGTCATTAAAGAAAATATTTAACGGATAAGAAAATACGTTTAATGTTTCAAGTTGAAGGTTGAATGTTTTTGATACCTTAAACTTTAAACCTTCAAACCTTAAACTGAATTTCAAATGAAAAAGATAAAAATCACTTTAGTAAAAAGCCCGATTGACAGACCTGAGCGCCAGAAGCAAACGCTGAAAGCACTTGGTTTGAACAAGACCAATTCTACCAACGAGGTAATTGGAACTCCTCAGATACTGGGTATGATTCACAAAGTGAATCACTTACTTAAGATTGAAGAATTAGCATAATTAATTAATAAGCGAGCTCCGAATGCTTTCGGAGCGTAAGTACAAAATAAAAGCAAATGAAACTGCACAATTTACAACCTGCTGAAGGTTCAACTCACAAAGAAAAACGTATTGGTCGTGGTGAAGCATCCGGTAAGGGTGGTACATCTACAAAAGGTAACAAGGGCGGCCAGAGCCGTGCGGGTTATAAAAGTAAAATGGCTCATGAAGGTGGACAGATGCCTATTCAGCGTCGTGTTCCAAAGCGTGGCTTCAAGAACCCTGATCGTGTTGAATACCGTGTATTCAATCTCGGACAGGTTGAAGTAATTACTGAAAAATACGGTTTGAATGAGTTTTCTCTTGAAAACCTTTATATCAATGGTTTAATCAGCCGTACCGACAGAATTAAAATTCTTGGAAACGGTGAAATTAAAACAAAGATTATTTTCAAAGTAAACGCATTAAGCGAAAAAGCAAAAGCTGCGATTGAAGCAGCCGGTGGAAGCGTTGAAATTGTGAGGTAATTTTTACCGATATTTGTCCGACGCATGAAAATGCGTCTTTTTTCTTTTCAGCAATTATTTAAAAAAGAAATTTCCAAGTGAAAAAACTCATACAAACCCTAAAGAATATCTGGAGCATTGAGGAGTTGAAAACAAAGATTGTTTACACTCTTTTATTGCTGTTGGTATACCGGGTGGGTTCACATATTGTTTTGCCAGGGGTTGACCCAAATGGATTAGAACAGCTTAATTCAAAAGCGAAAGAAGGTATATTAGGAATTTTTGATTCATTTGCAGGTGGTGCATTTTCAAGTGCTTCCATTTTTGCATTAGGTATCATGCCTTATATCTCTGCGTCAATCTTTATGCAGTTGATGAGCATTATGGTGCCTCAGTTACAGAAGATGCAGAAAGAAGGTGAAAGCGGACGTAAGAAAATCAATCAGTGGACAAGATACCTCACAGTTATTGTTACCATCTTCCAGGCAAGTGCTTATGTAACTTACCTGAAGAGTCCTGAAATTGCCGGAGGTGCTATTTTAACCTCATTCACTCCTTTCTTCTGGTTATCTACCACAGTTATTTTAACTGCAGGTACATTGTTTGTAATGTGGTTAGGCGAACGTATTACTGATAAAGGTCTAGGTAATGGTACTTCACTCATCATCATGATTGGTATCCTTGCACGTTTCCCTGCATCTATTGCAGCTGAGTTTGATGCAAAATCAAATACAGCAGGTGGTGGTTTGCTGAAGTTTATGATTGAAATTGCCGTTTTGGTTGCCATTATTATGGGATTGATTATTCTTGTACAGGGCGTAAGAAAGATTGCCATTAATTATGCCAAGCAAATTGTGGGTAACCGTCAGTTTGGTGGTGCACGACAGTTCCTTCCAATTAAAGTAAACAGTTCAGGTGTAATGCCGATCATCTTTGCCCAGGCAATTATGTTCCTGCCAACTTTACTTACGGGATTTAACGCAACAAAAGGTGTAGCTGCTACACTGAGTGATCATGGAAATGTTTGGTACATGGTTATCTATTCAATTCTTGTAATTGGATTTACGTTCCTTTACACTGCATTGATCTTTAATCCAAAACAAATTGCTGATAATTTAAAACAGAATAATGGATTTGTTCCAGGTGTTAAACCCGGACAGCCTACTGCTGATTATATTGGACAGATCATGGATCGTATTACTTTACCAGGTGCTATTTTCCTCGCAATTGTAGGTATTATGCCGGGTATTGCAAAGAACTTAGGAGTAACCAGTGGTTTCTCCACTTTCTTTGGAGGTACTTCACTGTTGATTATGGTGGGTGTAATTTTAGATACCTTACAACAAATCGAAACTCATTTACTCATGAGGCAATATGATGGTTTGATGAAAGGCGGTAAGATACAGGGACGCCAGACAGTATCTTCATCAGCTATTTAATAAACGCATTGAAATACAATAAACCCTGGCAAACAAAGCCGGGGTTTTTTAATAAGGAAGTTATGATTCATTATCGTTCACCAGTTGAAATTGAATTGATCCGCAAAAGCGCTTTGCTGGTGGGCGAAGCTATTGCTGAAGCTGCAAAATTTCTGAAAGCAGGAGTTACAACCATGCAGATAGATGCAAAGTTGGAGCAGTTTATCCGGGATCATGGAGCTGCATCTAATTTTAAAAATTATCAGAACAGCTATCCCTTTGTAAGCTGTATATCGGTTAATGATGCAGTGGTACATGGATTTCCTACGAATAATGTATTGAAAGATGGTGATATTGTTTCGGTTGATGTGGGGGTATTCATGAACGGATACCATGGCGACAGTGCATATACATTCATTATTGGAACTACAACTGATGAAGTAAAAAAATTGCTGCGTGTTACAAAAGAATCTTTATACAAAGGCATTGAGAAAGCAGTGCATGGTAACCGCACTGGTGATATTGCGTTTGCGATACAGGATTATACAGAGAAGCAGCATGGGTATGGTGTGGTAAGAGAACTGGTTGGTCATGGTATTGGACGTAACCTGCACGAAGATCCGCAGGTTCCTAATTTTGGAAAGCGTGGAACCGGTGCTAAATTAAAAGAAGGAACAGTGATTGCCATTGAACCAATGATCAACCTTGGAGTAAAAGATGTGTTTCATGATGAAGATGGATGGACCATCAGAACAGCTGATGGTAAACCTTCTGCACATTACGAGCATGATGTATGTGTAAAGAAAGGGAAGGCTGATATTCTGTCTTCGTTTATTGCTATT
>JANOIQ010000443.1:0-9241 GCA_031407835.1 Chitinophagaceae bacterium
TACAGTTCATCAAAGCTGTTAGCGCTTCGGCCCAGGCGTTCGGCATAACGACTGAAGCCGAAATGTTCATCCACACATTCTTTGATGACATCGGATAAATCTTCAAGGTACAATGTAGCAATATGTTTGGCTTTGTCCTGCAACCCCATTGTGCCGAAAGCCCAATGCAGATCGCTTAATTCAGTAAAACGACCTGCTTCAGGTAAAAAATTTCTTGATGCAATCAAATGAGCAATGGTGGGATTTTTCCCCTGCAAAAACAAAATGGCATCATCAATACAGTTGATATATTCAGTCCTGAGAGCAAGAATGCGTTGTGCATTTTCTGAATAAACCTTATCTGCTGAAATCCTGTTGAATAATTTCTCCAATCGTTTTTTAGAAAATAATTCAAGAGTTACTTCAATACCAAGATCAGCATGAAATGAAGTGATGTTTTTTGTATTAAGAAAACCTTTGAGGTAAGCGGTTGCAGGATACGGAGTATTTAACTGTGTAAAAGGCGGCGTAAATAAAAAAACGGTTGCGTTCAAATCAGTTGCTTGAGTGGCAAAACTATTTATTATTCCTGAATGACTGTTATTTCCATGCTTCCAGTAATTGTTTTGCTTCTGCTTTTACTGTTGGATCGTCAGCTGCTGTATTGGGTAGCTTAAGCATGTATTTCAGAATGTCAATGGCTTTCTGTCTTTTGTTGTTCTTATTGTAAGCCTTTGCCAGTTCAAGATAATTTAAAATAAAGTCGGGCCTGATTGCTCTTACCCGTTCATAGTAAATCAATGCTGAATCAAGAGAGTTTTTCTGTAAGCCGCCAAAAAACACTTTTACTGCTGCCTTTTCTATACCGGAAAGATTACTTACTTCATAATGCCATCTGGCTATTACAAACAATGCTTTAAAATTTTCAGGGTTTGATGCAAGTGCCCGGTCAGAATAGGTTTTAATTTCACGTACATAAGCAACTTTTTCTTTCCCGCTTTTCAGCAAAGACATGCGTGCATAAGCAAGTGCCATTGCCACATTTGCATCACTGTCTTTTGGATTTATTTTCAGCGCTCTTTCTGCATAAATCTTTGCTGCCGCATAAAAATCCATTTGTTTTTCTTTGGTCAGCTGTCTTCTTCCAATTCTGCTTGCCAGTTCACTGCAACGGGTAAGTGCATATAAATGATGAGGCTGCAGCTTGATCGTTTCTTTAAATTTCTGATATGCCTCTTCTTCTTTAAATTGCTTTTCCAGCAAATCGCCCTGTTTTACAAGTTCATCAACTGTCTGCGACAAAACAGACCACGAATAAAACATGGAAAGGAATAAAACGAATGCGAATTTCTGCATGGGAGCTGATTAATATGTTTTGTGCATGGTTATGCCGGTTTTACCCTGGAAATTTTCAATGGGTGGCGAGCATTTGTAAATATCGATTGTTATTTCATTAATAACGGCAAAACGATCCTTAATGGTATAACAGATTTTTTCTGCA
Source organism: Chitinophagaceae bacterium (assembly GCA_031407835.1). Taxonomy (GTDB): domain Bacteria; phylum Bacteroidota; class Bacteroidia; order Chitinophagales; family Chitinophagaceae; genus Lacibacter. The sequence continues at coordinate 1,481 of JANOIQ010000443.1, forward strand.
ACCATCTCTAAAAGACTTGTTCTTTCCTGCATATGCTGCTTTACGATGTTAAACAGTACAACATAGTTGATTGTTTGATCAATGGAAGTAACAGGTCCGCCCGGGTCATACCACACTGACAGATTCACCTCAAAAGGCCCTCCCACTTTTTCTTCGCCTGCATACAAACCATGAAAGGCATGAAATTTCAAATCTTTTAAATGTACTGCTATCATTGGCCGAAAATAAAAAAGTCCCGCTGTATTAGCGGGACTATCTTTTAAAAAAATGCTTTAAACAACTCCTTTTGCTGATAAATACCGTTCTGCATCCAGTGCTGCCATGCAACCACTGCCGGCAGCGGTTACTGCCTGCCTGTAAATTTTATCCTGCACATCACCACCTGCAAAAACACCTTCCACATTCGTTTTTGATGTTCCGGGAATGGTTTTGATATAACCTGCTTCATCCATAGCAAGAAAATCTTTAAAGATGACTGAATTGGGTTCGTGACCAATAGCCACAAAGAAACCCTGAACAGTTATCACAGATTCCTCACCCGTTTTATTATTCTTCACCTTCATGCCATCCACTTTGGTCTCGCCAAGAATTTCAATGGTTTCAGTGTTGAAATAGACTTTGATATTGGGCGTTTTCAAAACACGATCCTGCATTACCTTGCTGGCCCGCATAGCATCCTTACGGATAAGCATATGTACTGTTGTGCAAAGTTTACTGAGGTATAATGCTTCTTCTGCTGCAGTATCGCCTGCACCAACAATCGCCACTTCTTTGCCACGGAAAAAGAAACCATCACAAACAGCACAGGCACTTACACCATAGCCATTCAAACGCTGTTCGCTTTCCAATCCCAGCCATTTGGCACTGGCACCGGTACAAATAATTACACTGTCTGCTTCAATGAGTTTCTCATCATCAATCCAAACTTTATGCGGGGTTGAACTAAAGTCAACTTTTGTTGCTAAACCATAACGGATATCGGCACCCATTCTTGCTGCCTGTTTTTCAAAATCAACCATCATCTCCGGCCCCTGTACACCATCGGCATAACCGGGATAATTTTCAACTTCTGTTGTAATGGTTAACTGTCCACCTGGCTGAATTCCCTGATACAATACAGGCTTCATATTGGCTCTTGATGCATAAATAGCGGCCGTGTATCCTGCCGGTCCTGATCCGATAATTAAACAATGAACTTTTTCTGCTGCTTCCATATTCGTCTTCAAAATTTTTATAAGTCAATAAAATTAATCTTATCTCATCATACTCAATGTAACATTGAGTACAGTGAAATCGGTTGTGGATAATTAACGGGGTATTATAATTGTTTTAAACTGGTTGGCATAACCTCCAAAATATCCTAAGGCTCCGTTACTGATATTCCCAATGATTTTTGTAGGTGATGAAAAGGGATTGCCAATGCTGGAATAACTGTATTCAACAGTTCTCCAAAAATCAAAAGTGGCTTTATTGATATTGCTGAACTTAACTGTTACGGTATCACCTTTTTGAAAGAAACCATATTCTTCAAAGTTAATATCTGCATTGCGGTCAACACCTCGGTCAACATCAACCATATAGGTTGTTCCGTTTACAAGCTGATCATCGAATACCGAATTCAGTCCGGGTAAAAAACTTCCGCTGTTTACTTTGGTAAAATAGCGGGCATAATCACCAAATCCAGGAGGGTCGGTCACTTTCGCTTTTGCCACCACTTTCTTACTGGTGTCAGCTGTGTTCGGTGCTTTTACCCACCATAGTGAATCAATTGTTTTTCTTAACAAGGGGATGGTTGTGTTCGAAGTGTATTCTGTTCCTTTCCATACAATCCTCAATTGATAGTTTTTCCCAAAATCACCTTTGATGACAGTTGCCGGATCAAGCGGATCGCTTGAATAGAGGCTGAACGGAACATTGCCGGGCAAGTTAACATCGTATCGTTTCAGTTTATGTGTTTTTGTACCGTCACTAATATACACTTCAGCATCTTTGATCAGGGATTGACTAAGCACTTCCACTGTAATTTTTGAAAAGTAATTGAGGCTTTTGGTAAGAATAACCACCGGATCCTGGCCAGTTTCAATAGTAGCATCCACTGTTAAAAGCTCAGATGCATCTTTCAGATCAAACTGTACTTTCTTTTCGCAACCAATAAAACTCAGGGTTAATAGAGTGAGCAAAACAAATCTGTACATACTTCAAATTTACGTCAGGATTTTTTTTCGGAAATCAATTTGGCAGAATTTCACATTTCGGTAAAAAATAATCCCCCCGATCTGTCGGGGGGATTGATACTTAATACCCATATAAATTAGTTGCCGAGATAACTTTTCAATGCATTGCTGTAGCGTGCTTTCTGCAAACGCTTAATGGCTCTTTCTTTGATCTGGCGGATACGTTCTTTGGTTAAGTCGTATTTCTGACCAATCTGCTCAATAGTAACACCATTTTCACCATCCAATCCAAAATAAGCATTTACAATTTCTGCTTCACGGGGACTGAGTGATTTCAATACACGACGTATTTCATTTCGTAGTGAATCCTTCATTACATCTTCATCCGTATCATCGCTTCCTTCCAGCAAATCGCCCATGGCCACATCTTCAGCTTCGTGCACTGGTGCATCGAGTGAGGTATGACGGGTATTACTCTGGAAGATATTGTTGATCTCTGTTTCGCTCATTTCCAAGATATCAGCAAGCTCTTCAGTTGAAGGCTCCCTTTCATGCTCCTGTTCAAAAGCCATATAGGCTTTATTGGCTTTGTTGTAAGTTCCGATCTTATTCTGTGGTAAACGAACCAAACGACCCTGCTCAGCCAATGCCTGCAGAATTGACTGACGAATCCACCAAACAGCGTAAGAAATGAATTTAAAACCTTTAGTTTCATCAAAACGCTGAGCAGCCTTAATCAAGCCGAGGTTTCCCTCATTGATCAAATCGCTTAATGATAAACCCTGGTGCTGATATTGTTTGGCCACTGATACAACGAAACGAAGGTTCGATTGTACCAATTTGTCTAAAGCCCGTTGATCACCCATTTTAATCCTTTGTGCAAGAGTTGTTTCCTCTTCAGGATTAATCATTGGAATTTTAGAGATTTCCTGTAAGTACTTTTCAACCGCTTGTGAATCACGGTTAGTAATCTGAGTTGCAATTTTGAGCTGCCGCATAATGTATTCTTCTTAATTGTTTGTAAGTTGCTAAGACAGGGAAATTCGACCTTGTAGTGTGAAAGACTGGTTAAGAATCCTCTGTTACCGTCAGCAAAGTTACGACTCAATGACCGCTTTTCATAGCCCATGTGTATAATTGAGGCTAAATTGGGTAAGATTGTAACGTTTGCAGTGGAATTTTTATCCTTATAATAAACACAATAATCAAACTAATTGTTGTCAAAGGAACAGTTATTTTTGTTAATATTTTCTTTTTAAACTATTGATATGGAATGGATTGACCTTAGAAGTGACACAGTTACGAAGCCAACAAACGAAATGATGGAAGTTATGATGCTGGCTAAGGTTGGTGATGATGTATTCAGTGAAGATGAAACTGTGAATAAACTGGAAGAAGCGGCAGCAACTATGTTTGGAATGGAAGCTGGTTTGTTTTGCCCCAGCGGTACGATGACAAACCAGATAGCTATTAAAGTTCACACAAGACCGGGCGATGAAGTGATTTGTGATGAACTTTCACATGTGTATCAATACGAAGGTGGAGGAATTGCTTTTAACTCAGGATCATCTGTTCAGCTTTTGCATGGAAATAGAGGCCAAGTAACTGCTTCACAGGTTGCTGAAGGAGTCAACAATCCGGATGATGTACATAAGCCCATTTCAAGTCTGGTAGTTCTGGAAAATACAAGTAATCGTGGTGGCGGAAGTTGCTATGAACTTTCTGATATTCAGTCAATCAAACAAATTTGCCTCGAAAATAAACTGATACTTCATTTAGACGGGGCAAGGCTCTTTAATGCTCTTGTAGCCAAACAGCAAACCGCCAAAGATTACGGTCAGATATTCGATTCCATTTCTATTTGCCTGAGCAAAGGATTAGGTGCGCCGGTTGGGAGTGTTTTGCTGGGAACCAAAGAGGTCATTAAAAAAGCAAGAAGAGTAAGAAAAGTATTTGGTGGTGGAATGCGACAGGCTGGTTTTATTGCTGCGGGTGGTTTATATGCATTAGAAAAAAATATTGACAGGCTTGCTGCTGATCATCTGCATGCCAAACAAATTGAGCAGGCTCTTCTCTCCCACCCTAAAGTTGAAACGGTGTTACCTGTTGAAACCAACATCATCATCTTTACCATGAAGGAAGGAACATCTGCAACTCAATTTGTTGAGCAACTAAAAGAGAACGGAATTTTGTGCTTTACTATGGGTAAAAATCAGGTACGCTTTGTTACACACCTTGATGTAACTGAAGGGATGGTTCAACGAACCATCGATATTCTCCAAAAACAATAAAGCCCCGATTTGGGGCTTTATTGTTTACTGATTTATTTTTTAATTCTTACGATCGGATAATTTGTTCTGTGCGATATAATACTGTTGAATCATATCATTCATCACATTCACAGTTTCACCTAAATGAAGATCAGTTTTTAAACGGTTAACAAAAGCGGTGTTTCTTTCTTCTTTGCCTTTATCTCCGCTGATCCGTTGCAGATCAACAGCCAGACTTACAACTTCAAGTGGCGTTTGCATCTTTGTTAAAGAATCAATCGTTTTGATTGTATTACTTAATGTTTTCTTATCCTGACGGTATTTTGTAATGTTTAATGAATACAGCTTGTCGTTGTATTTTGATAACCAGTCTGTATTTTCTTTAATCAACTGAAAAGATTTATTTTGTTTTACTCTTTCATTACTGCGGTTGATGACATTGTTGAGATCAAAATCACTTTTCCAAACCTTGTATTGTGTGCTGCTAATTTCATCCCATGCCAATGCATCCGGATCATCTTTTTCACGCAGCTTCAGGTATTCATACTGATCAGGCAAAATAATATCCGAACTAACGCCTTTCAATTGTGTGCTTGCTCCGCTTATACGGTAGAACTTCTGTAAAGTCAATTTAATATCTCCCAATTCAGAAGGATTACCACTTGTCCAGCTGGTACGTTCAAGTTGAATACTACGTTGTACAGTTCCTTTGCCATATGTGGTTGTGCTGCCGATTACCAATCCACGCTTGTAATCCTGTATTGCTGCAGCAAATATTTCAGAAGCCGAAGCACTGAACTCATTTACCATTACAGTTAAAGGGCCGTTCCATAATACATTGTTATCTCTGTCACGCAAAATAGATGGAGCCTCATCCCTGCTCTTTACCTGCACAACCGGACCATCTTCGATAAATAAGCCAACCATTTGCACAACGTCCATTAAAGAGCCTCCGCCATTTAAGCGCAAATCGAGGATAATACCATTGATTCCTTCCTGTTTCAATTTAACGATTTCCTTAGCTACATCAGCTGCGCAACGGGCACCGTTAGGATCCTGAAAGTTTGCATAAAATTCAGGGAGATAGATATAGCCGATTTTATAATTATTTGGACCTTTTATAATAGTGCTCTTCGCAAAAGTTTCATCCAGGTTAATTTTTTCACGGATGATTGATACAACCTTTATTTCACCGCTTGCTTTTTTAATTGTTAACCTTACTTCTGTATCTTTTTTACCTCTGATTAACCGAACTGCATCAGGAACTTCAAATCCTGTAAGATCCTGCGGTTCATCTTTACCCTGGGCCACTTTTTGAATAATGTCGCCGATTTGAATCTGGCCCGATTTAGCCGCCGGACTTCCTGTAACAACTGTGGCTACTTTGATATTCCCTTCTTCTTCAGTTAATGATGCACCGATACCAAAAAACTCACCACTCATCTGTTCATCAAAAGAACGCTTTTCAATGGGGGGAAAATAAGTAGTATGGGGATCCATTGATTCAGTAATATCATTCACAAACAGGTTAAAACGATCTTCATCTTTAAACCGGTTGCGGAAGCGGTCAAACATTTTATCAAGTGACTTGCTTACTTTCTCTCTAGCATCCTTTTCCAGTTCTACGTTTGTTTTAGCAGTGAAACCTTCTTTTGCTTTATTTTTTTCCTGTTGCTCAATCAAATCAACATAGGTGCTGAGTGTCATATACTTCAGCTTCTTGCGCCAAACTTCTTTGCGGGCTGCTTCTGTTTTTGCAAATGCGGTTTTTTCTTCATCATCTGAATAGGATTCGTCAGTGTTGAAATCGAAAGGCTTCTGAAGAATTTCTTTATACAGCAATGATGCTTCCTGCACTCTTTGTATATAAAGCTTATTGAACAGATAGAATGATTCTAATTTAGAACCATGAATTTCATCATCAATCTTTGTCTCGAATTTTTTTAGTTGAATAAAATCCGGTTCAAGAAAATAAGTTTTATCCGGATCCAGACTTTTCAGGTATTTGGCAAACACCTCTTTTGAAAATGTATCATCAATCTTTTTGGGATTGAAATGCCCTTCTTCGAGAAATTCCCCGACTAATTGAAGGATACGTTCAAAACGGCTACCGGGTTCTTTACGGGTAGAGGATGATTGAACTGCATAAAAGATACTACCTCCTAAAAGCAGTACTAAAATAATCAGTAGACTTTTTTTACTAAACATATATTTTATTAGGGTTGACATAATACAATTCCATAAAATTAACGAGAAAAGGTGAGGGCTTATTGGCCGTTTGTACTTTTATTTCCTTTTAACAAGCTCTTGGCTAAGGATAATAACCTGAAAAAATTGGGCCAATTCTGCCTTGCCTGTTGAATTAACCTCCAAAATAGAAGATTCTGGTGGTGAAAACGTGAAAAATAAAATCACTCTTCCTTTACTATTCTTAAATAATCAATCATGGCCTGGTTAATTTCGCCATTCATGTTCTCATTGAAATCTTCCAGTGAAATAGTAATAACATGCGTTCCTTTTATAAAGTTCACTTTCAAAGCATTGCTGAAGCCCCAGTTGCTCCACTCATCCTTTCCCCGCTGTGGAAAAACTATTGCATTGATTTTCTTTCCATCAACTGAAAGTGTTCGTATAGCACATTTGTTTTCTGTATTGGTTGGCCCGTTGCCGTTGGCATAGCGAAAGTCAATAGCATACAAACCATCTGAAGCTACATTTACTTTAAATTGAACAAATTTGTTCACCGTTGTACTGATTTCAATAAACCCATCGCCGGTAAAACCCTTGTAAACCAAGGTTGATTTTTCTGCAACATTTTCAGCAGGCAAAACCTGGATATACTGATCATCAACTGTAACAACCGGCTCTGAAGCAAAAGAACCATTATTGTTTTTATCCAAAGCAATTACCTGGTGTTCGGCATATACACCCGGCTTTACTTTTACAAATGTGTTACTCGTTTTGAATACCTTTTTTCCATTGATCAGAATTATGTAGCCTGCTGCTTTTTCAACCGATTCCCAGAATATTTTCTGATTTTCGTATTTTACCACTGGTGCAGGTAATGTAAATACAACAGGTTGCTGATTGGTCGAAGAATTTGGCGGCACCTGGTTGTTTAACATGATTTTAATAGTATGTTTTCCGGTAAGTGTTTCTGGAATTTCAAATAAAGCAGTTTTCTTTCCATCTAATTCAAAAGAAACAATTTTGCTTCCATATCCATTCAGTTCAATATCAAGTATTGCATTACGGTAGTGAAAATTATTCAGTGTACGTTTTCCCAGCATTGCCTTTGGAACAAATGGTTTAAACAA
>JANOIQ010000432.1:0-4420 GCA_031407835.1 Chitinophagaceae bacterium
GCAATATTGAAAAAGACTGGAACTGGATTCAGCAGTTCAATACCAACCATGCTGAGATGCACAATATCAGCGACAAAACCTGTTTACTTGCTATCCAGGGACCGAATGCAACAAAAGTTTTGCAGCCGTTAACTGATATGGATATTCTCAATTTAAAATATTACACATTCACCAAAGGAAAATTTGCAGGTGTTGAAAATGTATTGGTGAGTGCAACAGGTTATACCGGTGCCGGTGGTGTTGAAATTTACTTTGAGGATATTGATGGTGCTGCAGATAAAATTTGGGACACCATTTTTGAAGCAGGCGCCTCTGTTGGTATTAAACCCATCGGGCTTGGTGCAAGAGATACACTTCGTTTGGAAAAAGCTTTTTGTTTATACGGTAATGATATTGATGATACCACCTCTCCATTAGAAGGTGGGCTGGGCTGGATTACCAAGTTCACGAAAGACTTTACTTCAAAAGCAGTTTTTGAACAACAAAAAGCGGAGGGAGTAAAACGAAAACTGGTTGGTTTTGAAATGATCGACCGTGGCATTCCCCGCCATGATTACAAGATCAAAGATGCCAATGGAAAAGAAATTGGGAAAGTTACCAGCGGAACTCAATCGCCTTCTCTGCAAAAGGCAATTGGCCTGGGTTATGTGGCAACAGCACATGCTGATTTTAATTCAGATATTTTTATTGAGGTAAGAGATAAGTTGCTGAAAGCAAAGGTGGTAAAGGTTCCTTTCCTGTAGAACGTACAAATCCCCGTCAGACGGGGGCGTCAGACTGGTTCGCATTTTCCATACATTGGTATAAACATTGCAGTAATATTCAGCACTCAATAAAAATCCAATGCCTTCCATTCACATCACCACCTTTATTGCAGCCCCTATTGACGTTGTATTTAACCTCAGCCGCCATATCGGTCTGCACAAAATTTCGCAACAGGATCATAAAGAAGAAGCCATTGCCGGAATTACTTCCGGATTAATTCAGCAGGGCGAATCAGTAACATGGAAAGCAAAGCATTTATTTAAAACAAGATTCATGACGGTGGAAATTTCCGACATGAAGAAACCTGCTTATTTTGAAGATGTAATGAGTAAAGGTGATTTTGTTTCTTATGCACACAAACATCATTTCAAACAAATTGATAACGGCACCATTATGATTGATGAAGTTTCATTTGAATCGCCGCACGGATACCTGGGTAAAATCGTCAATCGTTTTTATCTTACGGGATATGTGAAGTCCCTTCTTCAAAAAAGAAATGAAACAATTCGCTTATATGCTGAAAGCAACAAATGGGAAGCACTGCTTGGTTAAACCATTTATTCGCTAAAAAAATACGTTGATTTACTGGTGAAAAAGAACTTTATTGAGTAAACTTGTATACCAAATAATATCCTGATGAAGCCAAAACAATACAGACCGCTTTCCGTTGTAATATTCTTCCTCTTTTTTTCGGGTAGCGTTTTTTCCCAATGTATGATGTACCCTGTTTCATTACAGGAACGTGTAACGAATGCTGAGTCGGTTATTTTGGGAACAGTTATTGAAAAAGAAACCTTCCTTGATTCTTCAACCATGCGGGTGTTTACGCTGAATAAAATTTCTGTAACTGCCTGGTTAAAAAATCAGCAGACTGCCAATACCGTTTATGTTATAACCAACGGCGGTGTGTATAAAGGCAGGGCAACCATTGTTACTCCTTCGCTTCAAATGGAGAAGCAGAAAGAATATGTTTTATTTCTACAAAAGGCTCCTGCAAAACTTGAAAACAGACAGATAAGAATACAGGAACCATCAGCCATTCAAACGATTGCTTATGCAGGTGCACAGGGTGCACTTGTAAAATCATTTGAACAATATGTTGATGTAATGGATCAACCGAAACAAAACGAAGAAAGCCTGTTTCAGAAAATACAAACACTTACCGGACAAAAAGCACTTACATCAAAAGGCGAATTATTTAAAGCAAGGCCGCAACAAACCGTTACCAGCAAAACCGGTCGTATTACTGCCATCAGTTCTTTTTCTCCAACAACAACAAGAGCAGGAACCATTCTTGCAGGCGATCAGATAACTATCAGCGGCAGTGGTTTTGGTGCCGCACCCGGAACTGTTTTTTTTACCAATGCCGATGATGGTGGTGCTACGTTTGCAAGTCCGGGACTAACCAGCGATATTATCAGCTGGAGTGATGCCAGTATTACAGTGAAGGTTCCAGCAATAGCAGGTACGGGGCCTATTAATGTAAACGGAGCGTTTACTTCTGCTTCTAATCTTACTGTTCAATATGCACATACTTCCATCGACGATATTTTCAGTGGTTTTAGTTCAGCTACACGTCAGCGTTATTATTTACGCAACCTTAATACATTGGGGGGATATACTTTTCAGTTCAATACAACTTTCGCAGCAAACACATCAGCTGTTGCATCATTTAACCGTGCAATTGTTTCCTGGCGTTGTGAAACCGGTGTTAACATCAGGGCTGCCGGTACAACTGCTGTTGTTTCTTCTGCAGGTGATGGAATTAACTGTATATACTTTGACGCTGCAATCCCTTCTGGAACACTTGCGGTTTGTACAAGTAATTTTTCAGGTTCTGCTAATGGTGGTTGTAATCTGCAAAATACGGTGTGGTGGTTAGCTGATGCTGATATCGCATTCAGAGATGTTCCCACTGCCGGTACAACCTGGGAGTATGGAACAGCAACGCCTTCTTTTACAGAATACGATTTTGAATCAGTGGCATTACATGAACTTGGTCACGCTGTTGGCTTAGGACATGTAATTGCTTCCGGACAGGTAATGCATTATGCAATTACGAACGGTGCAAGTTCAAGAATTTTGTCAGCAAATGATATTTTAGCGGCATCAGATAAATTAAGTTACTCAACAGCTGCCACTTGTTTTACTCCCACTGGTTCCGGTTCGCCAATGACAACGGTTCCGGGAGGCAGTTGTCTTACACTGCCCATTACATTGGGAGAAGTAAAAGCAAAGCGAATAAGCAGATCATTGGTTGAACTTTCCTGGAACACAATTCAGGAACTTAACAACGACGGTTTTATGATAGAACGAAGTGAGAATGCACAGAATTTTAAAGCAATCGGCTTTGTAAAAGGCAAAGAACTTTCATTGTTACCGCAATCCTATTTGTTTAAGGATGAAACCGCCGGACCGTATGATTGGTATTACCGTCTTGTTCAAAAAGATCTCAGTGGTCATTCGCTCAACTCATCTGTTGTGTTTGTGAAAGGTGAAGAAAGCAAAAGCTGGGAGGTTTGGAGCGACCAGGCAGGAAGCTCTGTTTATGTTTACAATAAAGCAGCATCAAATAAGCCTGTTCAGTTTATACTTTATAACAGCACCGGTCAGGTGATGTACTCAACACAGGTAAGCTCTGGTCGTGCACAGCTAAATTTTCAGCATTTGCCTAGAGCAGTGTACAGTTACAGGGTTGTTGACAGTAATCAGCCGGTATCAGGTAAGCTGGTTTTAGGCAGCAGATAAATTTTTTACGCAAACTTTTTTATTGCCGGAAAGGCGGAAAGATGGGAATTAATTTTCTTCCTTCCTTCCCGTCTTTCCGGCATATATTTTTGTATTCTCTTTTTGCAATTGCCTTCATTCGTTGTACTTCATTATTTTTGCTGCTTACATTATGAGTACAAAACCATCGCTATATACCTGTCTGTCGCCGGCTCTTTTACATTTGTATGATCTCAATAATGCTGTTGTTGTCATCATTGATGTATTCCGTGCAACTTCAACCATTGCATCTGCCTTATTCAATGGAGCTAAATGTGTTATTCCTGTTGATACGGTTGCAAAAGCAGTTGACCTGGGTAAAAAAATTGGCGGCATTTCTGCAGGTGAACGTGATGGAAAAATTGCTGAAGGTTTAAAACATGGCAATTCTCCTTTGGAATATTCAAGAGAATTTGTTGCGGGAAAAACGCTTGTTCTTACAACAACCAACGGAACAAGATTGCTCCACATGGCATTAGATAACAAAGCAGATACCATTATTACCGGTTCCTTCCCCAATCTTTCTGCCGTGTGTGATTTTTTACTGCAGCAAAATAAAAATGTAATCCTTGGTTGTGCAGGATGGAAGGACAGGTATAATTTAGAAGATACATTGTTTGCAGGCGCTGTCATTAACCGCATTAAAGAACAGTTCAGCATTCATTGCGACAGTTCCTTAACTGCTGAACAGCAATACCTGCTGGTGAAAGATGATGTGTATGGTTTTTCATCCCATCTTACACACTACCATCGTTTGGTTGACCGCTATGGATTAATTGAAGATATCCGCTTCTGCTTAACAGATGATATTGCCAATGTACTGCCGCTTTATAAAGATGGAATGCTGATAGCAGGGAAATAAATTCCGGAAAGAAAAACTACTAAAGAT
>JANOIQ010000470.1:0-4937 GCA_031407835.1 Chitinophagaceae bacterium
CAAAATATGGGCTAAGCACCAAAGCTCCGCCGGTCTTTTTAAAACGGATGGGCAGTGTAAGACTTGCATTGAAATACTGAAATGAATTTTTGTCTTTGTTTCTTCTGATGAACCCATTATCAGGCGATTGCAACTTACGCACATTGAGAACATCAACATATGGCTGGGCAAATGAAACAGTTGCAGTAAAAACGAACAAAACAAAGAATAACCCATTACCCATGAGAAAGAATTTTCTGTTATAAAGCTTCGGGTGGCTATAGTTTCTGTAAACAGGGTTTGAAATTAAGCCATTTATTGGCAGCATGTTGTTTATCGCTCAATGGCTGCGGGATGGAAGCGGCAGCCCGCAGTGCAGCTTTAGCGAAACGAGGACTATTGCGTACAGCCCGAACCAAAGCTGATGAGGGATTTGCAGCCAACAGCCCCAAAATTTCCTTTGTTTTGAGGCATTTTCAGGGCTATGAAAATAATTGTGCAAAATTATTACTGTAAATCAGTGTGTTGTGAAAGTGCGATAAAAAAATAGTTCCCTTTTTCTTTGGTTATATGCTTTCTGTACGGCTACCTTTGCGACCCCGTTGTTAAAACGGAATTTTTCAACAAATCCACGGGATGGCGTGGTAAAAATTAAAAAACAATGAGTAAACTACATTTCACTACAAAGCATGCGAACGAAGCTACCGTGCAACGTAACTGGTACGTTGTAGACGGCACCAATCAAACCGTTGGCCGCATGTGTTCAAAAATTGCTGCTATTTTACGTGGTAAGAACAAAGCCTATTACACTCCCCACGTTGATTGTGGCGATTATGTAATTGTCATTAATGCCGAAAAGGTAAAATTCACCGGTACAAAGATTGATTACAAAGAGTATCATAATTTCAGTGGTTACCCTGGTGGCCAGAAAATTGAAATTGCAAAAGATCTGCAGCGCCGTCGTCCTGAAGTAATTGTTGAGCGTGCCGTAAAAGGGATGTTACCAAAAACTATTCTGGGCCGCAAGATGTACAAAAAGTTATTTGTATATGTTGGCGATAAGCACAATCAAACTGCTCAGCAACCAATAGAACTGAAGTTCTGATCATCAATCACTCAATTACAAAATTCCAAATAAGATATAATGGAAAAGCAAAAAAATGCAGTTGGTCGCCGTAAAGAAGCTATTACCCGGGTGTTCATGAGCAAGGGTACAGGTAACATTATTGTGAACGACAAAAATTACAAACAATATTTCAGCTTGATGTATTTACAAAATCAGGTGGAGGCTCCTTTAAAAACAACTGATTCATTAGACAAGTTTGATATAAAGGTGAATGCTACAGGTGGGGGTATTAAAGGCCAGGCTGAAGCAATAAAGCTGGGTATTGCCCGTGCATTGCTGGAAGTAAATGCTGAATATCGTCCTTTATTGAAAGCTGCGGGTTTATTAAAGCGTGATCCCCGTGGTGTTGAACGTAAGAAATTTGGTCATAAGAAAGCACGTAGAAGCTTCCAGTTCTCTAAACGTTAATACACACATTGGCCTTTGGCCAATGATTGCGATCAAACAATTTTTAAAAACGATTATACAAATACAATGGAAAATAACACTTCATTACAACAGCAATTACTCGAAGCAGGTGTGCATTTCGGTCACCTGAAAAAGAAGTGGAATCCCAAGATGCTGCCTTACATCTTTGCTGAAAAGAAAGGCATTCACATCATTGATCTTAACAGAACTGTAGAAGGTTTACAGGAAACTGCAGCTGCAATGAAACAAATTGCACGCAGCGGAAAGAAGATCATGTTTGTGGCAACAAAAAAACAAGCGAAAGAAATAGTAACTGAGTGTGCACAGAAAGTAAACATGCCTTATGTAACCGATCGTTGGTTAGGTGGTATGTTGACCAACTTCAACACTGTTCGTAAGAGCGTGAAGAAAATGCAGAGCATTGAAAAAATGCTGGGTGATGGTTCTTTCGACAGTATTACCAAGAAAGAGCGTTTACAGTTAAGCCGTGATAAAGAAAAAATGGAAAAAGTATTAGGTGGTATTGCTAACATGAGCCGTATCCCTGCTGCCTTATTTCTCGTTGATATTGGTCATGAGCATATTGCCCTGGCTGAAGCAAAACGTTTAGGCGTAACTACATTCGGTGTGGTTGATACCAACTGCGATCCGAATAAAGTGGATTTCTTCATCCCCGGTAACGATGATGCAACCAAATCAATCGCTATCATTACAGAATACCTTACTGCAGCAATTGCTGAAGGTTTGGCTGAACGTCAGAATGAAAAAGAAGAAGATGAAACTGAAGAAGTAACAGATGATAATTCTAAGTTTGATGTAAATGACGAAGGTGGAAGAGAAAGAGGTGGTCGTGGTGGTGCAGGTCGTGGTGCAGGAAGAGGACCTGGTGGTAACAGCGGTGGACCTGGTGGAGCCGGCGGCGGCGGACCAAAACGTCGTGTACCAAGTACACAAAAACGTACGTCTTCAAGATAAGCTCCATGAATATTTATTGAAGATCTTTCTAATGAATGTATAATTGAAAATGGAACCACAGTTATTGTGGTTCCATTTTCAAATTTTCAAATTTTCAAATAATAAGTATATGTCTACTGTAACAATAAGTGCACAGGATATTAATAAACTGCGCCAGGCAACCGGTGCAGGAATGATGGATTGCCGTAAAGCATTAACAGAAACAAATGGTGATTTTGAAGCAGCAATTGACTGGTTGCGTAAGCAGGGTCAGAAAGTTGCCGCTAAACGCAGCGACCGTGAAGCAAAGGAAGGTGTGGTGATTGCTCAAACAAATGCTGATCATACAACGGGTTTTGTTGTTTGTGTGAGTTGCGAAACTGATTTCGTAAGTAAGAATGCAGACTTTGTTGCATTTGCTCAATCAATTGCTGATGCTGCTGTTGCCAATAATGTAAAAACGGTTGATGAACTGAATGCTGCTGAAGTAAACGGTGCAAAAGTATCAGACCTGATCAATGATAAATTAGCTGCTATTGGTGAAAAAATCGGTGTAAGCAAATTTGAACGCATTGAAGCTCCTTATGTTGCCTCTTACATTCACGGTTCATACCGTATGGGTGTACTGGTTGGTTTAAACAAGGAAGCAGCTGATGCAGGTAAAGATGTAGCGATGCAGATTGCTGCCATGAATCCTGTAGCAGTTGATCCTGAAAGTGTTCCTGCTGATGTAGTGGCACGTGAAAAAGATATCATTGTTGAGTTGATGAAACAGGATCCGAAGATGGCCGGTAAGCCTGATGAAATGATTGCTAAAATTGCTGACGGTAAAATGAATGCGTTCTTTAAAGAGCAGACATTACTGGCACAGGCATTTGTAAAAGATGCATCAAAAAGTGTTGGTGATTACCTGAAAGCTTCCGGTGATGTAAAAGTGACTGAGTTTAAGCGTGTAGCTTTAGGATAAGATTAATATGAAATCTATATAGAGTAGAGTCCCGTGTATGGAAATGCACGGGATTTTTTATTGTATAAAATTGCTGTGGATGAAAATTAAACTCCTGTACATTTGGTAAAACAATAACCATGGATGAGAAGTTAGCCTTCCTGCAGCATCAATATATTTCAATCATTCGAAATGCAGATGCCTCAACAACAGCCAAATGGGGCAAAATGAATTTTCAGCAAATGATAGAACATGTATCAGCCTTCTTTAAAGTATCAACAAAGAAAATTCACTTTGATTTGGTTTCACCAGCAGAACACCTGCCCAAACTTAAAGAGTTTTTAATGAGTGATAAACAGTTCAGGGAAAACACAAAAGCACCTGTAAATATTATTGGTGAAGAGCCTTATCCGCTTCGCTATGCAACAGTAAAGGAAGCCATTGATAAGCTGGAAAATGAAGTCAATGAGTTTCTCAGTTTTTTTACAACAAACACCGCAGCAACATCTGTTCACCCGGTTTTTGGTGAACTGAATTTTGAAGAATGGATAAGGCTGCATTACAAACATGTAACACATCACCTGCGGCAGTTTGGTTTGATATAACTGAAGCAACTCTTTCAACCCTTCATCTTTTATTAACTTCGCTGATAACGATTTGCAGTATGAATAAACTTGGTAACTATATTACCGGCAACTGGATTACCGGCGATGGCGACGGGCAATTATTATACAATGCCGTAACCGGTGAAGCTATCGGGGCAGCTTCTACAAAAGGATTAGACTTCGCATCCATTACCAACTATGCAAGAACTGTTGGCAACCCTGCGCTTCGCAAAATGACTTTTCATGAAAGGGGAAATATGTTAAAGGCATTGGCCCTTCATCTAAGAAACTATCTCGATAAATTTTATGCCATCAGTTATCAAAGCGGCGCAACAAAAGCAGACAGCTGGGTTGATATTGAAGGAGGCATCGGTAATTTATTTGCCAATGCATCACTACGCAGAAAATTTCCTGATGAAATATTTTGTGTAGATGGTGAAAGTCATAACCTCAGTAAGAACAATACCTTCATGGGTACACATATACTTGTGCCGAAAGAAGGTGTGGCCATTCATATCAATGCTTTTAATTTTCCGGTATGGGGAATGCTGGAAAAAATTGCAGTGAATTTATTGGCAGGTATGCCGGCGATTGTGAAACCCGCAACGGTTACTTCTTATTTAACGGAAGCAGTAGTAAGAGAAATTATCGCATCAAACATTTTACCCGAAGGTGCATTGCAGTTAGTATGCGGCAGTGCCGGTGATTTATTGGAGCATGTAACCTCACAGGATGTAGTCACATTTACAGGCAGCGCATCAACCGGATTGATGTTAAGAAGTCAGCCAAAAATTTTAAAAGAGAACGTTCCGTTTAATATGGAAGCAGATTCACTGAACTGTATTGTGCTGGGTGAAGATGTAACGCCTGATAAACCGGAGTGGGATATTTTTATTAAAGAAGTGCGTAAGGAAATGAC
>JANOIQ010000506.1:0-1691 GCA_031407835.1 Chitinophagaceae bacterium
GATCACAAAAAAAACAAAAGCGATTATTCCTGTTCACTTATATGGACATCCTGCCGATATGCCCGCTATTATGCAGCTTGCTGCGAAACATCAATTGAAAGTAATGGAGGATTGTGCACAGGCGCACGGAGCAACCATTCATGGAAAGAAAGTGGGTTCATTTGGCCATGCTGCGAGTTACAGTTTTTATCCCGGAAAAAATTTAGGTGCTTATGGTGATGCTGGTTGTATGACCACCGATGATGATGCACTGGCAGAAGCCATCCGTATGATTGCCAATCACGGACAGAAAGGAAAACATAATCATTTGATTGAAGGAAGAAACAGCCGGCTGGATGGATTGCAGGCAGCCATTCTTTCTGCAAAGCTTCCGCACCTGGAAGAGTGGACAGAGGCAAGAATCGGTAACGCAGCAACCTATACAAAACTTCTCCGGGGCAGCTCTGTTAAAATGCCTTTGGTGAAAGAGGGATACAAACATGTACATCATTTGTATGTGATCAAAACAACTCATCGGGAAGAGCTGATACAGTTACTGAAAGAAAACGAAATTGAAACAGCTGTACATTATCCAACCGCATTGCCTTTCCTTCCCTGTTATGCCAACCGGCATTTTCAACCGGCAGATTTTCCGGCGGCTTTTGCCAATCAATCACAAATACTTTCCATTCCTTTATTTGCAGAATTAACTACTGCACAGATTGAACGGGTAACCTCCTTGATCCATTCATTTGAACATGTTTCAGTTCAGGGGTAAAACTGTTTTTATCATTTCTCCTGAACGGTGGGGAACCATGAAAGTAAGCAAGCATCATTATGCACTGGAACTTGCTGCAAACAACTGCCGTGTTTTTTTTATTGAACCGCCGCAGCTCTCCCATACCGGTATTGAAGTCAAAACCTGTGCTGAGCATCCGATGATCAGTATTGTAAACTATAAACCTGTTTTCAGGGGTAAACGTTTTTTACCTTCTTTTCTGTATTCTTTCCTGTTAAGGCAGCAGGTAAAAGCATTACTTAAAAAAATTAAACAGAAACCGGATGTGGTGTGGAGTTTCCAGGGATATCTTTTTCAAAACCTGCAATGGTTTGGTGCGCCGGTAACTCTTTTTTTTGCAGCTGATCAGTTTTATTATGATGAGCTGCCTCCTGAGGTTTATTCGGCAACCATTTCATTAGCTGTATCTGATACTATTTATGACCGGATGAAACAAAGCGGCAAACCTGTATATATGATCGGTCATGGATTGCAGAGGGGGTTTGTAAAAGCTGCTGAAGAATTATTAAACAATGAAAATGCTTTTTCTGTAAGTAAGAAAATTATTGCCGGATATACCGGTAACCTTCGGATGGAAGCATTAGACCGGCAAACCATGATGCAGGTGATTGAACAGAATCCTGAAGTGAAATTTGTTTTCTGGGGTTCCTATAAAACAAAGGATCTCAATCTGGGAGGACTGAATAACAATGATGCTGATGCATTTATTTCTTTCCTGGAAAGGAAAAATAATGTAGAACTGAAAGGTGTTGTAAACAGTGAGCAATTACAGGAGCAGATGAAAGAAGCTGATCTGTTCTGGCTTTGCTGGAAGATTGGTGTGAATGCTTTATGGGATGGATCCAATTCACATAAAATACTGGAGTATTTATCAACCGGCCGGCCGGTGGTTGCCCATCATGTAAGCAGTTAT
>JANOIQ010000543.1:0-2043 GCA_031407835.1 Chitinophagaceae bacterium
ATAACTAAGTGAATGTTTATTATGAAAAAGTTGATGTTTGTTTTGCCACTATTTATGCTGGTAGCTTTTACAAAACAGGATAAAATAAAAGTGATTTTTTTTGGTGATTCCATTACACAGGCAGGTGTAAATCCGGGCGGATATGTTGTTCGCATTGACAGCATGAGTAAAGCACAGGGAAAAAGCAACTATGAATTTATTGGTGCAGGTATTGGCGGCAATAAAATCTATGATTTATATCTCCGTATGGAACAGGATGTGCTTTCCAAAAAACCTGATGTTGTTGTGATTTATATTGGTGTGAACGATGTGTGGCACAAAAGTTCATCGGGTACAGGAACAGATGCAGATAAATTTGTAAAGTTTTACCAGGCAATCATTGATAAACTGAAAGCACAACAGGCAAAAATTATTTTATGTACGCCGGCAGCAATAGGAGAGAAGACTGATAACAGTAATTCCCAGGATGGTGACTTGAATGAATACAGTAAGATGATCCGTTCTTTAGCAACAAAAAATTCTTTGCGACTGGTTGATTTGCGAAAAGCATTTCTTGAATACAATCTTAAAAATAATACTGACAATAAGGATCGTGGCATCTTAACAACAGACCGGGTTCATTTAAATGCAAACGGCAACCAGTTAGTCGCTGATGAAATGTGGAAAGCTATTCAGGCTCTTTAAACCGCTTTCACTAAGTAGTAATTCTTTTTGCCTTTTTGTACAAGCAGGTATTTATTGTACAATAAAAGTGATGCATCCACTTTAAATTCAATCCCTTCAATTTTTTTTCGGTTAATGCTTACACCACCACCTTGTACTGTTTTTCTTGCTTCACCTTTGCTGGGGAAGATGGTTGTTTCTGCCAGGAATGAAACAATATCAATTCCATCTTTTAATTTATCTGCTCCAAAATTAAATTTGACCACACCTTCCATTCCTTCAAGATCTTCAATACTTAAACTTTCAGCCGGTGCAGTTTGATTAGCGAATAATTTCTCTGTTGTTTCAATGGCTGCTTTTAATTCTTCGTGGCCATGAACAAATTTTGTGACTTCTTCAGCCAAACGTTTTTGTACTATTCTTTTTGATGCATCCTTTTTATGTTCGTCAATTAATGCGTCAATTTCTTCTTTGCTGATGAAGGTGAAAATTTTAATCCATTTTTCTGCATCTGCATCGCCAGCGTTCAACCAGAACTGGTAGAATTGGTATGGGCTTGTTCTGTTAGCACCTAACCAAACTGTACCTGATTCTGTTTTGCCAAATTTGCCGCCATCTGCTTTTGTAATTAATGGGCAGGTAAATGCAAATGCTTCACCACTGGCTTTTCTTCTGATCAATTCAGTACCTGTAACAATATTTCCCCACTGATCGCTTCCTCCCATCTGCAGTTTGCAGTTTTTGTTTTGATAGAGCCAGAGATAATCATAACCCTGAAGCAATTGGTAAGCAAACTCCGTGTAACTAATGCCCGTATCGCCTTCAATTCTTTTCTTTACACTGTCCTTGCTCATCATATAATTCACTGTGATGTGCTTTCCAATATCACGGAGAAAACCAATGAAGGAAAATTCTTTCATCCAGTCATAGTTATTTACCAGCTCAGCGCTATTGCTTTTACCGGGAATAAAATCTATGTATTGTGAAAGCTGATCTTTTAATGCCTGAACGTTGTGAGCCAGCGTAGTCTCATCCAACAAATTTCGTTCCTCACTTTTGCCGCTGGGGTCGCCAATCATTCCTGTCGCCCCGCCGACAAGTGCAATGGGTTTATGCCCGTAGTTTTGAAGATGGCGGAGCAGCAAAACTGGAACAAGATGCCCAATATGCAGGCTGTCAGCAGTCGGGTCGAACCCAACGTAGCCGGAAGTTGGTTCTTTGGCTAATTGTTCTTCGGTTCCGGGCATCATATCCTGGATCATGCCTCTCCATCTCAGCTCTTCAATCAGATTCATGTGTTTTATGTCTGTTTTTTGGCAAAAGTAGGGCAGAGGAGTTCATATTGGTAAAAATGGAGCAATAAACATTGAAAATCAACGT
>JANOIQ010000546.1:0-5075 GCA_031407835.1 Chitinophagaceae bacterium
GCTTATTGCAAATGGATTTTCAATTTCAGCCAACGGTGCTCAGGGAATCAATCCAATTCAGCCCGTTATTACAGAAGCTTCTGGCGATGGCGGCGGTGGAGGTGGCGGCGGAGGCGTTGTATTATTAAATGTTGGTTCATATACTGGAAGTTTGAATGTGGAATCCAATGGTGCCAACGGTTCAAATGCAGGTTTTCAAAATCAATGCCCCGGTCCGGGAGGAGGAGGTGGTGGTGGTGTAATATGGTATAGTGGAACTTTACCCGGATCTGTAACAGTAACTGTTACAGGAGGTGCAAATGGAATTATTAAAAACGCACCTGCACACAACCCGCCATGCGAGGGATTGCCCAACGGTGCAACTTCAGGAACGAATGGTATTGTACAAACAGGTTTTCTTGCACCGGAAGGAACCGTTTATAATTGTGGTGGATTGTTACCTGCATCAACAGTTAAAGAATGGAATGGGAAACGTGTAAGTGATGGGGTTGAATTAAACTGGAAGCTGGAGCAAACAGATGCGCTTGAAATAGTTTCGTTAGAAAAAAGAAATGTACGTGGCTGGTTTAAAAAAATGAAGGAATATCAATCGCCTGTAGATGGAGCGTTTCAATATCTTGATGCATCAAATGAATTTCCTGCAACCTACAGGTTAATGATGCAGGATAAAACAGGACGTAAACAATATTCCAGTCAGTTGTTTTTTGAACGTCAGAAATCGAAACGGTTAAATGTTTATCCCAATCCTGTTGCAGATGAATTAAGAATTGAACTCCCTGTATCAACAGACGGAAAAACTTCGGTTTCTGTTTTTGATTATACAGGTAAGCAGGTGATGAGGAAAGAAATCATGATCAACAGAAACCAGTATACAACCATACAACTCGGTCAGCTTACTGCAGGAACGTATACTGTTCAGTTATTTTGGAAAGATGAATTGTATATTGGCAAGATTGTTAAACAATAAAAACTTTTACATCATTAATACCTGCACAGTATCGGGACTTTGCTGTTGTAGTTCAATTGTTTTTCCAGCGGTCATTTTTTCCAGCAGTTCTTTTGTATAATGACGGATACTTAATAATGTTAAACCTTTTTCTACCTGCACATCAAATGTTGTTGCCGCTTCCAACGCTAATTTCTCAATCTTATCCGGCCTGTCGTCAAGACAAACCTGTAAACTCACTGCATGTGTTTGAATAAGATTGGGTTTTATTTTCAGTTTGGCTAAGATGCGGTACAGTTCACTCATGGGTTCTTCCCCAATAAACGAAAAATCTTTTGTGTGCAATTGCAGTAAAACCTGGTTGTGTTTCAGCACGAAAATCGGTGGAAGATTTTTCACCGGATTATTATGAATCACTGTTCCGGGTAAGGTTGGGTCTAAAAAACATTTTACAATCAACGGAACGTTTTTATTCTGTAATGGCTTGATTGTTTTTGGATGAATTACCTGTGCACCATAATAAGCCATTTCAATTACTTCATCATAATTCAATTCGCTGATATATTGTGCGTCGGCAAATTCTTTCGGGTCGGCATTCATCACCCCTTTTACATCTTTCCAGATTGTTAGGTGTTCGGCATCAAGCATATTGGCAAATAAAGCAGCAGAGTAATCACTTCCTTCACGGCCGAGCGTAGTGCTTTCATTTTCATCGGTACAGCCAATAAATCCCTGTGTAATAACAATATTAGTTCTGTTGAAAACAGGTTTCACCTGTTCATCAATTTGTTGCTGTGTAAATGCAAGATCAATCGTTGCATCACGGAAATTATCATCGGTACGGAAAATATCCCTTACGTCCAGCCATTGATTGTTTACTCCAATTTCGTTTAGGTAGGCACTCACAATGGAAGTACTCAGCAATTCACCAACGCAAACAATCTGGTCGTAATAATAATCATAATCACGAACAGGTTTATCGTGAAGTAACCATTCTACTTCAGTAAAGAAATTATTGAACTGCTCCATCAGCGGATTGAAATGTGTAACCAGTAAAAATTTTGCTTCATCAAGGTGTTGCAGTTTTACCGCCCTGAACAATTGCAGTGCGTCTTCTTTCTTTCCTGCAAAAAAAGCATCGGTTACTTTTTCCAGTGCATTGGTGGTTTTCCCCATTGCCGAAATCACAATCATCATTTTTTCAGAAGAGAAATGCTGAACAATAAAACCAACATTCCTGATTTTTTCATAATTACTTACACTGGCACCGCCGAATTTGAAAACCTTCATGAAAATTCCTGATTTAAGATTTGAGGCTGCAAAGATAGGGATGCTGTTGTCTGCTCACCTGAAAGGTAACCCGATAGCTATCGGGTGTACAACTTGTTTATCATATTGTTTGCGATGAGCAGTCACCCTTTGGGTGAACAGTCATCAAATATTCCTTGGATTTTTCCATTGTTTTCCCAATCGTTCAATGGTTCCAGTCACTCTTTCTTCTCTTGTCTTTTCCTGTTTGGCAGTAACGATCCACTCAATAAATTCTTTCTTATTGGTGAAGGAAAGGGTATCAAAGTAAGCCGATTCTTTTTTATTTTTCTTTAAAGCGGCAGAAAAATCATCCGGCAGTTTTACTTCTTTTGTAGTTGGATTCACCCAGTTAAAAATTTCCCTCACTGCAGGCTTTGCTTCTCTTTTCGCATCAGCAGTTGTTTTTGGCCGGAAGCCGAATGTACTCCAGGTTTCATCAAATGATATTAAACTGATCCATGTAAGGTGATTACCATGCTTCAATAATTTATCCCAGCCCTTGTCTCTTGTCAGGTCTGTTTGAATGTTTGATGTGCCCTTGGGATAATAGATCCAGCAAACAACCTCATCTTTCACCATTGCCAGCACCTTGCTCATTTCTTTTTCTAATTGTGCTCTGTTCAACAGAAACCAATGCACCTGGTTGAATTGTTTAGCAGTTGCAGATACTTTTACACCCGCCGGAACCGGGTCCAGTTTTTTTACAAAATCTTTTGGGGCGTTAATGCTCAGCAGGGAGTAACCATCTTTTATTTTGAGCTTTTGGCAGATTGTGTTTGGCATGTAACAAAGATAATTCTGTATGCTGAAATCCTCAGGGCGATCGCTAAACCATCAGCGTTTTTTTATATTTTAAATAGAAATTAGCACCTCACTTTTAGCAGCTTTGACAGCAAAACAGATTAATGAATGACTTTTTCCGTCAGCCACACACAATTCATCTCTAATTAAAGCCGGTTTCTGCCAATTTTTCACCCTTTCCCCCCATGGCACCATCATTGAGTAGTACAGGTGAACTTATCTGCCGACAGGCAGGCTTAAAAATTAAAAATTTTATCATGGGAAAAATTATAGGAATCGACTTAGGAACAACAAACAGCTGCGTGTCTGTAATGGAAGGGGCTGAACCGGTTGTAATAGCAAACGATGAGGGCCGCCGCACAACCCCGTCAATTGTAGCTTTTCTGAAAAATGGTGAACGTAAAGTTGGTGATCCGGCCAAGCGTCAGGCAATCACCAACCCGGTTAATACCATTAGTTCAGTAAAACGGTTTATGGGCCGCCGCTTCGATGAAGTGGGTGAAGAATTAAAACACTGGAGTTATAAAGTAGCGCAGGGTGACAATAATACACTTCGTATTGACATAGATGGCAGATTATACACGCCGCAGGAAATTTCGGCGATGGTGCTGCAAAAAATGAAAAAAACAGCCGAGGATTATCTTGGTCATGAGGTAACTGAAGCGGTGATTACCGTGCCTGCTTACTTTAACGACGCACAGCGCCAGGCAACCAAAGAAGCTGGTGAAATTGCCGGTTTGATTGTCCGCCGTATTGTGAACGAACCTACGGCAGCAGCATTGGCTTACGGTCTCGATAAAAAACACAAGGATCAGAAAATCGCTGTTTTTGATTTGGGCGGTGGTACGTTTGATATCTCTGTTCTGGAATTGGGGGATGGTGTGTTTGAAGTAAAATCAACTAACGGTGATACACACCTTGGTGGTGATGATTTTGATAAAGTAATCATTGACTGGCTGGCTGATGAATTTAAAAATCAGGAAGCAATTGATTTGCGTAAAGATCCAATGGCCTTGCAGCGTTTGAAAGAAGCAGCTGAAAAAGCAAAGGTTGAATTATCTTCTTCCAGCGAAACAGAAATCAATTTGCCTTACGTTACAGCAGTGGATGGTGTACCCAAGCACTTAGTTATTAAATTAAGCCGTGCAAAATTTGAATCGTTAGCAGATAAATTATTTGAGCGTTGTTTAAAACCTTGTGAGCTGGCATTGAAAGATGCAGGTCTTTCTACTTCTGATATTGATGAAGTGATTTTGGTGGGGGGTAGTTCACGTATTCCTAAAGTACAGGAGATCGTTGAAAAATTCTTTGGTAAAAAGCCCAACAGAAGTGTAAATCCTGATGAAGTGGTTGCAGTTGGTGCAGCTATTCAGGGTGCCGTTTTAACCGGAGAAGTAAAAGATGTGTTGTTGCTGGATGTTACTCCGCTTACGTTGGGTATTGAAACAGCTGGCGGCATTATGACACCACTCATTGAATCGAACACAACGATCCCTTCTAAAAAATCGCAGGTATTTTCAACTTATTCAGATAATCAGCCCGGCGTACAGATCAATGTTTTACAGGGTGAGCGCTCCATGGCAAAGGATAATAAAAACCTGGGGATTTTTAACCTCGATGGTATTCCACCGGCTCCACGTGGTGTTCCGCAGATTGAAGTAACATTTGATATTGATGCGAATGGTATTCTGCATGTAAGTGCAAAAGATAAGGGCACTGGGAAAGAACAGAAGATCCGTATTGAATCGGGCAGTGGTTTAACCAAGGAAGAGATTGAAAAGATGAAGAATGATGCGAAGGCGAATGAAGCAATCGATAAAGCTGAAAAAGAAAAAGTAGAGAAAATTAATATGGCCGACAGTTTGATCTTCCAAACGGAAAAACAACTGAAGGAATATGGTGAAAAAATTTCGGCTGAAAAGAAAGCTCCGATTGAAGCGGCTTTAACCAAGCTGAAAGATGCACACAAATCGCAGGATGTTGCTGCCATTGATGCAGCTATGACTGAAATGAATAC
>JANOIQ010000446.1:0-8551 GCA_031407835.1 Chitinophagaceae bacterium
TTTTTTCCTGGGATCAGATGGCCCAAAATTGTTGCTGCTGCTCCGCTGAAAGTTGAATGACCGGAAATGTATGCAGGGAAATTAGGAATACCTGTGAGCGTTTTTATTTTTGCATTTAGCTGAGTAGGCCTTGGATTGAAATAAAAATACTTCGTATCCCAACAAACAATTCCTGCATCCATCAATGTCATATTAAGCAAAGCCATATTTCTCGCCCATCTTACTTCACTGAAACGCTGACCAATAAATTCATCTGCTGCAATAGCATTCCAATGACCGGGAGGTGTATAGGTTCCAACACCATCGGCCCAGAAATGTACAATGCGGATATTTTCTCTTGTTGGATTATTAATATACTTATACACTTCATCTGTTTCTTCTTTCATCTTTGAACTGTTCACTAACGGTGGCGGGCCGGGGCGAAGAGAAATTGCTGTAAGTGAATCAAACAAAAAAGCTTTTACTTTTCCAAACAAAGGCAACATGGGTGGTCGCTTTGGAACATCAAGGCTGTACCAGGGTGTTTCACCTTTTGCAATCGCATCATTTTCCATCTGCGTCCATTGTGCCTGATTTCCAATAGCAGCACCTGCACGGTCACCTCTTGCCCTTACAATAAATTTCTGTGCCACCTGTCTGCCCAATGCTTCGCCTGCTTCAATATCACTGCGAACATTGGCACCTCCAATTAATCTTGCACGTTTATGCTCTTCTGCTTTTTGCTGAATAAAATCCTGATCGCCGGGAAATAACAGCTTCATCATTTCAACAGCGGCTCCGGCAACTACCGCATCTTCTGATGGGTAAGAAGGAAGATCGGATTGTGGAATAAGTGACTTGATCGTTGCATCAACTTTATATGGCGCAGGACGATTATATAATTTCTTATAATGAAACGCCGCTATTAATGCATCGTATTGTGCAGCACTTACATATGCATAGGCTCTTGCAGCATAAGGAGGGTTTGCAAATGGAAACTGCGGATAGGCCAACGGGTTATTTGCATTGGGGAAAGGATAAGTTCCATCCGCATTTTGATAAGGAGGCAGGTTGTGTTTTGCTACCAGCTCTCTTAAAATTTCATTCCAGCGAAGTACAGCTCCTGCGCTCCAATAACTAACAAGGTCTCTTTCTTTTTCTGTTATGGTTGACTGCCATGTTTTGATTTCACTGATCTGAATAATATAATCTGGTGATGTGGTTGCAATAGGAGCAGCTACTGAAAATTCAGTTGGCCCTGTTAGTAAAATCGGCTTCCATAACCCTGCGTTAAGATCAATATTGAGCGGGGTTAATGCCCCGGTTTTATCTGTTCTTCCTTCCACTTCTTTTTTGCAGCTGCCGATAAAGGCGATAACTATAATCAGCAGAATGATTGAATATTTATATTTCATGATGATAATTATTTGTTGTGATTGGATTTGGTTGACTTGGGTGTAAAATCAAACACATAGAATACACCTCCGTTTGCAGTAAGTGATTGCCCCATATTTCTTCCTGTAATAATTTGATTTGCTCCTCCTGTTAATGATAACTGCGGAACTTTCTTCAATACATATTTCAGGTTAATACCAAGAGATGTTGCATTCATCCGGTTACTTGGAAACGGCATGTTGTTCCTTGTTATATCAAAACCGCCAAGTGTTGACCAGTTATTGAACACCGCTTCTACAATCCACCATTGTGTTCGGTATCCTGCACGAACATTAAAAGTTGCAGCGTTGGGCATTTTCACTTCGTTGGAAAGAATCAATTCATCTGTATAATAAGAAGTCCTGTCAATTTTAATATTGCTGCGGTACACATAAGTAGCCGATGCCGTTGCAAACCATTTACTGTGGTAATAATAATCAACCATCAATCTTGCCATGGCTGTTGTACTGCGTGAACCGATTGAGAGCGGAAGAAAATCAGCCACATAATTTGTAACAGGTGTACTCCCTCCTGCTATTCCAAACACAGCTAATCTTGCATCGCCTATTTTTTTATTGATGGGGCGGTATTTTACCATCAGGCTCAGATCCTGTACTCCGCTCATTCCCCGTAATGTACCGGCACTTGCTTTGGTAATTACATAAGGAAGATTAAACAACAGGTTTACATTTTTTGATACACCATAGTTACCCATTACGCCAATCATTTGGGTAGTAATGCTGCCTATATTATCATTACTTCTTTTCAATGTGCCTTCCCAGTAGTTTTTCCAGTTGCTGTAGGTGTACATTCCTCCCGCACAAAAAGCATTCTTCTCCATCATTATGGCGTCAATATCTGTTTGCGCAGACGAGCGCCAGCTCACTGATAAAAAAATCAGCAGCATAACTATTTTAGTTGATTTGAATTGTTTCATTTTATTTTGGTTTGGTTGTTGTTTTCTGTAAAGGTTATCCCTTTGTTTTATTTCGGCTGTATAGCCCCGATTACTTTGCCTGAATCCGGGTTTTACGATCCTCTCTTTATTTTTTTAATTTCAAACGCTGTACAATCAATTCACCTATCTGTTTTCCTGCTTTCAGGCCTTCATCGTTATCAAAGCGGTAATGAATGCCTCCGTACAATCTCGACATGGCTGCTTCAGCTGCTGCTTCACGAAACGAATGAATTTCCCTGTTCTTAATTCCAAATTCAAGTAAGGACGTATCAGTAAATGATAATTTATCGCCGAACCAAAAGGTCATTGCTTCTGCTGCTGCAGATGAATTGGTTGCATGACCACTTACATAAGAAGGGAATGGAGGTGTTTGAATATAGGGGCGCCATTCCTGATCAACATATTTACTGATGGCGGTTTCAGGACGAATATAGTTGCTTGTATATTTTTCCTGCCAGCCCCTGATAAATGCATCAAAGAATGCAATTGAGGTTAATGTATAAGCAGCAACGGTCATATTGAAATCTGCTTTAGCTGTCTTCGCTGCAATACCAACAATATTCAGCCAGTGACCGGGAGGTGAAAATTTCTTGGTGGCAAACATTACATGCCCGCTCACATGCATAGTAAAAGGATTATCATCCCAGAAATCAGCAATATGCTTTTGTTCGTCTGTTAAACTGTCGCCAGTGTTTTTTACTTCCATCATTGCTTTGTAAAACACACTGTTTTTATTTTTAACATCAAACTTTGGCGGACGTGGAATAGCAAACATGGAAGAACTGTCAATAACCATGGGCCTGATCTCACCCCAATGCGGTTCAACACCTGTTGCATACATGGGTGGTGTAGGTACCCAGCGTCCATCTTCATCTTTTACGGTGTATTTTTCAGCACCACGTGTGGCAGCATAGTTATCGCCTTTGCTCCATTTCATGACAGTGGCAACAATGGTATCAGAAAAAGCAATTGTGTTTTCGAGCACATCAGCAGGTATTCCTGATGAATCAGCTTTGTGTTTTAATTCATTGTAATACTCCATTAAACTTCCTTCAGGAAATGTAACGGCGTTACCAACTTTGGTAAAGGCAAGTAATGCGGCGAGTGAAAAATCAATTTGTTTTGATGTATCCGGCTTCGGCATCGCAGGCATGTGTTTGATCTGTCCGCTGAGTGACTGATAGGTTGGATCACCAGCCGCCACACATTCAAATGCGGCAATATTTGCATACACATAATTACGTGCACCAATCATGGGAGGAAAATTATTTTCCAGCACAATGTTGTTGAGCTTCTTTACGGTTTTGCTGTAAAGGATAGGGTCTGCAGTAAATGCTTTATAATCACCGGTTGGGTTACAGGCAATCATCAGCATACTGATAACAGCAATGAATAATACATTCTTCATGAGAAATAATAAATAGTAAAAAGAAAAGAAAGAAGCTGAGGGGTAATCAGTTCTTAAAAAAACATAATGTGAAAGCTTATGCTTCGGGAGGCTGCTCAGGTGTAAGTACCATTGCAGTAAGCAACGACTGAGTTGCATCACTAAAACAAAGAGATTGTTTTATTTCCAGTTGACAGAAAGACCAGGCATTCAGTTTCTCACAATAATCAAAACTGAATGTTTTGTAAGTATGCGTTGGAGTTGTGTCTGATTTTTTATTCGAAGATTGTGTCTGCAGATCGTTCACCAGCTTAAAGAAATTTTCCCGGGCATTCAGCATCTGGGCTTTGGCTTCGTCGGGAATACATTTGTAAATCATTTCACCTGCCTGCAGTTTGCGCTCTACATATTTGTAGTGCATTCCGTTGAATTCTATTTCACCATCCACACGTTCAAATTCATTCCAATCGGTTTGGTAAGGAAGTGTAACCGGAACCCGTATTTCAATTAAAGAAGATGGATCGTATTCCTTATTATCAAGCTTTGTTTCAAAATGAGTGGCTTGCTGCTGTTGCACATAATCCATTACAATACGGTAGCCAAACCAATTGAATAGTAATACAGTGAGGAAGAATATGGCAGCAAGAATTCGCAAAAGCAGTTGGTTTGAAAGTGAAATTTATAATAATTCTGCGGATTTGAGAACAATTAAGGCAGAAAATTTTTTCTGCAAACGGTTGAAGTGAGTGAATTTCAGGGGGAAATTGATTGTTTACTCATATTCAAACTATCGTTTACGGGTTTGGCTGCAACTCATTCTTCGTACAACTGTCCAAGTGCTAAACGTTTAATCCCGTTTTTTAATAAAACAATGGTAACGTTTAATAACAACCATTCATATTACGAAAACTAGTTAAAGATAAAATGAAAGGGTTCCCGTAAAGGAACCCTTTTTGTTATTACTGAATTGTTATTTGCTGCGACTGCATATCCATTCCCTTTTGCACTACCAAGATGTATTGACCCGTCTTGATTCCCTGAATATTCAAGTTATAATTTTTCTGAGTTGTTTTAAAAGTCCATTTCTTCATCGGAAGTGTATTGTTGATATTGTATAAGGTCATTGTAATTGGCTCCGGCAAGTTTATTGACTTAATAGTGTTTGGCATTTCATCCAATATAGAAACAGTGATATTATCGTTTGCCGGATTGGGTGATGCTGCTATTCGGTAGCCGCCTGAACGGGTAAAGTATCTATCGGTATAAACTGCTCCGCCGCATGTGCTTGTACTGGCTATCCTTATGGCAAGACCGCCAGTAAGGTTGAAATAAAAAACACCTTGATATGAATAAACAGGAGTGTAAGGGTTGCTGCCAAGTGGGGTAATAGTAATATTACTAACAGTTGGCCAGGTGTAAGAAACATAGGTAGTGGCAGGCCCTGTAATGTTGTTAAACATCATTAATTGTTGTGTGCTGCTTGCAGGGTTGATTGTACCTGTTAGTGGCGGTGTGCCAATTGAAATTGATTTTGATACAACAGCCTGTTGTCCACATGCAGATATCGTTGCTGTTAATGTAACTACTCCATCACTGTTTTTTGTTAATGTTGTTTGCAGTGAATTGGGAGTGTTTATTGTTACAATTCCTGCTGGCGATGCCTGCCATTGAACAGATGAACCACTAGATAAGCTGCCAACTGAATATAAATTTGAAGTTGAACAAATAATATCATCACCTGAAATACTTAAGCTTGAAATTGGATCAGCTAAGTTAGATGTGTTTGTTGTGTTTGTTGTTAATGCATCAGAGCCTGTTGGGTCAAGCCAGTTACTCAATCTTGTATCATTCGTTCCGCCGCCAGTCCATGAAATATCAAATCTTCCATAATTGGTTCCACCTGTTAATTGATTGCAAGGTGGGCTTGTTGGTTGTGTATTTGAAAATAATTGACCTACTACTCTATGATTAACATTATCAAATAAAGGCGAGCCAGACGAACCACCTTCAACTGTACCTTGATCCCAAACAACACGCCATGCTGTATTAGGAAATGTTCGCACTTGACCAATTGAAGCAAGATTATTTTCAATACTAATTTTCATAATATCCCCCATTGGATGGTGAATTCCTACAGACGCATTAGGCGGGGTTGTTGAACGAGACCATCCAAGAAAATTTAAATTTACTGTCGTTGAAATTGTTTGGTTTAATTCTAATAAAGCAAAATCTGATTGTTCCCATCTCGACCTTAGAGTAGCACCATTAAATAGTAATGTTGCTGTTGTATTTGTCGTTGGACTACATGTGGGGCTAAACCATAAAAACTCGAACGTAGAGTTATTTGTATTAATTAAACTCCCATTTTGAAATACACAATGGTTTGCTGTCAAAATAAATGGCCTTCTTGTCCCACATGTATTCATAATTAATGATGCGGAGCACCACCCCCCACCTTCATCAACCATTTGAGCAATGGCTCTTCTTTCTGCATCCCAGCCAGCTATGCAAACGGCATTAATATTACATGAGGTGGAAAGACCAAATCCGGGTCCGGTTATTGAATCTTTATTTGAAAATTTTAATTTGGGATTGATTCCGTAAAGTATTTTATTTATATGTATTTGGTTTTCATTTTTCTCAGAAGCAGGACATTTAAATTCAATAATTATGGATGTGCCTATAAATACATTTGAACCCCACAATACATTATCGCCAATATTTTCATACTCTCTTATTGGACCAGTTATAACAGTTCCTTCTACATTATAAATAAATAGTTCGGCATTCTTTGAAAGTTTTAATTTATCGAAATATACTGATATTGAATTTGCATTGCGTGCAGTAATTTTAAGACGATTTACAACACTATCACCTATATTTTCCCATAAGCCCGACTCAAAAGGGGAAATATCAACCATCACAGGTTCAGCAAATTTTGATATTTTACTATTCTCCCATTTTTTAATACTTCTACAGCATTAACTTCTGGTATTACAACTTCTTTAATAGTATTTCTAAGCCCAGAAAGGCCTTTAAAAGAAATTTTTCGTTCAGAATGCCTATTGATGTTTACTTGGGCGAATGCTGTAAAGCAAAAAAAATAGTAAGGCTTTAACTAAAATAATTTTTTTCATGGTTTTATATTTAAAGATTGAATGAATATCTAATACTAAGTCCAATGGCATCAAAATATCTTGTTATTGTTTCATTTTCGTTTTCCTTTAAAAACCGATCTTTTTTATACCTGTGGTACACCCTTGCATAAGGCTCAATTTCAATAAACTTGTTAGACAGGTTTACAAAAAAGTTCAATGAATGACCAAAATAAGCAAAGCCATTATAAACAGTATTCGCCCCTTCAAATGGAACACGGCCATTATATTTTCGTCTGAATGAGAAATTATTTAGGAAATCTGCCCCAACTTTTAAATTCATTTTTTTGTTTTCCATAAACGTAAAACTTGTGCCAATAGGCAGCCTTAATAATGAATATATATAATTGTCAGTATTTGTGCCAATTGGCAAGCTGTCCCTACCTACGTTTAAGGCCTGATGATCGTATGCCCTTCTAATATTAAATTTATTTCTAAAAAAGCCAACGCCCGTATAAATTGAAAATTTATTAAGTTGATAATTTACTAAAGCATCCAAGCCAAAATTGACTGCAGTAGCTTTTTGCTCCTCTGTTCTTAATGGGTAAATTATTTCGGCCTTTTGCAAATCAACTTGAAGAGGTAATCGTACTTGAAGATGGAGTTTTTTAGTTTGGCATAGTAAATGAAAAAATGAAAAAATGAAAACCAAAAGTAAAAAGATTTTTTTCATACTTTAATCGTTAATAATTATGTGTATTTGGAAAATATTGCCCGTTATGTATACTCAATCACGGTGTAAGTTATATTCTCTCCTTCATCGCTGCAATACCCTAAAGCGGCAAGTTTTTCTATGCTCCTTACTAAGTTGCTTGCTATAGGTTATTGATGCTGAAACTGAAGAAGAGAAAAATGATAACGTATAATTTAACCCACTATGTAAATTCTGAAGCCTTTATAGCACTATACAAACAGTCTCTGACTGTTTTCTTTTTTAATGATGTGAGAGACATTATGCATAAAACTCCAAATCCGATAGCTATTGGATCTGGATACTTAGGAGAGTTCCTTGAAATTCAGGAGTACAAGAGTGCGACGCTAATATAGCTAAATAGTAATTCAAAAGCTGGTTACAAAAAATTTTTCTACCGTTTATTTACAAATGTTTTCTTCTCCACACCAACACCTGTAATCGTCAAACTCTTCCATTGTCTGGGTAACACCGTTTTTATCTGAATAATCCCTTTCGGTGTAATTTCCAATCCACCAAAGCCCATCAGCACACTTTGCAAAATACCACCAGCACCTGTTGCAAAATAAGGATTGGTTCCTCCCTTCGTTTCTGCAATTACACGGAACGGTGGAAGCAGATTAGGAACATAGGCATCCTGAAACCAATGATAAGCTTTCTCTGCATTTCCCAATCTTGCATACAACGTAGTAAACACGGCCTGTGTCATAGCTGGCGTTCCTTCATTAGGAACACGCTTTTCATAATATTCAAGATCTTTTTTTATGGCAGCAGGATCTTTAATTTCTTTTAATGGATACGAAAGCAAATTCACATCGGCCTGTTTAATTCCCTCACCGTTATAGGTTGCATGTTCCTTTGTAACGCCATCAGGAAATTTCAGAATGGGAATATTGTTAGCCACATTCATCCAGTCATCATCGGGTACAATACCTAAAATTTTTGCA
>JANOIQ010000656.1:0-4009 GCA_031407835.1 Chitinophagaceae bacterium
GTTTACTGCCAGCTTGAGGAGCACTGTCCGTCAGACGCATGCTGAGTGCGATGCGTTTACGCTTTTCATCAACTTCCAGTACTTTTACTTTGACCACCTGTCCTACTTTGACCACGGTATGCGGATCTTTTACAAAGGTGTTCGCGAGTGCCGAAATATGCACCAGTCCATCCTGATGTACTCCAATATCAACAAATGCGCCGAAGGCGGCCACGTTGGTGATCACGCCTTCCAGTATCATGTCCGGGCGTAAATCTTTTATTTCTTCCACGCCCTCTTTGAAGGTTGCACTCTTGAATTCAGGACGCGGATCGCGGCCCGGTTTTTCTAGCTCTTTCAGGATGTCGTTAATCGTGGGTATGCCAAATTTTTCATCCGCGTACTTGGCAGGATTCAACGACTTGAGCAACTTGCTGTCGCCGATGATGGTTTTCATTTCCCGCTTGAGATCAGCGAGAATTTTCTGCACCAGTGGATAGGATTCAGGATGGACTGAGGATGCATCGAGAGGATTGTCACCGCCCATCACGCGCAGGAACCCAGCAGCCTGTTCAAAGGTTTTATCGCCGAGGCGTGGTACGTCGCGCAATGCAGCGCGCGAAGTGAACATGCCTTTCATGTCGCGATACGACACGATGCTTTGAGCGACAGCGCTGCTGAGGCCGGAAACGCGGGCGAGCAGTGGAGCCGAGGCGGTATTGACATCCACCCCCACGGCATTGACGCAATCCTCAACCACGGCATCCAGCGAGCGCGCCAGATGCGTTTGTCCTACATCATGCTGGTATTGACCAACGCCAATACTCTTGGGATCAATCTTAACGAGTTCAGCTAATGGATCCATCAATCGCCTTCCTATACTTACTGCACCACGGATCGTAATATCATGATCAGGGAATTCTTCTCTTGCTACTTCGCTTGCGCTGTAAACAGAAGCGCCATCTTCATTCACCAGGAAAATCGGCAGACCAAGATTTAATTTTTTTATGAACTGTTCGGTTTCTCTTCCTGCAGTTCCATCGCCAATAGCAAACACCTGTGTATTGTAAGTTGAAACCAAATGACGGATGGTCAATTCAGCAGCATGTAATTTGCCGGGCTCATGTATGTAAATGAGATCAGTTGTTTGCAGATCAGCTTTTTCATCCAGACAAACAATTTTACAACCGGAACGGTAACCCGGATCGAGTGCAAGAATTCGTTTGCTTCCTAATGGACTGCTCAATAATAACTGACGAAGATTTTCTGAAAACACATTGATGGCATCTTCATCAGCTTTTTGTTTTAGCTGCGAACGGAATTCAGTTTCAAGACTTGGCTGCAACAATCTTTTGTATGCATCTTTAATTGCTTTTTTTACATGAGCACTGCTTTCGTTCATGCCCTTTATAAATTGTTCTTCGATGAGTTCAATAGCAGGTTCTTCTTCCGGCTCAATACTCATCTTCAAAATACTTTCTGTAAAGCCACGTAAAACAGCAAGGATTCGGTGTGATGGAATTTTATGTACTGGTTCGCTGAAGTCGAAGTAATCTTTAAACTTAACACCTTCCGTTTCCTTGTCTTTGATGACGGTGCTTTTTACAAGAGCCCGGTCTTCAAAAAACTTACGCAGTTTGGCACGTACGTTTGCATCTTCGTTCACCTGCTCTGAAATAATATCTCTTGCACCCTGGAATGCTTCCTCAACGGTTTTTATTTTTTCGTTAATGAATGCAGCGGCTTTTTCATTTACATCAAGATCTTTTTGTTCAATCAGTAAAACCGATAAGGGTTCTAATCCATTTTCCCTTGCAGCTTGTGCTTTTGTTTTTCGTTTGGGTTTGTAGGAGAGATAGATATCTTCCAGTTCATTGATGGTTGAGGCTTTATTTAATTTTTGCTGCAGGGTTTCTGTCATCTTTCCCTGCTCTGTGATTGTTTTTTCTATAAAGGCTTTGCGTTCGGTAAATTCTTTTAAAGATTTCGACTGATCCTGAATCTGCTGAATCACCACCTCGTCAAGGTTACCGGTTTTATCTTTCCTGTATCGTGCAATAAATGGGATAGTGGAACCTTCTTCCAGCAGTTCAAGTACGGTTTCAACCTGCTGAATGCGCAGGCTCAACAGTCCTGCAATTTTTGATGAAAAATCACTCATTGTTTTATTTTGTTTACCGTTTTTTTTAATTGGGGCTGCGAATATAAGCCTGAAGGTGAATTTAAAATTTTTGGAAACTAACTATCAGTTATTCAGGGAAGAAATTAGGACAGGCAGTAAAAAAATAAAGTGGCAGGGATATATGCCACTTTAAGAAATTCTGCGGTTTTTCAGAGTTATTCGTTGGTTGAAATGCTGTTTTCTTCGGGATTAATGCTATTCATCATCTCTTCAATTTTTTCATGTAAATGTGTAGAAGAGGCTGTAATCCAGACGGCTACATCCTTTTCTACAATTTTCCAGGTAGCATCTTCTTTTTGCATCTTAAAAAGGAGGCGGTTGCCACGGTCATCCACCACATCTACACTGAACATGCCTTTCTGCAGACCCCATAGTTTTCTGAAATTGAATTCCCTGAGACGGCCATCAGCTTTGAGCAGACGGGTAAACTGTATATTTTTAGATACTTGTAATTTCATCAGATATTCTTTTTGATTTGCCATGCTGATGTTTCCTTTAATGTGGTTAGTATGCGATTCAGAGTGCAAATCCTGTGCTCAAATTCCATTATGTGGAAAACTTTCAGCATGTTTTTTTAGAAGAGAAAAAAACAAGATAATGTGAATGTGGAGTTAAAATTTTCTGCCATAGTAAGTATCAGGATGAATGATCCCTGCCAGTAAAGAATTAGTATCTGACAATCAAAGTTTAATCTTTCAGAACCTTTGCTTCTTTGATCTTATCAAGTTCAGGAAACTTTTTTTTGAGATAGGCATTTCCTTTAAAGTACACAGAATCAGCAAACTTTATGGTTTCATTACCATAATCGGAGAAAAAAAGACGAACAACATCCATTCCTGAAATGATTTTTGCAAACGGAACAAACCCTTTAACGCCAGCAGCATTCAAAGTATCGTAAGTGAGATTGTTGCGGAGGTTAATGAATACAGAAGTTTTCCTGGTGTTGGGAGCACCCCTCGAAAAACAAATTGTACTGTCGGTATTGGAACCAACAACCGGCTCATCCTTTAAATTCTTTCCCTGCCAAAAAATATTTTTCGGCTTGTCTTCAGAAACACCAAACTGCACAAGATAATCTTTCACTACCCGGAAGATGATGGTATTATTGTAATAACCTGTTTTAATGAGTTGATAAAAACGATCAGCACCCAGCGGCGACCAGTTGCGGTATACTTCAACCGTGAAATTTCCTTTTGAAGTAATAAACTCTGCTCTAAATGTATCGGGAGCTTTCAGCTTTAAAACGGATGCATCCGTTTTAATGACCTGCGCATTTCCATTCCGTATCAGTGCTGTGAACGGCAGAAGAAGAAAGAAAAAAAGTTTAAACATGTCAATCAGTTGAATGAGTAAAGGTATGATCGAAATCAGCTGCAATCTAAACCAAAAACAGTTTTTTATGTTGCCCCGGTTAATAGTTTTGTGTATCCTTTTCGTTTGCACTATTCATTTCCCTTGAACTTACCAATTTTCCCGTATCACTAAAGAAGGCTTTCATTTTGCTTACTGCAACTGTGCATTTACTTGCTGTTAATGCATGTTGTTTATTTTTTGTATTCAAAACATAAACCATGAAGTTAATCTTTACCCTTTTTTTAGTTCTTTCTGCATGTATTACAAAAGCACAGGTTACTGTCAATTTCGGTGGAGGATTCAGTAATGCTGGAAAGATGGTTGCCAATATTGAAGCAGGGTATCAGTTTAAAAAAATAAAGATTAACACAGGATACTTAGTCAGTATCACTGATGAGTCGGAGGTTCATGATTTATTTTTTCTGAAAGCAGGAAGGCAGATAAACCACACATCCAAATCCAGTCTTGATGTTGGAGCCGGTTTAGCAATACATA
>JANOIQ010000027.1:0-72542 GCA_031407835.1 Chitinophagaceae bacterium
GGTTGCTCGATAAAAAATATACATACAGTTATATTATAAGGCTGGCAGGAACAAAATAAATTTTTTATGCAAGCAAGATGACTTCTCCAACTGTTCAAATAATATTTTCTGTTCTGCTGATGATGATCATCCGCCCTTCGAATCATGATGTTAAGAACAAGCTGGAGACTGCCCGTGACTATAAACTTGTTTGGGCCGATGAATTTGAAACAGAAGGGATACCAGACTCTGCCAACTGGAGATATGAGCTTGGGTTTGTACGTAATGAAGAATTACAATGGTATGTGCCGGAAAATGCAACATGCGAAAAAGGTTACCTGGTCATTGAAGCAAAACGGGAACAGAAATCAAATCCACGATATGAAGCTGGGAGTAATGACTGGCGAAAGAAAAGAGAAATGATTGAGTACACTTCGGCTTGTTTAATAACAGCAGGAAAAAGAACATGGCAGTATGGCCGTTTTGAAATGCGGGCCCGTATTGATATCAGCAGTGGCATGTGGCCTGCATGGTGGACATTAGGAGTTGATAAACGATGGCCTGGTAATGGTGAAATAGATATCATGGAATATTACCGTGGAAAACTGCTGGCCAATATTGCCTGTCTTGGAAAAGACCGCAAACCTGAATGGTTTAGCAATACATTTAAAACAGATTCATTAGGGGGTACTGCATGGGCATCTGCATTTCATATATGGCGTATGGATTGGACAGAAGAATCGATCGCTTTGTATTGTGATGATCAGTTGCTGAATAAAGTTGATCTTGTATTGCTGGTTAATAAAGACAGCAGTGGCTTTCATCCATTTAAGCAACCACATTACATGTTACTCAATTTGGCCATTGGCGGGCAGAACGGCGGTGATCCATCGCAAACCAGTTTTCCCCAAAAATTTGAAGTGGATTATGTAAGAGTGTACCAGAAAAAATAAAATTGATTATGCAAAAGTTGAGGATTATAATTAAAGCAGTTTTGCAAACAGCAGCTTGTTTAATCAGTTTTACATTGGTTGCGCAGAAAGATCATGTGCATTCACCTGCATTTTCCACACAGGTAAATGGAAAGATTATTTTTAAAATTTCTAATCCTGATCTAAAACTTAGTCCGCATACAGGTATGACAAGGCAGCACTGGAAAGATGCTGCTCACTATTTACTGGAAGGTGCCTTCAGTTATATTCATAGCCTGGATGACCCAATGAAGTTCCCGAAACAACCGGGAAAAAGTTATCCAAAAAATGAAGGGCAGGTTCCAACTGAAAAACTGGAAGGCGTTTGCCGTACTTTATTTATGGCAGCACCATTGCTGAAAGAAAATCCTTCTTTAGAAATCAATCATATTAAAGTAGCCGATTACTATCGATACCAGATCAGAAAACTGATTGATTCATCCAGCGCAAGCTTTATTAAACATCGGGCAAAGAACGGGGGCCCAAGTCAGAACTTGGTAGAGTTTGGTGCATTGGCTTTATCGTTATTTAATATTCCTGAAATATTGTGGGATCCGCTTACACAAAAAGAGAAAGATGCTTTGGCGGCTACCATGATCAGTTATGGCGATGGGCCAACTGTTCCCTCCAACTGGAAATTCTTCAACATTTTTGTATTGAGTTTTTTCAGGGAGAAAGGTTATCCTGTTAATGAAAAATTACTGGAAGAATATTTGCAAAAATCATTGGATCATTACCGTGGCGATGGCTGGTATAATGATAACCCTGCTTTTGATTATTACAGCATGTGGGCTTTTCAAATGTATGGTGCAATGTGGAGTGAAGTATTTGGAAAAAAATATTATCCGCAATATGCAGCAAAGTTTCAAACTAATTTCAGCGAAGTAAAGAACAGCTATCCTTATATGTTTAGCCGCAATGGTGAAATGATTATGTGGGGCAGAAGTATGACCTATCGTTTTGGTTCTGTTATTCCGTTTCCATTAATGGGTTATGAAAAAGATGCAGCTGTCAATTACGGATGGATGAGAAGAATATCATCGGGTGTAATGCTGCAGTTTTTACAAAACCCCGAATTTATAAAAGAAGAAGTACCCACATTGGGGTTTTACGGAGCCTTTGAACCGGCTGTACAGAGCTATAGTTGCAGGGGCAGCGCATTCTGGATGGGCAAAGCATTTTTAGGTTTGTTTGTTCCCGCCGATAATATTTTTTGGACCGCTGTTGAAAATGAAGGCCCGTGGAAAAAAGAATTTGAAAAAGATAAAGTGTACAATAAATATTTACCGGGGCCGCAAATGCTGTTAACTGATTACCCAAATATCGGCGCTGCAGAGTTGAGAGCCTGGTGTCATGTAAAAGCAATGGGTGCTAATGAATCTTTCCGGACCAGCGAAAATTATAATCGGTTATCTTATAACAGTGCTTTTCCCTGGCAGGCCGACAGCAGCAATGGTACCGTTGCCATGGCTTATGTGTTTAAAAATAAAAAAAATGAATGGGAGCCTTTGCGTTTGTACGATTTTAAAAAGTTTGAAGATGGTGCATTTTACAGAGATGCAGTGCTGGAAACAAACTCAAACATTAAACTGAATTTAATTGATATCCCATTGCCCAATGGTATTTTACGGATCGATAAAATTTCTGCTGATAGTGCAATACAGGTAAGGCTCGGGCATTATGCATTGCCCCATGTAAAAGGCTTTATTAAAGAGCAGAAAAAGAAAGTAAACGGATATAATGTGCGGATTATTGATAACGGAGTTTATCAGCTTGCCATGGTTTCCATTGCCGGTTGGAAAAATATGGAAGTGCTTTCAGCAAAAGGTTTGCACCCGGTGAGTGACGAAAGTAAAGTAATTGATGCATTTGATGAATGCTCAGCTGCCTCTAAAGTTTATATCACTCTCATGTTATGGAAAAAATCTGGTGAGCAATGGAGCAGTAAGGAATTGTTTCCTTTCAGTAAGATCAGCATTTCGGACAATAATAAACTCGTGGAAGTTCAAACGATGGATCATTTAAAACGATCCTTCCATCTGCAATAAAAAATATGTTGATCAGCGAGCGGCATCAAAAACGGATGTAAATGCAAAAGGCAATTCACTTTGAATTGCCTTTTGCATTTACAGGACTATCCATAGTTTGAACTATATTATGGAAGATCTAAGGGATATTTTGGCATTTTAGCGAGTTGCTGTAGAGCTTTAAAAGAGAATATTTTGCTATGTTTTGTAGGCTATTTTGCACTAGCTTCCTGGAGAATACTAAAAAAACTCAACTTTTATCAATGTAGGTGGGCTTCCTCCAACCAGTTACCTACAGTAGTGATATGATGATGTATACCCTTTGCGATAATTTTAATTATCTGCTGAAAACTGCTTACGGCATAGGTTTTTATTTTTTTGAAGATGTTTCCCATCATGAAACCAGGTAAAAACTATTTTGATTCGTCAACAGTACTGAGCTAGTTTTATGTTATCAATTAAAACACGAAGTTGTTCAGCTGATGCTGAACTGAAAATAACAGATCTCTTTTTTTATATGGCAAGCAATCGTTAACGGTCAACTGTTCCTACAGATGACCTTTTTCTTTTTGCAGTTATTCTGTTTCAAGACTCACAAAATTCAAACGCAGGATTCCAGTTCAGACATTTGTATTCATCCGCTAGTATAACGGCAAGAATTACTCAAAGGAGCTTATTAACTATAACAGTGCAAACGTTTGCACAAATAAACTAAATCGATTTAGGTAAATCGATTTAGTTAAACTCTACTTTTAACTTGTCAAATAAACACATATTCAGTTTCAAAGTACAACGATCGTCTGAAAGTCTTACTGGGTATGAGGTTTTATTAGACAGAATAGGATAAGAACTGTGGTTGGACGATTGCAAATGCCAGAATAATTACTTACGCAAACAAGTCCCCCCGCAAAAGAAAGGTATTACAGATTTATGATTGAAATAACCGGATAAAAATGCTTTCATGCTGATGCCAGTATGATGGCAGAACCGGTTGGAAATTATAATGTCATTATAAACATTGCAAATTGCCAAGTTGAAAAAGAAAGTTTCCATACACGATATTGCCAGGCAGCTGAAAGTTTCTGCGACAACTGTTTCGTTTGTATTAAATGGTAAAGCAGAAGAGAAAAAGATCAGCACTGCAATGGTAGAGAAGGTAATGCAGTATGTTGAAAAAATCGGTTACCGCCCTAATCACATCGCTCAAAGCCTCAGAACCGGAAAAAGTAAAATCATTGGAATGCTTGTGGAGGATATCTCTGATCCATTTTTTTCCAGCATCGCAAGAATCGTAGAGGAAAAATTATACAAACTGGATTACAAAATATTTCATTCAAGCACCAATAATAGGACAGGACGGGCAAAAGAACTTCTTCAAATTTTTACGGAAAGACAGGTTGACGGTTATATCATTGCTCCAACTCCGGATTTGGAAGAAGACATACAGGCTTTACTAAATGATTCAAAACCGGTTATTCTTTTTGACCGTTACTTTCCAGATATTAATACAACAAATGTTGTAATTGATAATATGGGGGGTGCTTACAATGCTGTTCAACACCTGGTAGAGAATGGATTTACAAATATAGCTTTCATTACACTTAATTCTGAACAGATTCAGATGACAGACCGCTTAAAAGGATATACAAAAGCGATCAGCAAAAATAAGCTCACTCAATATATATTAGGTATTGATTATAACCAGGAGCCGGAAATCATGTTTAATGAGATTAAAGCTTTTTTGCAAAACAACAAATCGGTTAATGCAGTATTATTTGCAACCAACTACCTCGCCATAAGTGGATTGTTAGTGATTAAAGAGTTACGATTAAAAGTGCCTGAAAATATAGGCGTAGTTGGTTTTGATGATAATTCACATTTTGC
Organism: Chitinophagaceae bacterium; assembly: GCA_031407835.1. Taxonomy (GTDB): domain Bacteria; phylum Bacteroidota; class Bacteroidia; order Chitinophagales; family Chitinophagaceae; genus Lacibacter. Next base: position 4,862 of record JANOIQ010000027.1, read on the forward strand.
TCTTTTCTCTCCATCTGTTACTGCAGTTGCACAACCGGTAAAGGAAATTTCCAAGCAAACTGTTCAGCAATTATTAAAAGCATTAAAAGGAGAGGATAAAAACTCAAAGAAAGAAACGATTGTTCTGGCAACTGAATTGATTGTACGTGAATCATCCTTACCCTCTGAGGCATTAAAGAAAAGTAAATCCATTAAGCGTTCTCTTTAATATATATAAACAACCAATTATTTATTCAATTATTAAAACGATTAGGTTATGAGAAATTCAGGTTGCCTGCCAAAAAGAATGATTGCTGCATTATCGCTAACAGTATTCTTTACTGCGATACTAGGCTTCTCATCATTCGCTCAATCACTAACTGTAACAGGTACAGTTAGTGATTCAAAAACTTCCGCACCTGTTTCAGGTGTTACGGTTTCAGTAAAAGGAACCAAGACTGCAACTGTTACCAACGATGCAGGCAAATTCACAATCAGCGTTTCCGGAACACCGGTTCTGGTATTTACAAGCATTGGATTTGAAACACAAGAAATGAGAGTTGACCAATCAGGCATTATGACTGTTAGCCTGGTTAGTGCAGGTCAGCAACTTAATGATGTTGTTGTAGTTGGATATGGCACCAGAAAGAAAGGGTCATTAACAGGATCCGTATCAACTGTAGATGCGAAGACATTTGCAAACAGAGGGCCATTGTCAAGCCCTGTAGCTGCATTGCAGGGACAGGTTGCCGGAGTAATTGTTACCAGAGGATCATCACAGCCGGGACGTGAAGCATGGAATTTTTTAATTCGTGGTAATTCTTCCGTAAACGGAGGTGAGCCATTGGTGATTGTAGATGGATTAACTCTTCCAAATTCAAGTGCTTTAAATTCATTTAACCCAGCAGATATTGAAAACATTTCCTTTCTGAAGGATGCTGCTGCAACATCCATATATGGTGCAAGAGCTGCAGGTGGTGTTGTAATCATTACTACTAAAAGAGCGAAAAATGGTAAAGCAGTAATTGAATATAATGGTTCAGTTTCAAGGAAAATTATTGGCTTGCTGCCAAAGTTGGTTGATATTACGGGATGGGGGCCAATGATTGAAGAAGCAAGAGTTACTGATGGTTTTACCAATACAGATATCTGGTATAAATATGCAAAGTTTGCCCAGTATGCTGTTGCCAATAATCTTAAGGTTGTGAAGATGGCAGATGCATTACCTATTCTTACAACACTGGGTTTGCAGACTGCAGGTTTCTTTACTGATGTTAAGGACTTTGCTTTTTTTCCAGGCACAATGCAGGATTATATGTTTGGAAATACAACTTCAAACGAGCATCAATTAAGCATTTCAGCAAAGAATGATAAATCAGGCTATCGTATATCCTTAGGATATCTTGATGACGGCAGTTTATTGAAAGTGGGCAATAATTCAAACAAAAGGTACAATGTAAGACTTACACATGATTACCAGTTTTCACCAAAGCTTAAATTAGAAAGCAATATTTCACTGGAGAAAAATGATATTATTCAACCTTCAAATATCGGCTCAGTTTTAAATAATGGTATACAACCAGGACTTCCTGCAAGCGGAGTTGGTTTAACAGGTAAGGCTTACGTTTGGGGCTCGGGTATTGGAAATGCATCAACCGTTGCAATTGCAAATTTTGGTGGCGATGCTAAAGAAATGAATACCAGACTTAATACCAATTTTAACCTTACTTATAATATTTCTAACACCCTGAAAGCAGTAGGTGCTGCCGGTTATTATTATCATACGGCGGATTACCGTACCATGGAAAATCTCATCAATTGGTATGATTATGCCGGAGAAAACTTTATTTCTGCGTTAACTCCTTCAGGTGCAGGAAGAAGTTTTTATCAGAGAGCAAACAGTAAGGATGCATATTATAACCTGAATGGTTATTTAGAATATACAAAAACATTTAAAGCTGACCATGATGTGAAAGCAATGGTTGGTGTTCAGTATGAAAGACAAGAGTATAACCGCTTTTTTGCACGGGCCCAGGATATTGTACCCGGTGTGCCACCTTCTCTCAGTTTAAGTTATGGTGATCCTGCATCCAAAACAGTTGCTGAAGCTCAATTCCATTCAGCACTTGCCGGTTATTTCGGACGTGTGAATTACACCTTCCGTAATAAATACCTTTTTGAAATGAATGCCCGTTATGATGGAACCTCACGTTTTGTGGAGAGTAACCGATGGAAATTCTTCTATGGATTTTCAGGAGGCTGGCGCATTTCACAGGAAAAATTTATGCGTGATGTGAAGTTTATCAATGAATTGAAATTAAGGAGTTCATGGGGTAGTGTAGGTAACCAGGGTGGTATCAGCCTGTATGAATATATACAGTTAATGAATCTTAATTTTTCATCAGGTGCAACAAGTGGAGGATTCCCAATTCTTGGAACAAGTCCATCTGTAAGAGTATCTCCCGGAGGTTTGGTTGCTTTAGACAGAACCTGGGAAAGAGTTACCACCGCAAATATTGCTCTTGATTTCGCTGTTTTAAAGAACAGATTAAACGGAAGTTTTGAGATGTATAAGAAGAATAACAACAATATGTTAATTGCCAGAACCTATCCAAGTGTATTAGGAGTAACAGCTCCTGCAGGTAACAATGGTAAGCTGGAAACAAAGGGTTGGGAATTAACACTTAACTGGAGAGAAAATGTAGGTGCAATCACGTACCATGTTGGAGGTAATATTTCAGGTTATTCAACAAACCTGGTAAGTTATGGCGGACAGAAAATTATCAGCTCAAATAACAGGGGGCTTAATGGAGCAGTTGAAGGATATCCAATCAATTCATATTTCGGATTGGTATATAATGGAAGAATTCAAACTCAAAAACAATTGGATGACTACAGAGCCTTTATTACCGGAAATACAGTTGGTATGCCTTCTGGTGCAACTACTGCGCAGGCAAACGGCCGTTTGGCATTAGGCGATAACATGTTTAAGGATGTAAATGGTGATGGTAAGATTACATTCCCTGAAGATGCGGTTTACCTTGGAACAGATGACCCCCGCTTTATTTATTCATTTAATGGAGGTGTAGAATGGAAAGGTTTTGATTTTAATGCCATCTTTCAGGGAGTTGGAAAAAGAACTATCATCCGTGATGGTAACTGGAGAATTCCCACAGCTGTTATCTTTCAGGCACAAAACCAGGCTTTCGTAAATCAGTGGTGGACTCCAACAAGAGCAGATGCCTGGTTACCAAGAATTTCCAGTACTGGTACAATTAATAACTACAATTATTTCCCTTCTGACTGGGTAAAAGAAAAAGGTGATTACCTGCGGTTAAAGAACCTGGTTATTGGTTACACACTTCCCCATAGTATTACTCAAAGAGCAAGGATTCAGAAATTGAGAGTTTATTTCTCAGGGAACGATCTGTGGGAAAAGTCTCAAATCAGGGATGGTTGGGATCCAGAAGCAACAAGGAACGTTGCAAATACAGGTGATGGTAATAATAATAACCAGAGCACCTTCAGCTCCCGTTATCCTTTCTACCGTTATATGACATTTGGTGTTAACGTAACCTTTTAATTCTTAAAACTGAGACAAATGAAAAAGATAGTAAATACAAAAATATTCCTGTTCCTCTCCTTGCTGGTTTTTGTACAGTATGGTTGTAATAAGATGATCGATTTAAAACCGATCAATGAAATATCTGATGCGGATTACTGGAAAACAGCCGATCAGTATAAACTGGCAGCTAATGAATTTTATAATTACATGATCACATTTGGTAACGTATTGTATGATCCATACGGTGCTAATACAAACGCAGGTTCACCACATTCAGATATTCGCAGTGACTTTACAACATCCAGAAGCGTTTTCAGTAATGGAACAAATCCGTTAGTGAATACAGATGGGAACTGGAACGGTGGCTACACAAGACTAAGAGCCATTAATTATTTATTGGCAAAAGACAGTGCTGATATCAGCAACGCTTCACGAATTGACAGGATTCAATATGTTGCAGAAGCTAAATTTTTCAGAGCTTATGTTTATTTTGATCTTCTTCAACAATTTGGCGGAGTGCCTATTGTAACTAAGCCCCTTGACATATCTTCTGCTGAGCTTAAAGCACCAAGAAATACTAGAGATGAAGTAGTTGATTTTATTGTAAAAGATCTGGAAGAAGCAATGGCAGTATTGCCTCTTGAATCAGGAATAACTGCAGCTAATAAGGGCAGAATCAGTAAAGGTGCAGCGCAGGCATTTTTAGGAAGGGTAACATTGTATGAAGGCACATGGCAAAAATTCAGAAATAATGCTACAAGGGCGAATGCATTACTTGATAAATCTATTTCAAACAGCGATGCAGTTATTACAAGTGCACTATACCAGTTGTTTGCTCCTGCAGTATTAGGAGACTCAGCATTGAAGTATATGTTTGTTCTCGAAGATGAAAAATCTAATCCCGCAGGTGTAGTAAAATCTGCAAACAAGGAATATATTCTTGCCAATAGGTATTCTTTTACACAACGACAGATTCGAAATAATGTTACTCATACATGGCTTGGTGCAGGTGTTGCAAAGAAGTTTGTTGATATGTTTCTTTGCCAGGATGGTTTGCCCATTGAAAAGTCACCTTTATTCCAGGGGTATGCGCAAACACGCTCGGAGTTTACAAGTAGAGATAACCGCATGCGTTACACTATGATGATTGATTCAAACTATTATTTTGACAATGAAAACCCCGGCGCAAGAACAAATTGGACTGGTGATGCTGCTGATCTGGCCGGTTCAAGAGGAAGACATAATGCAGCATCCGGCACTGGTTATCAGACTCAGAAATGGGCTTCAGAAAGAAGGTTGAATGATAATGAAGAGGGGTATGACTGGCCCGTTATACGTCTGGCTGAAGTATATCTCAACTATGCTGAAGCAGTTTATGAAAGAAATGGATCAATCAGTGATGCTGATCTTGATAAGTCATTAAACCTTGTTCGTAACAGGGTGAATAAGACAATGCCAAAGCTCAGCAATGCCTTAGTAACAACAAATGCTCTGAATATGCGCACCGAAATCCGTAGAGAAAGAAACATTGAATTATTTCTTGAAGGGTTCAGAGTGGACGATATGAAACGCTGGAAGACTGCCGAAACTGAAATGCCGATGAGTATTCTCGGAATAAAATGGGAAGGCACAAGATGGCAAACAAGATATACTGGCTCAGTTAGTGGCGGGCCTTTCGCCAGAGATGCAAACGGGTATTTGATATATGAAGGAAGCAGAACCTGGGCTGAAAAAAATTATCTTTTACCGATTCCAACTCAGCAAATTCAACTAAATCCAAACCTGACCCAAAATCCAGGCTGGTAAAATAAAAAGAAGTTCTTTTCCATTCAGGGTAGCGATGTTTCTTTCATAATTGATAAAAAAAGCAATTAAAGATACCCCGAATGGAAAATTTGTTTGGCAAAATCAATTTCCTAAAACAAACAAGAGGGCAGTTAAGTTCTTTTATACATATAGCAAAAGCAATCGTTAGCAATTCGGTTATTAAAAACTGCCCTTTTGTTTGATTTAGTTAAACTTAGTCAGAAAGCACTTTAACCTTTTTGAAATAAAATTCAGAAAAACGCTGTAAATCATTTGCGTAGAAGTTTATGTTGAATTAAATGAAAAAAGTATTTCTTATATCAGTCATTGTTGTTGCTGTCTTACAAACAGTTTCTTCACAAGTCATTAAGGTATCGGGTATTGTTTCCAAAACCTATCCAAGATTTCTGACTGGGGAAAACAATCAAAAAAGTATACAACAGCTAATTAATAATGAAGAATGGGCAAAAGCTATATTCAATCAATCGAAGCAAAGTATTGATCAATACGTCAACAGGCATCAGGAGGATTCAACATGGATTGTTTCCCGGTTACAGATGTTCTGGAAAACAAAATCAACTGAAATATTTATTAAAGGCGGAACATATGATCATGCAGATGGAACAGCTCCCGTACCAACTGTAAAATTCCCGGGCATGCGGGGTGGTGTTTCTGCGCATATTGCTCCAAAGCTGGAAGATATTATGCCTTATATGGACGATCCAAGAGGATTGTACCTGATAAATAAATCAACAAACCAGATGGAATGGGTTGATATTTCCAAAACGGCAAATATTATTGAAGGGATCAACAACAATATTATGAAATTGGCTTATACTTCTTCTGTATTGTATTACATAACAGGTGAAGAAAAATATGCAAAGTTTGCTTTTGCTTTGTTTGATACCTATATGAGCGGTATGCAATACAGGAAAGAGCCAACAGATATTTCCAATGGTCATCATCAAACACTGGCCGGTCTTTCTTCATTTGAAGTAATACAGGAAGTAGCCATCTTAAACAGTCTTACAGGTATTTATGATTTTCTATATCAATATATTCAGCAAAAAGCCCCACAAAAAAACAATGTTTACAATGATGTGTTCCGCAAATGGGCTGATTTACAAATAGCTCATGGTGTAGCTTTTAATAACTGGAATTTAATGCAGGCAAAGAACGTCCTCAATATTGCGTTAATGCTGGATGATGATAAAACCTATTCAGATGGTAAAGGCAATCAGTACTACACGAATTATATTTTAAATACAAATTCACAACGTCAATGGTCGCTTCAAAAAGTAGTGAACGAAGGTTTTGATGCACAAACAGGATTATGGAATGAATCAGCAGGATATTCCCTTAATGTATTAAATGATGTTGTGAGCTTTGTGAGTTTCTTCGATAATTATTACAAGCTTGACCAGGTTGATCATTTGCCGGTACTGAAAAAAGCAGTTATTGCAGCGGCACAATATCTTTTTCCAAATGGGTATTATACGAGTTTTGGTGACTCGCATTACGGACGTATCAATCTGAGTGCTGCTTACCAGATGGTTTCAAATGCAAGAAAAAATAAGAAACCTGAACAGGAAAAACAATTTACCAGTTATATCAAGGCAATTCAGAACTATTATAAAGAAAGAGGTGTTGTTGCAGAACGTAGTGAAGGGGGAAAAGGAAATAATCTTTCTGCTCTGTTAAATGCAGATGAAAATATTGAGCTGGATGAAAACACTCCCGCAGGTAATTTCAAGGATTATATTACGCCTGTATTTTCATCAAGCCATGTAAGTCTGTTTAACCTGCGAAATGGCTTTGATACAAAGAATGGGTTGATGATTGCGATGAGTGGATCTAAAGGAAATCATATGCATGCAGGTGGGATGTCGATGGAGATTTACGGCAAAGGATATGTACTTGGTCCGGAGAGTGGTATTGGCACCAATTACTTTCAATCAGACTATGCTGAATATTATTCTCAGTTTCCTGCCCACAACACAGTGGCAGTTGATGGTATATCAGCATATCCTGTTATGAAAAGTAATCATGGATTCGAAGTGAAAAGTTCTTACCCTGCTCCGGGAGAATCAAAAAAATATTTCACATCAGTAAGTTTTGGTAATCTTTATTTTCTTGAACCTGAAACTCAATCTGATCAAACCAGATTGGTCAGTATCATCCGTACATCTGATACTACTGCCTATTACATCGATATTTTCCGTTCAAAACGTAAAGATGGAAAAGATAAAATGCATGATTATTTCTATCATAATATAGGGCAACAGCTAATAATAAATGACAGTAAAGGAAATGCGTTGATGCTGCAGCCAACTGATCAATTGTCATTTGGAGGCGGTCATCTTTTTGCATATGATTATATCTATAATAAAAAATCAATTGTAACGGATAAGGATATCAATGCTGTTTTCAAATTAGCTGTTCCTGGTCATGAAGGTGTTCAGATGAACATGTGGATGAAAGGAGAAAAAGGAAGAGAAATTATTGCCGCCCGGTCACCTAAATCAACTGCTGTTGACAGAATGGGTTTGCCAAAGGAAATTGCAGAATTGCCCTTGCCAACAATTATTGTCAGGCAAAACGGAGAGGCATGGACAAAACCATTTACAGTGGTATTTGAACCTTCAACTACTGCGCAAACTAAATCTATTACATCAATAAAGTCGTTTAGTCCTGCAAATCCAGCAGCCGATTTTACCGGATTAGAAATTGAAAGTATGAACGGTCATAAAGAGACTGTCTTCACATCGTCAACTGAAAGTAGAATGATAAGCTATAGTGATATGGCATTCATTGGATCATATGCTGTAGTCAGTGAAATAAAAAACAAGATCAACTATATATTTCTTGGAAACGGAAAAAAATTGAGTAAAGGATTTTTCAGTATAACTGCTGCGAAGAATCAGTGTAATGCAGTTTTATCAAAAGAAAACGATGGCTGGTACTTTTCTTCCACAGGCCAGGTAACAATTTCTTTACCTGCATCTGCCTGTGAAAGCAAATCCAAAATATTAGTGATTGTAAATGGGAGGGAGATAACCATCAATGGAAAAAAGAAAATACAGAATGGGCAGGATGTATTGTTTTTTGAAATGCCTGCAGCATCATTAATAAAAATAGATTTCAGATAAACGGTTATAAACAAAGAACTAAATAAGTATTTCAAATCTCAATAATTATGCTACGCAAAATTACAGAGCCTGAAATCATGTTTGACGAGATCAAAGCTTTTTTACAAAAAAATAAATCAGTTAATGCTGTTTTGTTTGCCACCAGTTTATGCAAAAATTTCTGATCGGGAAGTATCATAACATTCAATATTTATAATATGAGGTATTTAAATTTTAAGGTAGTATTCCTTCTGGCTTTTAGTTTTTTTCTTGCTGCCTTTACTATGGCACAGGATACTGATAGTATTAAAAATGACCCTGAATCTTCTGCCAGAGGTAAAATTTTTGTTACGGACAAGGTTCCGGTGTTATTCGGAATGCAAAAAAAGGACCAACTGATACAGTCAACCAGTACTGTTTATACGAATCAGCTGATAACAACACCTAACCCCAAATTTTTGCAGGCACTTCCCGGCCGGTTAACTGGTTTAAATGTTAATTTCAACAGTGGAGGACCAGGTTTAGATGGCAGCGGCATGAGCTTTAATATCAGAGGGGCCCGTGCACAAATTATTTTAATTGATGGTGTAGAAAGAGGATATCTTACCCTTAATCCAGAGCAGATTGAATCAATTACTGTTTTAAAAGATGCACTGTCGACAGTATTATTTGGGCAAAGATCTTCTTATGGTATTATCTCCATTAAAACAAAGAAAGGGAATTTAGGTAAGCCAAGGATTTCCTTTACAGCTCAATCCGGTTTTGAAGCACCAACTGCTTTGCCAAAACCGCTGGCAGCATGGCAATATGCCACTTTATATAATGAAGCAAAACAAAATGAAGCCGGAACCACTCCTGTAACACCGGTGTATTCACAGGACCAAATTAATGCTTATAAAAATCATACAGATTCTTATTTGTATCCTGATGTGAACTGGTATAAAACGGCTTTAAATAATCATGCTGGAACTAACCGTTATAATATTAATGTTCAAGGGAGTGGAAAAGGTTTCCGGTATTTTGTGGATTTGAGTAAAATGACAGAGAAAGGTTTGCTTAGAACCAATAGTATAAACGCATACAAAACCAATTCTCAGTTAGATTATTATTCTTTCCGCTCAAATGTTGGTGCTGACATTACAACCACGACTTTTATGCAATTAAGCTTGTTTGGACGCTTTCAACGTTATAATCAACCGGGTGGTGGTATAGCAGGCATATTTACTTCTTTATTAAATACACCCCAGTTTGCTTATCCTGTGTATAATCCGGATAATAGTTTTGGGGGAACCAGCAGTTACGGGCAAAACGCAAATATTTACGGACAGACTATTTCCAGAGGATACCAATTTCAAGATGTACGTGATGTTGCCGTTGATTTAGAGTTTGTTCAAAAACTCGATATTATTACTAACGGTCTTTCTCTTAATGCAAAAGTTTCAAACAATAATACTGCGTACTATACTACAACAAGAGCAAAAGATTTCGCTGTTTACCAGTTTCTGAATAATGCATATACAAAATTTGGAACTTCAACAGAACAAACAACATCCGGAACTGCTAATGACCGGTATCGTATTGTATATTTAGAAGGATCATTGAGTTATGACAGGACATTTGGAAAGCATTCTGTGAATGCACTGGCCATTGCGAATCAGCAAAGCAGATTACTGTTTAATTCAACTAATTTACCTGAAGTGTACACGGCGTATGCATCCAGAATTAATTACAGTTATAATGAAAAATATATAGCTGAAGGTGCTATAAGCTATGGCGGATATAACTGGCTTAGTCCTTCAAACCGCTGGGGTACTTATTGGTCTGCTGGCCTTGGATGGAACGCACATAAAGAAAATTGGATAATAAATAATTTTCGGGTTATTAGTAATCTGAAACTCAGGGTTGATTACGGCCTTACAGGTCAGGTTAATGCAGGTTATTACTCCTACATACAGACCTATTTTAACCCCAATACCAATACCAATAATGCTGTTGCGTACTGGTATGGTACCGGTTCGTCACTTGAAAGAAGTACAGGAGAAAATACACTGGTTAATCCATCACTGAGACCAGAAAAAGCAAATAAGCTTGATGCTGGACTTGACTTAGGTTTTTGGAATAATAAACTGTCTTTTACAGCAGATTATTTCTACAATAAGTTTTTTGACCTGGTTGCTACACCAACGTTAACAACTGCTGTTTTGGGATCGGGTTATCCTGTTCAGAATTTTCAGAAGTTTAATTATTGGGGAACGGACCTTTCAGCATCCTGGCAGGATCAACTGAAAAACTTTTCCTATTTTATTTCAGCCAATTTTTCTCTTGTACAATCAAAAGTTGTTTATAATGCTGAATTACCCAGATCATACGACTACCAGGTAGGGACGGGTAAACCGGTGGGGATACAGTACGGATATATTGCAACCGGCTTGTTTAAAAATTATGCGGAGATCAACGATCCGGCAACAGCTGTATTACCTGCAGCTCCAAAATCTTCACTACGGCCGGGTGATATTCGTTATATGGACAGAAATAATGACGGCATTATTGATGTTAATGATCAGGGACCTATTGGAAGCACTAAACCGACAGTTTATTATGGATCTTCTGTAGGTTTTAGCTTTAAAGGATTTGATTTCTCAGCTTTAATTCAGGGTACGTTGAATCGAACATCTTATATCAGCGGTGATTTTATGAATGGATTCGGAAACAATGGAAATTATACCGCTTATGAATACAATCTTGGCCGTTTTACAGATGCAACTTCAGCCACTTCAACACAGCCGAGGGTTTGGCTTGGTTCAAATACCAATAATGCACAAACATCAACTTTTTGGGTTAAGGACAATGATTTTGTCAGGATAAAAAATGTAGAGATAGGTTATACCGTTCCTGAAAAGTTATCACGCAAAATAGGAATTCCGGCTGTACGTATATTTTCAAATGGTTTAAACCTGTTCACTTTTTCAGAAATCCACAACATGCGAAAAGATATGGATCCTGAATCATGGGGAAGCTCATATCCAATTATGAAAGTATTCAACTTTGGTATCAATGTTAAATTTTAAAAGAAAAAACTATTTTATGAGCAAATATTATCACCATACATTATTGCTGCTTCTCCTTGTTGCGGTTTTGTTTTCATCCTGCAAAAAGTCCTTTGAAGATAAACCACTTGAGTTGCTGTCTAATGATTTTATTTTTGATCAAAATGATCCTTCAGGCGACCAGGCCGGCAAGTGGCTTTCTTATATTTATTCAAGAATACAAACCGGATATTCACGATTAAACAGTGTGCCGCTTGAATGCGCAACAGATGATGCTGTACCAAGCGCTGATGGAAATGGAATGTGGAATGTAATTCGGGGAGGGTATAGTCCTGCTTCAACTTTTGATGATAACTGGGGTAACTGCTATAATGGTATCAGGGAAGCCAATGTTTTTTTGAGCAACTATCTAAAAGTGCCCTGGGCTGATTCATCCCGCAAAGTGTGGTATCCAAATGAAGCCCGTGCATTACGAGCCTATTTTTATTATGAGTTACTCAAGAGGTATGGAGGTATTCCTTTAGTTGGGGATAAAATATTTGATCCGAATGATCCGCAATTGCTTCAATTAAAGCGTAATAGTTTTGATGATTGTGTAAAATACATCGTTTCAGAACTGGATATTGTAAAGGACAGTTTAAGACCAGATGCTACATTGGCAAACAGGACTACAGATCCCGATTTTGGACGTATACGAAAAAGCATTGCAATTGCGTTGAAAGCAAAAGTTCTGATACTTGCAGCCAGTCCATTATTCAATCCTTCTTCTACACCTGAAAAACCTTACACAGGATATTCAACTTATAGTATCGACCGGTGGAAAGCAGCAGCAGATGCAGCAAAATCCTTAATGGATTTAGGTCTTTTTGCTTTAGAGCCCAGTCATTATAATCTTGTTTTACAACGGGCAAATAAAGAACATATTTTCTTTAAAATGAGTGATAGCCGTGTATCAAATACATACACCTATTATATGTCACCTGTAGGATATAATCCCAGCGCCATTAAAAGTGAAGGCAGGGTTAGCCCTACACAGGAGTTTGTTGATGTTTTTCCAATGAAAAACGGAAAAGCAATTGCCGATGCTTCTTCCGGGTATAATGCGGCAAATCCCTATGCAAACAGAGACCCCCGTTTGGAGCGATTTGTTTTTTATAATGGAGCTAAGTGGTTAAAAAGGCCAATTGAAACATTTGAAGGTGGGATAGATAAACCCAATAATGCAACACTTGCTCCTGTTCAAACGCAAACGGGATATTATGCCAAAAAGTTTTGTGCAAACGACAGTAACAGTACAGCTTATACGAACACCATTTTCAGAGATAATGGCTTTGTTCCTGCGTGGTGTATTATTCGATATGCAGATATTTTATTAATGTATGCAGAAGCACAAAATGAATACTCAGGACCGAATGCTTCCATATATAATGCGGTTGAGCAAATACGGCAGAGAGCCGGGTTATCACCTTATACTTTACCAGTAGGTTTAACACAGGAACAAATGCGGGATGTAATACGAAATGAAAGGCGTATTGAATTGTGTTTTGAAGAACAGCGTTTTTGGGATATCCGTCGTTGGAAAATAGCTAAAACAGTTTATGGAACAACGTTGCATGGAGTAACAATTATCAAAAATACCAATGGCACATTTTCATATACTCTTAAAGATGTTACAACGCCATATTTTAACGATGCTATGTATCTGTTTCCGATTGCGTTGAAAGAAACACAGGTTAATCCGGGAATAAGTCAAAACCCCGGGTATTAATACAACTTTCATCTTATTTAAAATATCAAAAAATGAAACTACGTTTAGTAACGATTTTGCTCTTATTCTTTGTAACAGGTTCTTTATTTGCACAAAATAAAACTGTTACAGGAAGAGTAATCAATGAGAATAAACAAGGACTCAGCGGAGCCACTATTGTTGAAGTTGGAAATGACAGGAATAGTGTGCTTTCAGATGCAAACGGGTACTTTATAATAAAGCTGAAAGCCAATACCAGTCAAATAAGCATCAGCAATGTTGGTTTTCAGACTCAGGCATTTGTGATTGCAACCGGACAAGAAATAATCTGTCAGTTAACCACAGATGTAAAAGGTTTGGAGGATGTGGTTGTGATTGGGTATGGCCGTCAAAAGCGTATTACCAGTACAGGAGCTGTAAGCTCTATCAAAGCAGAAGATATTAAAAGAGTGCCAACTTCCAGTATTCAGAATACACTCGCCGGAAGACTACCTGGTTTCTTTTCACAGCAAAGAAGTGGACAGCCAGGAGCAGATGCTGCTGAGTTTTTTATTAGAGGAGTTAATTCAATTAACGGTGACAACAAGCCTCTGATTATTGTTGATGATATTGAATATGATTATTCACAATTATCGCAGTTGAGTGCAAATGAAATTGAATCAATCACCATTTTAAAGGATGCAGCCACAACTTCTGTATATGGGCTTAAAGGCGCAAATGGTGTTTTGGTCATTACAACTATACGGGGCAGGATAGGAAAGCCAAGAATAAATGTAACTGCTGAAACAGGGAGGAACAAAGTAATACGCATGCCAACATTTCTTGATTCGTACAGCACAGCTTTATTAAGAAATGAAGGAACGATTAATGATGCATATGGACAATCACAGGCCCCGGTATTACCTTTTACTGCTGATGATTTAATGAAATTCAAAGATGGATCTGACCCTTACGGGCATCCTAATGTAAACTGGGTAAAGGAGTTATTCAAAAATTCTTCATCACAGGGAACCTATAACATTAATATTAGTGGAGGCAATCCACTTGTAAAGTATTTCACTTCCTTAGGTTATTATACACAGGATGGTATTTTAAAAGAGTTTAAGCCTGTTGGTGATTATGTAAATACGAATTATTTCTACCGCCGTTTCAATTACCGGTCAAATATTGATATTACGCCAACAAAGACATTGAAAATACGCTTTGATGTAAACGGCAGATTTGAAACAATTAATAACCCGGGTGGCGTTCAGGAAGGAGGGGGCTTGTTTTATGAATTAAGTGCTTTCAGATATATGGCACCTTATTCCATGCCTCTGATTAACCCGAATGGTACTTATGGATATGCTTCGCATGCAGGGGCTGTTAACAATGATGGAGCAATCAATCCGGTATACAGGCTAGCGAACGGAGGATACAGACGGAATTTCAATAACAATTACAATTTTGTTATTGGAGCTGAACAAAAGCTTGATTTTATTACATCAGGATTAACTGCAAAAGTGAATGTTTCATATGCAGGTAATAATAATGAATCTCGGAATCTTACACGTTCAGGAATGCCAACCTATAAATACGATCCTTTAACTAATTCTTATTCCATCAGAAATTCATCTTACCGTACACCTCCATATATTGCAGGTGTTTCCAATGGGGCGTTTAATTCCACTTCTATCCTTCAGGCTTCACTTAACTATGAACATACTTTTGACGGTCATCATTTTACAGGACTTTTACTGCTTAATCAACGAAATTATATAAATGGCGGAAACATACCTGTAAACTATAGAGGGAATACTCTGCGGGTGGAATATGATTTTAAACGTAAATATCTGTTTGGTCTTACTGTTGCCCGCAATGGCAATGATGTATTCAGGAAGGAGAACAGGTATGGTATTTTCCCTGCCGTTTCTTGGGGATATAATCTTTCAGAAGAAAAATTCTTCAAGCAACTGTTTCCAGTGTTTGACCTTTTCAAAATACGTGGTTCGTATGGATTGGTTGGTTCTGACGTGAGTTATCCGGGTACCGTTACTTCTGTAATTCCCTATACTACAACCGGATCAAATTATTACGGTAATACAACTGTAGAAGGGGCTTTGGTAAACCCTGACGTTACATGGGAGAAAGAACGGAAATTAGATTTGGGTTTGGAGTTGAATATGTTTAACGGCAAGCTTACTTTAAATGGCAGTTATTTCTACAATTTCCGTTATGATCAATTGATCAGTCAGGGTGATGTTCCTTTAGCAATAGGACAGGCTTTGCCAAAGAAGAATATTGGTGAAAGTGAGAACAGGGGATTTGACGGATCGGCGATGTTTAAAGACAGGATTGGAAATGTCAGCTACTCCATCAGTTTTAATGCTTCGTTTGCAAAGAATAAAATTATATATGTGAGTGAAGCCCCAGATTTTTCTTATCAGGGACAAAAAGGAAACGCACTGAATTTAACCTTAGGTTACCAATGCATTGGTTTTTATCAACCAGATGATTTCAGTACAGATGGTAAGGTAAAGAATGGTATTGCTTCGCCAACCTGGAGCGTTATTCAGCCTGGTGATTTAAAATATGCTGATATGAATGAAGATGGTGTAATTAATGATGCAGATAAGACATGGTTATCAAGACCTAATATACCTACAAAGAATTTTGGAGCTGAATTTACAATAAGTTATAAGGCCCTTACTTTACGGGCATTAGTGCAAAGTGCATTAGGGTATGCAGTACAGGTAACGGCAGAAGGTGCAGGAGATGCATTTAATGGAAATTTGCGTTCATGGAATCTTGAACGCTGGACTCCTTCTACAGCTTCAACAGCTACTTATCCCCGCATTGGGTTGAACACAAATATTAATAACATTTCCTACCAAACGGTTTCAGATTTTTGGTTTGCAAATGCAAGTTACGTCCGGCTTAAATCGCTTGAAATTGCATGTCAGATGCCCGCATCCATGCTCAACAGAACACGTGTTTTACAGAGTGCAAGAGTATATGTTACCGGTTATAATCTGCTTAATTTTCAGAACCTGGGAAAATTTCAACAGGATGCAGAAATAGCTAATGGAACAGGGAATGCCTATCCGAATACTTCAAATTTCAATATTGGTGTACAACTTGGTTTTTAACTTAAAACAATTTAAAATGAACTACAAAATATATTTGAGAACCGGAGTTTTAATGCTGATATTGGCTATATGCATTTTACCGGGTTGTAAAAAGGATTTTCTGGATCAGAAAACACTTTCTATTGTTGATGAACTGACTGTTTTTAAAGACAGTACAAAAACCCTGGGAATGATAAACAGTCTTTATTCCAATATCGGAATGTCTTTTAATGCAAGAAGGTTCAGTAATACGGGATTGGATGCAGCTTGTGATGAATCTGAATCCATCAGCGACCCAACTATTTATACCTATCGTATTTCCAGCGGAGCTATAAATTCCAGTAATGCAGATAAGGGATTATGGACCACTGTATTCCAGATGGTGCGAGCATCGAATATCTTTTTGAAGAATAAAGACAGCATTCCTGTATCTGCAGCTACAAGAGAATACTGGACAGGTCAGGTACGGTTTATGCGGGCATGGTATTTATTTATGCTTGTGAAGCATTATGGAGGTATTCCTTTAATTGAGGACAAAATATTTGCGGATGGTGATAAAATTGATGTTCCAAGAAAATCATATGAGGAATGTGTAAACTATATCGTTTCCCAATTGGATGCAGCAGCGGCTGTATTGCCTGTATCATATCCGTTAAATGATTTAAATCAATTGCGAATTACAAAAGGAAGTGCATTAGCTGTAAAGGCACGACTATTATTATATGCTGCAAGTCCGCTATTTAACAGTGGGTCAAGGAGTGATGACCCGGAACATTTTTTAAGTTTTGCAACCACAGATAATGAAAGATGGAAAAAAGCTGCAGATGCTGCAAGAGCGGTAATTAATTTAGGAGCATACAGTTTATACACAACTTCTTCTGCTCCTTTGTATAATCTGTTTTTACAAAACACTCCGCAGGCTGAGCATGTATTGGTTTACTGGCAGCCTGTAAGCACAGCGAATAATTTTTATGTTGAAAACAGTTCAAACCCACAGTCAAGATCTACAGTGAATTCTTATGCAGGAGCAAAATATTTTCCTATACAGGAATTGGTGGACGAATTTGATATGATTAATGGTTTACGAATTACCGATCCTGCTTCCGGGTATCCGGGCATAGGAGATAATATGTATAAAAACAGGGACCCCCGATTAACTTATACTGTACATTATAATGGTTCTATACGCAATATGGGTTCACTTGGTGATCAAACTGTAAATACATATACAGGAGTTGTTCCTACAGGAAATGCGGCAGCTACCAGTGCAAACTCAGACGGTATTTATACTTCTACCGGTACCAAGACGGGATATTTTCGATATAAAATGTGTAACAATTTTGGAGTAGCTGGTGGAAGTGAATTATATCGCCCCTGGGTAGTGATGCGTTATGCTGAAGTTTTGCTGAATGCAGCAGAAGCAACTAATGAGTATTACGGCCCCACATCCGACGTATATGATTGGTTAAAACTAATAAGATCCAGGGCTGGTATACAGACAGGAACTAACGGGTTGTACGGACTTAAAGCCAATATGACTAAAGATGAAATGAGGGGTGCAGTACGTCATGAGCGCAGGGTTGAGCTTGCATTCGAAGAACATCGATTTTGGGATGTTCGTCGTTGGAAAATTGCCCAACAAACTGAAAATGCAGAAACTCATGGAATGGAAATAACCAGAGCAGCAGATGGCAAGTTTTCTTACAGAACAATTGTTGTTAGAAAGCATGTTTTTACAGAAGCTATGTATTTCTGGCCCATTCCGCAAAGTGAAATTGTAAAATCTCCTGCATTAAAACAAAATCCAGGATATTGATTGCTGTTTAATTGCATTAAATCGTCTTTAAAAGTATAAACAATGAAAAAGATTTTAATACCTGCTTTCATCCTTGCAGTTTACGCTTTGTCCGGTTGTACAAAGGGTGGTGAATTACAAACGGTGGATGCCGCAAGTTATCGTGTCGGCGGGCTACTTGAAGGTTCAAAGGTTGCTCCCGTAACTAACAATGATACTACCAAGGCTTCATTATCCGGCTGGTATGATGAACAAATGAATGATTTTACATTTACGATCAGTTACAAAAAAGATACTTCTATTATCAAGCTGGATACATTGACTGGAATTCAGTTTTATACTGCAGCACCTTCTATTGGAAGTGTGCCCATAAGAGTGCTGGCGGCAGTAACTACTATTTCCGCTGCAAGTAAGACAAATATTTCAGGGAGTTTTACCCGTGGCCTTGCTGGTGGGTATGATATTCCCGCCGAAGAAAAAGTAAATTTTATAAATAATAAGTGGTACGTGGTACTTGTAAGTAAAAAATTTCCATTTGGTGTAGCAGGAGGTCAGTTGGTTCTTACAAAGAATTAAAATGTTTTGCAGCGTAACCTAATATGGAGAGGAATAGAAAAAATGCATTGTGAAAGATATAAAGTGAAACAGATAATTAAAAATCAGGAACCCGTCATTCATGTCGTTATGCGGCAGCAGTATGTGGGCAAGAGGATAAAGCCGGGCCACTTACAGAATGATTAAATCGTGTACAAACAGCAAATGAAAAGCGTTTTTTTAATTCTATCTATTCTGATCGGAACAGTTATTTCCTGCTCAACAGCCACCTTATTGAAGGCTGATAAAGAGCTCAATTACTGCATCCGGCAGGTACAAAAAACATTAGGAAGCATCCGGGATTCTTCTCAGATTCCACGCAGTATAACGAATGGTAAAGCACAATGGCGTTTTGTCAACTATCGTGACTGGACCTGTGGTTTCTGGCCGGGCATCTTATGGTATAACTATGAATACAGTAAAGATGATAAATGGAAAGCAGAAGCAGAACGATATTCAAAAGCATTATTTCCATTAGTTGATTCAGCTGCTATAGATCATGATCTTGGGTTCCAGGTTTTTACCAGTATTGGCAATGGCTACAGGCTCACAAAAAACCCTTTGTATAAAACAATATTGCTCAGAGCTGCTGATACGTTATCCAAATTATTCAATCCAAAAGTTGGAACGATCCTTTCATGGCCACGTTCTGTACCGGGTGTAGACTGGCCTTTGCATCATAATACAATCATGGACAACATGATTAACCTGGAACTGTTATTCTGGGCTTCAAAGAATGGCGGCAGTAAACATCTGTATGATATTGCGGTGAAACATGCAGAAACAACCATGCAGAATCATTTCCGTGCGGATTATACATCCTATCATGTTGTCGTATATGATACGGCAACAGGAAAAAAAATAAAAGGAATCACACATCAGGGCTATTCTGACAGCAGCATGTGGGCAAGAGGACAGGCATGGGCGATATATGGTTTTACGATGGTGTACAGGGAAACAAAGGATCCGAAATTTCTGGAGTTTGCTCAAAAAGTAACTGATGTGTATTTGAAAAATCTGCCGGAAGATCTGATCCCTTACTGGGATTTTAATGCACCGGAAATTCCCAATGCACCAAGAGATGCGTCTGCAGCAAGTGTGGTAGCTTCTGCTTTGCTGGAACTCTCAACGTTTGTATCAGATAAAGTAAAAGCAGAAGAATACAGAATGAAAGCTGAAATAATGCTGACTTCACTGTCTTCAGAAAAATATCAGAGCAGGAATGTGAACAGCATGTTTCTGTTGCACAGTACCGGGCATAAACCTAACAATGGAGAAGTAGATGCTTCAATTATTTATGCCGATTATTATTATGAAGAAGCACTGTTACGGTTGAAAAAATTACAGGAAGGGAAAAATATTGATCAAAATCTCTGATGAAAATATATGCGAAGACTTATTTACATAGTTGCTTTATTTAGTACAATGGTGAATGCTTTTGGGCAGGAAGTAATTGACTCAACAAGAACATCTGTTGTATCCCCTGACAAAAATTATACTGTTTCCTTTTATCAAAGGAAATATGCCGACGGTATAAGAACGATGTTTTATAAAGTGGATTTTAAGGGACAGTCAGTGATTAGTGAATCTGCTTTGGATATTCAGCTGGATAATAATCTCTCAGAACGGGCAATGGCTTTAAAAGTTGATCAGCATAAGAAATGGTGTGAGAATTTAGCAGTTAAAAAAATCATCCATTCCTCAGCAGATATTTCCTGGAAGCCTGTTTATGGTGAGAAAGCAGAGATCAGGGATCATTATAATGCAGCCAGCATTGAAATGGTAAAAGATGACAATCCTATCTACCTGGTAAATGTGGAGATCCGTGTTTATAATGAAGGTGTGGCGTTACGTTTTTTCTTTCCTGAAAACAGTAAAGGAACTTATTACCGTATCATGAGTGAGAATACTGAGTTCAGTCTTCAACAGGGTACAAAAGCATGGCATCATTCATGGGCACAGGCGCCCTATAAATTGGTTGATTTAAATAACTGGGCTGATGAAAGTGAACGCCCATTGACCCTGCAGTTGCCAAATGGCTGGTATGCTTCCTTTGCAGAAGCGCAGATGGTTGACTATGCCAGGACAAAATTTAAACTGAGTAAAGAAAAACCAAATACGATTGTTACATCAATGTATACTCCTGCCGATTTGATTTCTCCATTCGCAACTCCATGGAGAGTAATTATGGTGGGAGAAAAACCAGGCAATTTAATCGAAAACAACAGTATTATTCTTAATCTGAATGCTCCATCAAAAATAAAAGATACGAGATGGATTAAACCCGGCAAGGTTATGCGGGTAATGACACAAACAACAAAAGATGCTTTTGAAAACATCGACTTTGCTGCAAAGCATAAACTGCAATATATTTTGTTCGATTGGAAATGGTATGGTCCTGCGTTCAGCTTTACTTCTGATGCTACGAAGGTGGCTATCCCCAATTTTGATTTGCCCGCCATAATAAAGTATGGTAAGCAAAAAGGAGTGGGTGTTTGGCTTTATTGTAACCTGCAGGGCTTGTATTCCCAGTCTGACTCATTATTTGCGGTGTATAAAAAATGGGGAGTAAAGGGAGTAAAGTTTGGTTTTGTGCAGGTGGGGTCGCACCGATGGACAACATGGATTGAGGAAATGTTTAAGAAGGCAGCAGAAAATGAAATGATGGTGAATGTGCATGATGACTGGAGACCAACAGGTGAACAAAGGACATGGCCGAATTTAATGACTGCTGAAGGTATCCGTGGAAATGAAGAGATGCCTGATGCAACTCATAATACTGTTTTACCTTTTACAAGATATATAGCGGGAGCTGCTGATTATACTATTTGCTACTACGACAAGCGAATCAAAACCACACATGCACATCAACTTGCTTTAGCTGCTATTTATTACAGCCCGATTCAGACTTTGTACTGGTATGATAAACCGGCATTAAGTGAGAACGAGCCTGAATTGGAGTTTTGGGATAAAATACCCACATCATGGGATGAAACAAAAGTAATACAGGGGGTGCCCGGTGAGTTTATCACTACGGCAAGGCGTAAAGGGAGTGATTGGTTTGTTGGAACAATAACCAACAATCATGAACGGACAGTTCAATTGAAATTTGATTTTTTACATAAAGGGAGAAAATATACCGCAAGTATTTACAGTGATGATGATACCGTTTCAACAAAAACAAAAGTAAAAGTGGAGCGTGCAATTGTTACTTCTGCAACAGTATTGGATGTAAAACTAAATGCCTCTGGTGGGCAGGCGATTTGGTTGACTCCACTAAATCAATAACAAGAGTTAAAAAAATATTCTGATGAGGTTTGTGTGTAAATTAATTTTTGTTTCGTTAGCTCTGTTCTTTAGTCAAAGTGAAGTATCAGCACAGAGTACCGGCCATTCATATCTTGATCAGATTGAATTCGGAAATACTATATCAGAAAATACACATCAATTTACCGATGGTGGAAGTCGGATTGTTCATGGAGGTTTAAACGAACCGGCCCGAATCTTATTAGCACCTGTAACACCATCGTGGAGCGGGGGAAAAATGTCGTTTGTAATTAAAGTTGACCCTGATAAACAAAACTATATCACAACCCGTTTTTGGGGAAACGATGTGAATCATAACCTGCTTTATTTTGTTTGTGGAGATAAGATGATTGGGTCTCGCCATTTGGGTGATGTTGATTTGTTAGATCTGGGTTCTGATTTCCCATTTTACAACGACCGTTTTTTTTATAAAACATCACCATTGCCTTTGTCTTTAACAAAGGGTAAAACTGAGCTGCGTTTTGAAATCCGCAGCCAGGGTCCCATTTGGGGTTATGGAACCAATTGGGAGCAATACCAGAAAGACATGAAAGAGGTAACAAGAGGAATCTATAAAGTATATACACATACAGATGGATGTTTTTATCCTGCTCAGGAAGAAAAGCAAGGTATTCCTCCTGCAGAAGTAAAACGCAAAGGCCCTGGTGCAGAAGTGTTGGAAAGAGTTAAGTCAAGGGTTAACGACGAGATCAATAAGCTTAGAAAAAGTACTTCGCCTTTAAATCAGATGCAAATGCAGTTTTTAGCAAAAGCATATTGGATTAAATGGACTTATGCTTATAAAGATAAAGAAGTGCTTTACCAGGTGCTGAATGCATTAGATGAACTTTATGTTGCGTTTAAAAGCAATCCTAATCTTGCATACAATGATCGTGCAACTCCAAATCCTGATTGGTTTGGCTTCGGGCCTTCTGCCTGTGCAGTGAATTTGTTATATGATGAGATAAAAAAGAAAATGGATGATAAAATTGATGATGGGTTTGGTCATAAAGTTTCACGCAGAGAAGCCTTGACTGATATGTTTCTTACATCCCGTAAAATGAATCAGAAAACAAGACGTCAATATACCAATCAAACCATGATCAAGGATTTGTATGGTATTTATTATTGTAATAAAGGATTACAGGTATTAGGTTCAGATAGTGCATTCACTGAGCCGGAAGCTTTAAGATATCTGTATGAAGCAGTGGGGTTGCAACCCTGGCTGGGAAGTGATGGAGTAGATGGCAAACCAACTTTTTCACAGGGAAAAAATTACTGGCAGCTAACAGAAAAGGGACTGACAAAGGAATTGGGTTTTGTTGGTAATTATGGCGAAGTAATAGACTGGTGTGTAGAAATATATGATGCAACAAGGCCTAAACCCGGTATGCCGGGAGATGAAAAAATTAAAAATCAAATCGACCGCATAGCATTGGCCCGTTCTTATTTTCGTTACCCTATGCCGGATGATGATAAATTTAAAGCAATGCGGCAGGAAGTAGTTGTTGGCTGGAGGGATACACATTATCCAGGCGATGTAACCTATGCACAACGTCCATCATGGGACGGTGGCCCTTTGCAGATTGTGGCAGCTGCACTTAATCCAAAATTGATTGGTTTTGCCCAGCAGATGCTGAATGATAATCAATTTTTTTATACACTTGAACAGCGTATGAAGGATAATGGGTTTAGAGTAACACATGGATTATTACCGGTACCTGAGCAATATGAAATTGTAAAGGCTCAAAAGCCTTCCGGGTATAAACTTCCTATGACATGGGATCAGTCTGATTTTGTTTTCAGTGATGAAGAGGATGGGGTAATAGCTATAAAAAACGGACAGGAAATTGTGTACGCTTCACTGTATTGGAGGGCAAGAAATGCTGTGAATAACCTTGGGAGGGTTCATGCCATTACGCCCAATTACGACAGGGTAAGCACGGTATATATTGAAGAGAAATTTGATAGCAGCGGTTTGTTTTATTCTGTTCCCGATTATACAAATATGGCCTTTGGTAACGGAGGATTAAAATACCCTGATAGCTTACACCTGGCACACGCCGGTGAAAAATTAGCTATCGCAAAAATGCCATCCGGGATTACTTATAAAACAGGGCAGGAACATCCTCTGGCTGGCAGGGCAAATTTTTATAAAATGCAATTTGGTCATTACATCATTGCTATGAATGCTTCAAAAGATAAAACATTTGCATTGACAGTTCCTGATGATTTTGCAGGGGCTGTGAATTTGGTGACAGGAGAAAAGGTTAATAAAAAAACAATAACAGTTTCTGCTACCTCAACAGTAGTGTTGTATAAAAACAATAACCAGTGATAGTAAGATGATAGAGTATTATTAGATGATAAATTAAAAATTTATGAAAGCAGATTACTTGATAGCAGGAGTTGACATTGGCGGATCTCACATTACCACAGGCCTTATTGATATGAATGATATAAAGCTTTTGAAAGAAACTGTAATTAGACGCAGGCTCAACAGTCAGGGATCTGCAGAAGAAATTCTGAAGGTTTGGATTGAAACTTTAAAGGATGTAATCGCTCAAAGTCCCGTCGAAATAACCAAAATTGGTTTTGCAATGCCCGGGCCCTTTGATTATGAAAAGGGAATATGTCGCATCAAAGGGTTTAATAAATATGAAGCGCTTTATGAAATGAATATCAGAAATATTCTGTCAGAAGCTTTACAACTGGAACCGGAAAATATCCTGTTTAGAAATGATGCTGAAGCTTTTCTGGATGGTGAATTACTTGGTGGTGCAGCAAAAGGTTTTCTGCATGCCATTGGAATTACGTTGGGGACAGGTTTAGGATCATCGATAAGTCATAATGGGATTACTGTTGATGCTGAATTGAGTGTAACAAATTACCAGGGAGAAATCATTGAGGAGTTTGTGTCCACCCGGGGACTGTTAAGGACTTACAAAGAATTGACCGGTAAAATGCTGAAAGAAGCAAAACAAATTTCTGATCGGTATGAAACAGACATTGATGCAAGGAAAACTTTTTCAATATTCAGTCAGGATCTATCCTGGTTTCTGCAAAAATTTATTTCGCAGGAAAATCCAGATGTGCTTGTAATAGGTGGAAACATTATCAATTCCTGGGATTTGTTTATGAATGATGTAATAAAACATCTTGAGTTTACCGTTACAAAGATGCCTGTTATTGTAAAAGCACTATTAGGGGAAGATGCTGCACTGATTGGTGGAGCCTGCAATTTTCAGGATCAGGCGGTACATATTGAAAAGTAAAAATTATTCTGTTAATATAAACGCCATAGGTTACTAAAATAAATTAATCAATTTTAAATAGTCAATATGCAAACGATCGCTTCCCCCGGAAATCAATCTGCCAAAGGCGGTATCAGTCTTTTCGGAATTTCTCTAACTGCTGCTTTAGCCGGATTTATCTTCGGCTTTGATACAGTTGTAATTTCCGGGGCTAATCTTCCCATTAAAGAGCTATGGCATACTTCACCATGGTTTCATGGGTTCTTCATTATGAGTATGGCTTTATGGGGAACTGTAGTGGGTTCTGTTTTTGGAGGTATTCCTACCCAGAAATTCGGACGTAAAAAAGTATTACTGTGGATCGGGATATTATTCAGCATTTCTGCTTTCGGTTCAGCGTTGGCTCAAGATCCTTATACATTTTCTTTTTTCCGGTTTATTGGAGGATTAGGCATTGGTGTTTCATCAGTTGCAGCACCAACTTATATTTCAGAAATTTCTACACCAAAAACAAGAGGTCGTCTTGGAGCGATGTACCAGTTCAATATTGTGTTTGGTATTTTGATTGCTTTCTTATCCAATTATTTTTTTGAAGGGATGGGTGGTGAAAATGACTGGCGCTGGATGCTGGGTATTATGGCTGTTCCGTCTTTGATTTATACAATTATGGTTTTCAGAATTCCTGAAAGCCCACGTTGGTTATTGTCAATTAAAAAGGATATTGTTGCAGCAAGAGATGTTATGATCAGGCTTGGTGTATCAAATCCTGATGAAGAGATTGCTACTGTAGTAAAAAGCAACGAACATGAAACAAAGTCAGGACATAGTTCAAATTTTTTCAGTTCAAAATACAAAACAGTTATCTGGCTGGCATTTATGGTTGCTTTCTTCAACCAGTGGAGTGGCATCAATTTCATTTTATATTATGCACCTGAAATTTTGGAAAGAGCTGGACTTGCTGCTAAAGATTCTCTGTTCAATTCTATCGCAATTGGCGGTACCAATTTGCTGTTCACCTTCGTTGGTTTGTATTTGATTGATAAAGCAGGAAGAAAAACTTTATTAATTATCGGTTCAATCGGATATATCATCAGTCTTGCATTGGTGGCATGGTCTTTTTATTCAGGGGCAAGCGCAGAATTTCTGTTATTATTCTTATTGGTATTTATCGCTTCACATGCAGTAGGGCAGGGGGCTGTGATCTGGGTATTTATCTCAGAAATATTTCCGAATAAAGTACGTGCAACCGGTCAATCATTTGGTGCCAGTGTTCATTGGGTATTTGCGGCCATCATCACCTTAATTACTCCTGCTTTTCTTGACAAAGACAATGGAATCTTTAAAGATAATCCTTGGCCCATTTTTGCCTTTTTTGCTTTTATGATGGCTTTACAACTGGTTTGGGTATTAACAAAAGTTCCTGAAACGAAAGGGGTATCATTGGAAGATCTTGAAAAAAAATTAATTAAAGAATGAACAAGCTTAACAAAATAGTATTACTCAGTTTTTTATTTGCATTACACTTTAGTGTATCTGCTCAACAACTTGTGGTGTATCCTGCTCCTGTTGATGATACCGATTCAATGCATAATGCCGATTTTTCTGTACAGGTACGAAAGCCTGGCGGGCAATGGAAAGATCTGTTTGAATATAATTTAAAAGTGGATGAGGTAAAAGGAACAGATCATCATGTTGAAAATGCTTCGATGTGCAGCTTTGATTTTTCAGGTGAAGTAGAGGTTGCAATAACAAGTAAGAGGGCAGCTGTGAAAAAAGTAAAGGTCAGGCCGCTATCTTATGATATTAAGTATGAGGTAAATGGCAATACTGTTTATTTCCGGTTGTCGCAACCCCGTAATTTATCTGTTGAGATCAATGATGATATTTTTCATAACCTGCATTTGTTTGCAAATCCAATCGATTCGTTTGTAGTGAACAAGAAGGATTCAAACCTCATTTACTATGGGGCAGGTGTGCATAAGATCGATGGAGGTAAAAAATACATTCCATCTGGCAAAACGGTATATATAGCAGGAGGCGCTGTGTTGATGGGACAGCTACTGGTGGAAGGAGTGCATGATGTGAAGATACTTGGTAGAGGTATGATTGATCCTTCGGTAAAAATGGGTGTGCATATTGCCAATTCAAAACGAATTACGGTTGAGGGCATTTGTCTTACGCAATGTGCAACAGGAGGATCAGATAGTGTAACCATCAGAAATGTGAAAAGTATCAGCTATTATGGTTGGGGCGATGGATTGAATGTTTTTGCAAGTAATAATGTTTTGTTTGATGGCGTGTTTTGCCGTAATTCTGATGACTGCACAACGGTTTACGCAACACGAAAAGGTTTCATTGGTGGTTGCCGTAACATTACAATGAAAAATTCAACGCTATGGGCAGATGTTGCTCATCCTATTATGATCGGTCTGCATGGAAATACACCTAATCCCGATTTGATTGAGAATTTGCTATACAGCAATATCGACATACTCGACCATAAAGAGGCGCAGGTTGACTATCAGGGTTGTATGGCAATAGAAGCCGGCGATAACAACCTGGTAAGAAATGTGGTCTTTGAAAACATACGGGTAGAAAATTTCAGGCAGGGACAATTATTAAACCTTCGCATTGTATTCAACAAAAAATATTGCACCTCACCTGGAAGAGGAATTGAAAATGTTTTGTTTAAAAATATTTCCTATAATGGAACAAATGCAAATATGTCAATTATAACAGGATACGATAGTTCACGACTGATAAAAAATATTGTATTTGAAAACTTGCTAATCAATGGGAAACCGATTTTCGATGATATGCCTGGTAAACCCAAATGGTACAAGACTTCAGATATGGCTGGCTTTTTTGTGGGGGAACATGTGGAAGGAATTGAATTCAGAAAATAGGAAATGTGCAAAACACAACCAATTTTTAAAATGGGATGCAGAATCTATATAAAGGCGATCATACTAATATTTGTTTCTCTTCCTGTGTCTGTGCTTCATGCACAAAACAAGGAAACAGCAAAACTAAACTGCAACTTCAACCCATTAGAACATAAAATTCAAACCTGGATTGATAGCGGGTATTATAACGGGGCGTCCATCGTTATTGTAAAGGATGATAGTATCGTTTATGAAAATTACTTCGGAAATTATAAACCTGAAACAGTAGTTTATATCGCATCGGCTGGTAAATGGTTGGCTGCTGCTGCAATTGCAGCATTGGTGGATGAAGGAAAACTTCAGTGGCATGATCAAGTGAAAAAATACCTGCCACAATTCACGGATGCAAAAGGAGATGCGACACTTGCACAATTACTTTCACACACTGCTGGCTATCCAGATTATCAGCCTAAAGAGCAGCCAATTGATATTTATCAAAACTTAAAAGAATCAGTTGCACATATTGTTCATCTTCCTTCAGATACTTTACCCGGAACAAAATTCAAATATGGTGGTTTAGCCATGCAGGTTGCAGGGCGAATGGCAGAGCTGGCAACAGGTAAGGATTGGGAAATAATTTTCCAGGAAAAAATTGCTGTTCCTCTGCAAATGAAATCAACTCATTTTACTCCGGTTGACTCCAGCGGAGGACACGCACCTATGTTGGGCGGTGGCGCAAGGACAGTTTTGCAGGATTATGCCAATTTTCTTGCCATGATCATAAATAATGGTATGTATCATGGAAAGAGAATTCTTTCTGCCGATGCAATTAAAGCGATGCAGGCTGATCAAGTTGGTCGTGCAATAGTCAATGCCGGAGAGTTTGTAGAAAATGTAAGAGGCAGCTTACATAAAGCTATTTATGGATTGGGCGAATGGAGGGAAGAGGTAAATGCAAAAGGCGATGCTACTTTGATCAGCAGCCCATCCTGGGCTGGTGCTTATCCCTGGATCGATAAAAAAAACAATGTGTATGGGTTTTTCTTAACGCATATTTCATCATTTAAAAATGGATTTAATTCTTTTCTGTCGAGTCCGGTACTACCGATTTATGTAAGAGATGCCATTCTTGATGTAAAACATCCGGAAGTAAAAAGAGGTTTTGTAAATGTTGACAGCGGGAAATTATTTTATGAGGAATTGGGAAAAGGAGAACCGCTCATTTTTATTCACGGTCATTCATTTGATCATTATGAATGGGAGCCACAGTTTTATGAATTCGCAAAGAAATACAGAGTTATACGGTACGATGTCAGGGGATATGGCAGAAGCACAATGCCAAAGGAATTTGCAAATTGTATGCATGTGGATGATTTGACGAAACTAATGGATGCATTAAATATCAAAAAGGCGCATGTTGTTGGTTTAAGCATGGGTGGTTTTATTGGGCTTGATTTTCTGGTACTGCATCAGGATCGTTTATTGTCTGTAACTCTTGCAAGCGGCGATGTGTGGAATGGTTCTCCGGGGCCTTCCTCACAATGGAAAGCAGAAGATATTATAAAACGGAAAGAAGAAATTCTGGCATTATATAAAAAAGGGATTCATAAGATGAAAATTGAATGGTTCAATGGATTGACTATTCGAAATTGCCAGCCAATTGAGCAGTTAAGACAACCTCTCTGGAATATGATTTATAAATGGGATGCATGGCAACCTACGCATGTTGAACCAAGGTTTCTATTGGGAACATCTGTTACAGATAAACTGAAACACCTGAACGTAACCGTTCCAGTATTAATCCTCACCGGTGATGTGGATGCACAGCGTAAAAATGAAGTGCTTCAATTGCTGCCTTCAGCAAAACAAATAGTCATTCCCAATGCAGGGCACGTCAGTAACATGGAGAACGCTGAAGGATTTAATAAGGCACTTCTTTCTTTTTTAACTAAAGAAAAAACAAAACTGTAAATATGAGTAGTCTGAGGGTATCAATAATTAAAAATCTACTGTTGATGGTTCTGTTACTATGTGGAACAAAAATGGTTCAGTGCCAGCAGAACATTATCCGACCAACAGAATTGTGGCTGGATAATAATGGCAACCATATCCAGGCACATGGGGGAGGTATTATTAAATTGGGTAAATATTATTACTGGTATGGTGAGCAACGCAGGCAGGGACTTGACACGAATTATAGGTTTGTTAGCTGTTATAAATCGAGTGATTTAGTAAACTGGGAATTTAAAGGTGATGCACTTCAATTGTCTGATCCTGAAAACCTCGGAAACCGTTGGGTTTTAGAACGGCCTAAAGTTTTTTATAATCGCAAGACGAAAACATATGTCATGTACTTTCATTTAGATGATGCAAAGTACAAGTTTGCAAGAGTAGGAGTGGCAACAAGTAAAAATCCTGAAGGCCCTTTTAAATATGTGAAAAGTTTTCGCCCTTTAGATAAAGAGAGCAGGGATATAGGTCAGTTTATTGATGATGATGGTACGCCTTACCTGGTTTTTGAAAGCAGGCCAACCAAAGGCTTTTTTATTGCTGGTTTGAGTGACGACTATTTAGATGTTGTAAAAGAAGTGTGTCTGATAAATGCTCCATTGGAAGGGGGAGCGATTGTATATTACCAGGGATTATACTATGCAATAGGGTCAGCTCTTACAGGCTGGCGGCCTAACCCTAATAAATATGCTACCGCAACTACTTTGGCTGGTCCCTGGACTGAGTTCAAAGATATTGCACCACCACAAACAAATACATACGGTTCCCAATCAACCATGATGATAAAAGTAGTTGGCAAAAAAGTAACAACCATTCTTTTTATGGGAGATATATGGAAACCTAAAACACAATGGGATTCACGATACCTGTGGATGCCTTTGGAGATTGGAGATGGTAAATTATGGTTGCCTGAACCCAAGCCATTTGCATTGTATATCAAAACAGGGGAAGCGGTAATTATGAATGATAAGAAGGAATAGAAACTTGTTGTCATTTGAAATATAATATAGAAACTGAAAATTAAGTCGTCATGAAAAAATTTTGCAGAGTAATTGTTGCACTATTGATACAATTACCATTATTGTGTTATGCCCAATCACATTATCCAGGGCAGCATGCGGGAAAGTTTGCCATTGAAGATAAGTTGATAGCGAAATTATACAGTTTCGATTTGCAGGATGTAAAATTGCTTAACAGCCGGTTTAAAAAAAATATGGAACGTGAGCAGCAATGGCTGATGTTGATTGGCGTAAACAGGTTGTTGCATAGTTTCAGAACAAATGCAGGTGTGTTCAGTGCCACCGAAGGAGGTTATGATGCAGGGCTTAAACTTGCGGGCTGGGAATCATTGGACTGTGAATTAAGAGGCCATACTACGGGACACATTTTATCAGGTTTGGCATTGATGTATGCTTCCACCGGGGAGTCAAAATATAAATTACGGGGGGATAGTATTGTAGCTGGCCTGGCAGTAGTGCAGGATGCATTGAATCAGGATGGATATCTAGGTGCTTATTCACAGGGGCTGATCGATAGAAATATTGCAGGTAAACCCGTCTGGGCACCATGGTATACGCTGCATAAAATATTTTCAGGATTGATTGATCAGTATCTCTACTGCAATAATCAACAGGCTCTGAATGTAGCCACTAAAATGGCCGATTGGGCATATAGGAAATTACAACCTGTAAATGCAGCACAGAGAACAAAAATGCTTCGTAATGAATTTGGCGGTGTTAATGAATCTTTTTACAACCTGTATGCGATCACTGGGAAAAAGGAATATAAATGGCTCGGAGATTTTTTTTACCACAATGAAACATTGGATCCTTTAAAGGAAGGGAAAGATATCCTCGATACAAAGCATGCCAATACTTATATACCCAAACTGCTGGGCCTAACCCGTGAATATGAACTGGAAGGAACAGGTGATGCCGATTCTGTCGCAGCATTTTTCTGGAATACTGTGATCAATCATCATTCCTTTGCGACCGGAAGTAACAGCGACAAAGAGCATTTCTTTAAACCGGATAACCAGTCGGCACACCTTACCGGGTTTACAGGGGAAAGCTGCAATACTTACAACATGCTTAAGCTTACACGTCATCTTTTTTCTCATAGCGGTGATATCAAGTATGCAGAATATTATGAAAAAGCTTTGTACAATCATATACTCGGGCAACAAGACCCTGCAACGGGTATGATTGCTTATTTTCTTCCTATGTTACCGGGAGCACACAAAGTGTACAGCACACCTGACAGTTCTTTTTGGTGTTGTGTAGGAAGTGGTTTTGAAAATCAGGCCAAGTATGGCGAAGCAATTTATTATCATTCAAAAAATGATCTTTATATAAATCTATTTATTCCTTCTGAACTGGATTGGAAGGAAAAAGGAATCAGGTTGATTCAGCAAACCAATTTTCCTGAGTCTGGAAAGTTGCAATTTAAAATTGAATCAACTGCTGCCAATACTTTTGGAGTCAATGTACGTTTTCCTTCCTGGGCAACAGCTGGAGCAACCGTGAAAGTGAATGGTAAAAAGATATCGGTAAAGAATTTACCTGGCAGCTATATCGCAATCAACCGTAAATGGAGTAATGAAGATTTTATTGAAGTTGATTTTCCTATGACGCTTCGCATTATATCAACTAATGATAATCCAAATAAAGCTGCAATCGCATATGGCCCTATTGTATTGGCAGGCGAAATGGGTACAGAGGGATTCAAAGGCAGAGAACCATATTCAAATCCTTTGCTTCACAATGATTATTATACCTACAACTACAGTGTACCTGCTGGAATAGTTACTTCACTTCAGTTGGATAAAAGTAAATTAAATGACGCCATCAAATCTGTTGCAGGTCAATTACTGACTTTTAAAACTGTGAAGGAAGGAATTGTATTAAGACCCTTGTATGATATACACAGGGAGCGGTATGTGGTCTATTGGGAGATCAAGTAAAAAATAGAAAAGTTAAAGAGTAATAGAAGCGTCTGATTTAATCTGAATAAAATGAAATATAGATATACCTTTTTGCTATTGCTCATTGTTGCCAGCGGTTTTGGACAAAAAAAGCCGATAACCATTTCAAGTTTGCAGGAACTGGCGATGTATGCTTCTCAAAGTGACCATCAAGTAACGTTGAAGCCGGGACTTTACAAACTTGCAGACTTCTTAAATGCTGATAGCATAAAAGCAAAACTTGAAAGAAAGTCTTTTCAATACATCCTATTCAGCGGAAGTAATAACGTTTTCATTTTAACCGGAGTAAGAATTGAACTTGATACAAAACTTCGCCAGTTATTGAAACATCCCATTCATACAAGCGAAATTGTAATCAGCGGAAATAACAATGAACTGCAAGGTTTTGAAGTGTATTGTGTCGGCAATGGTACTTCGCCAGGCGGATCCGTATTGTCAGTAACCGGCAATGGTAATACATTCCGGAATATTACTTTACGTGTACAAGGAAGTTTTCCATATGGATATGGTGACTTATTCGGTAAAGGAGGGCCTGATATAATCAAACATCAAAAGCACAGCGGGTTTCATATTGCCGGAAGTAATACGAATGTATATGGTTGCAAGTTGTACATGAAATCATTTGGTCATGGCTACTATATCCAAACCAAAGTTGAGAACATTCATTTGGAAGATTGCTACGTGGAAGGCGAAACAAGAACAACAGATGAAATGCTGAAAGAAACATCGGGCCCCGCATTTGATGTGCAGTTTCGTTCATGGATGGCAAACCGTAAAGGAGAATACATTGTTACACCCGGCTACAGTAAATCACTTTGTGAAGATGGATTTCGTACTTACGGTGAAATAAAGAATGTAAGTTTTAAAAACTGTACGGCTAAAAATACAAGAGGTGGATTTGAATTGCGGACAAACAGCGGAATAAGACTTGAAAACTGTACGGTAAGCGGAACTGAAAGAGGTTTTTGGGTAGGTAATAATGCAATCTTAAAAAATTGCAAAGGCGATGCAAGCAATGGACCTCTGTTGTTTGCTGAAGGAAGCAATCTGGATGTTGAAATATTCCTGATGCCTGCAGGTTCTAAGGGACTTGTTCATTCCCTTGCAACCATACAGGGAGTGAATAACAAAATCACTATCAAAGGGTATAAAAATATAAAACGAAGTCAGTCAATTCCCATTCTAATAGGATTTAAACCTCCTGCTAACGGTGAAGGTATGTCGCCTTATGGTGAAGGAATTGCAACGGGATTGGTTTTGAATAACGAAACTTCTTTGCCGGTAATTGTTGGCGAAAAGGCAACTGATTGTATAATCAACAGCAAAGGAAAGATTGAAGAAAGTAAAGGAACGAATATCATTATTGCCAATTAAAAATGGGCAGTAGGAATTTTTTAAAGAATTCAGATAATGAAAAGAAGAAAATTTATTAAAGCCGCATTTCTAGCGACCTCAGGGGCTATGGTAGCACCAGAATTAATGAAAGCCAGTTCATTATTTGATAATTACGACTTAAGTATTGTTGTTAACGCAAATGGTAAATCTGAACACTGTGCACATTTTTGGAGTAAGTGTGTTGGTGCCGGGCGTGCAAATGAAGGCCTACGTGCAGGTTGGCTTGAACAATTGAAATTGGCAAAACAGTATTGCGGATTTGAATATTGCCGCTTTCATGGTTTGTTTCATGACGATATGTTTGTGTATAAAGAAGAAAAAGGGAAATCCTTTTATAACTGGCAATATATTGATGAGTTGTTTGATAGGATGTTAGAGATAGGTGTTAAGCCTTTTGTTGAATTAGGTTTTATGCCCGCTGCAATGTCTTCAGATGATTCATTGTTGCAGTTCTGGTGGAAGGGACATGTATCACCTCCAAAAGATTATGCAAAGTGGGGAGCGTTGGTTAGTGAGTTCACCAGGCATTGCATCAGTCGCTATGGAATTGATGAAGTTAGAAGCTGGTATTTTGAGGTTTGGAATGAGCCTAATTTAAGAGGATTCTGGTTAGGTACAAAGTCACAGTATTTTGAATTGTATAAAACTTCAGTTAATGCCATCAAAGCAATTGATCCAAAACTAAAAGTAGGCGGGCCGTCAACCAGCAATTTTGTTCCTGATGATCGTTTTGCTGGTGAAACCGAAGACAGATCAAAACATAAAACACACAGTGTGCCTGATTTAAATGTGCTGAACTGGGAAGGAGTATGGATCAAAGATTTTTTAATGTACTGTGAAAAGGAAAAACTGCCCGTTGACTTTGTGAGCTGTCATCCTTATCCAACTGATTGGGCACTTGATCCAATGACAGGTAAGGGGGGAGATGGCGTAAGAAAAGTTGGAGCCACGAAAGACGATTTGCAATGGCTGAACAAAACACTTAAAGCAAGTGCATTTCCAAATGCAGAAATTCATTTAACCGAATGGAGCAGTAGTCCCTCTTCAAGAGATCAAACCCATGATTCATTACCAGCTGCGGCTTATATCATTCGTGCAAACCTGGATTGTATTGGTTTAACTAACTCCTTATCGTACTGGGCTTTTACTGATGTATTTGAAGAGAAGGGTGCTGGAGATACCATTTGGCATGGTGGTTTTGGACTGATTAATTACCAGGGTATTGTAAAGCCAACTTTTCATGGATACCGTCTGCTGCATGCATTGGGGGATGAAATATTACATAGAGAAGATGGTGTAATTATAACAAGGCATTCGAAAACAAAAAGAATCACAACCCTTTTGTTTCACTATCCTGATGAGATAAAGCATGTTGTTAAAGGAGGTATAGAAAGTTTATTGGACAAAGGAGCCCCTAAAGTATTTGCAATTGATCTGAATGGAGTTAAACCACAGGCTGCAATCACAATTGAAACATTAGGCAGGGATAACGGCTATGCATATAAAACATGGAAAGATATGGGTAAGCCTGAACCACCAACGAGAGAGCAAATAAAGCAATTGAAACTTGCTGCTTTTGCAACCAGGAAAGAAAAAGCTAAAGCTGATGCAAAAGGCGGCTTTAAATTTAAGCGAACATTACAACCCTGGGATTGTGTATTAATTGAAACCATTTAAACCTGAACCCGATGAATTGGAGGATAAATATATTTTTTGTGCCAATTGTTTTATTTTTTTGTAATCCACTTGCAGCACAAAAAAACATTGTATCAAATGTTTGGATAGCAGACAAAGGAGACGGAACTTATAGAAATCCAATCCTGTTTGCTGATTATTCCGATCCAGATGTTATTCGTGTAGGAAATGACTATTACATGGTTGCTTCGAGTTTTAATTGTGTACCTGCACTTCCTATTTTGCATTCCAAAGATTTGGTGAATTGGAAACTCATCAACCATGCATTGAAGAAACTTATTCCTGAAGAAGTTTACAGTCTTCCACAACATGGAAAAGGAGTATGGGCTCCATCTTTCAATTACCATAAGGGAGAATTCTATATTTATTATCCCGATCCAGATTATGGTATTTACATGATTAAAACAAAAGATCCTTCAAAGGATTGGAGTAACCCGGTTTTAGTATTACGAGGTAAAGGATATATAGATCCATCTTCTTTTTGGGATGATGGTCAAGCATATTTAGCAATTGCCTGGGCTGGCTCCCGTGCTGGTACAAATAGTTTGCTCACTGTTTTTAAAATGAATGCAGAAGGAACAAAAGTAATTGATGCTGGTAAGCATGTGTACGATGGGCACGATCAGGATCATACAGTAGAAGGCCCCAAATTTTTCAAACGAAATGGTTATTACTACCTGCTGCCACCTGCAGGTGGCGTTACTTATGGTTGGCAACTGGCATTACGTTCAAAAAATATTTACGGTCCTTATGAACGTAAAATTGTGATGTCACAAGGTTCAACCAATATCAATGGCCCGCATCAGGGTTCCATGATTCAAACTCAAACAGGAGAGTACTGGTTTCTTCATTTCCAGGATAAAGGAGTTTATGGAAGAATATTTCATCTTCAACCTGTACAATGGAAAAATGATTGGCCGGTGATTGGTATCGATAAAGATGGAGATGGGAAAGGTGAGCCGGTTACAGAATATAAAAAGCCAAATGTTGGTAAAGTATTTCCTGTTAATACTCCTGTTGAAAGTGACGAGTTTAGTACTGATACATTAGGATTACAATG
Organism: Chitinophagaceae bacterium; assembly: GCA_031407835.1. GTDB lineage: Bacteria > Bacteroidota > Bacteroidia > Chitinophagales > Chitinophagaceae > Lacibacter. The sequence continues at coordinate 42,218 of JANOIQ010000027.1, forward strand.
GCAATGGCATGCCAATTCAAAACTGCAATGGAGTGCATTAATGAGAGGTACAGGGTTCTTGAGACTATTTGCATATCCATCAGATACCGGAAAAAATTTATGGAATGTTCCCAACCTGTTGCTTCAAAAATTTCCGGCACCTGATTTTACTGCAACTGCTAAACTGAAATGGACAATTGAATGGGATGCCTGGCAAAAGAAAAAAGCAGGGTTGATTGTTATGGGTAATGATTATGCATACATAGGTATCAGTAAAAACGAGAAAGGTTTTTCAATTTCACAAGTTGTATGTAAAGAAGCTGTTCAAAGAACAGATGAAGTTATCAATGATCAGCAGCCATTGAAAGATTCAGTTGTTTATGTACGAGTTGCGGTTTCTTCTCCAGATGCTCAATGTCGTTTCAGTTACAGTGAAGATGGAGTGAATTACAAAACAATCGGTCAGCCATTTTTTGCCAAACCTGATTTATGGATAGGAGCAAAGGTTGGTTTGTTCAGCACAGCTGTACCTGGAATAAGGTATGGAGGTTATGCTGACATTGATTGGTTCAGAATAACGAAACAATGAAAAAATTACTTTGTATAACAATCTTTATTATTACTGTACAAGTGTTACATGCACAGGTGTGGCAATGGAGTGTACAGGTTGATAGTGTTATTTCTTCTGAAACAAAAGATCATCCACAGGCTTATTTATGGATACCTGAAAATTGTAAACAGGTAAGGGCGGTTGTTTTTACACAACATAATATGATTGAAGAAGGAATGCTGGAGAGGCCTTCCTTCCGTAAGGTTATGAGCGAACTTGGTATTGCAGAAGTTTGGGTAACACCTGGTATTAATATGTCTTTTGATTTTAACAAAGATGCAGCTGAAGATTTTAACCGCATGATGCAATTACTGGCAAACGTTTCTGGCTATAAAGAATTGGCTTATGCTCCTGTTATTCCGCTGGGACATTCAGCCTATGCAACCTTCCCATGGAATTTTGCTGCCTGGAATCCTCAAAGAACATTAGCTCTTGTATCAATTCATGGTGATGCTCCTCAAACAAAATTAACAGGCTATGGTGGTGCTAATATAGATTGGGGCAACAGGAATATCGATGGGGTTCCTGCTTTATTTGTAATGGGTGAATACGAGTGGTGGGAAGACAGGATTGCACCTGCATTTAAGTACATATCTAATCATCCGCAATCAACAATCAGTCTATTTTGCGATGCCGGACATGGACATTTTGATTATAGTGATGAAATGCTTGCTTATGTATGCCTGTTCATAAAAAAAGCAATGCAAAATCGTTTTCCCGTAAAAATTAATATTGGAAAACCGTCAGTGTTGACTCCAGTTGATCCGAAAAATGGCTGGCTCATGGATCGATGGCATAAGGATAGTTTGCCAACTGCAACCGCAGCATCTTACTCAACTTATAAAGGAAATTATCAGTTTGCTTCCTGGGTGTTTGATAAGGAAATGGCTGATGCAACCGAAAAACTTTATAAAGCAACAAGAGGTAAACCGCAACAGTTTATCGGTTTTAAACGAAATGGGAAGGTATTACAGCCTGATAAATCTCATGCTAATTACAACATGAAATTTGTTCCGATGGCGGACGGGATAAGTTTTACAGTAAGTGCATTTTTTGGCGATACATCACGTATTCAACCAGTTTCTTTATTTGCACAAACACCATTGATGATTGACAGAATTTGCGGACCTGTAAAGAAAGTCAGCGATACAACTTTTCAGATAAGCTTCAACCGTCTCGGTTTTAATAATCCAAAAAGAAGTTATGACATATGGTTGCTGGCACATAACAGCGGGGATGCAAATTACAAGAGTGCCGTTCAGCAGCTGAATATGAAATTTCCTCCGCAAAACAAAGAAGGTATTGAACAGGTTATTCAGTTTGAAAGTATTGCCGATCAATCATCAAAAGTGAAATCAGTCAAACTTCATGCCCTGTCTTCGGCAGGGATGCCTGTGGGTTTTTATATACAGCAAGGGCCTGCATATATTGATGGTAACGTGCTTTATTTTACGAAACTTCCACCAAGGGCAAAATTTCCAATTCAGGTAAAGGTTGTTGCATGGCAGTATGGTATTGCTGGAAAAGTGCAGACAGCTAAACCTGTGGAACAAATATTTTATTTAAAAAACGGAAAAAATGGACACATACGATTGTAAAAGCGCTTTTAATAAACGCAAGGCAAACTTAGCAGTCAAGTTTGTTGTTTCTCTGGCTGTCTGCCTCTTACTTTGCTTTCAAACAGGGGTTGCACAAATTAAAAGAATAAAGGTGAAATCCCCTGATCGATCAACTGTTTTTGAAGTGAAGGTTGATAAGAATGGCCATTTGAATTACAGAATGCTTGTTGATAAAGCAGTAGTTATTGATTGGTCTGTCCTTGGAATTGAGATGGGGGAAGAAAATTATGAGAATAGAATAAAAGTCAACAAGATTGGAAGGGAAAAAAAACTTGAAAAAATTGCATGGGTTTTTGGAGAAAGAGATTCAATTGTAAATAACTACAACGAAGCAACATTGTTTTGCACAGGCCCCCGATTACAATACAATGTGCTTGCAAGGGTTTATAACGGCAGTGTTGCTTTCCGGTATCTGCTTACAAAAGGAGATGGTTCAGTTCACCGATTTAAAAAAGAATTAACCACCTTTCGGTTTACTTCTGAATATACGATATATCAGTATAACCAGGAATCTGTTTTCACAGCTGCGAGTATTGACACGTTTAACAAATCATGCGATTTTCCTGCAACACTTACCAACGGAAAGTTGTATGTGCATATTGGGGAAGCCTGCAACAATCAATTTACAAAGGCAGAGCTGAAACGGGGGAGTTTACCACACAGTTTAAATGTAGCTTATGTGAGGGACACCTCTGTTAATATTGATGGAGAGGAACTAACTGCATGGAGGACAATCAGTGTTTCAAAAACTGCAATTGGCCTGCATGCATTCAGTGATTTAAATTTCAGATTAAATCCCCCGGCCAAAGGAGCGATAGCTGCAACAGTAAAGCCCGGCAAACTTATCCGTTCACAATTGAACACACAGTCGGGTTTAGATTGTATTGACTTTGCGGTGAAACATAATCTGCAATACATCATGTTTGATGCAGGATGGTATGGTGCAGAGTTTCGTTCTTCATCTGATCCAACACAGGTTATTCCTGCATTGGATTTGCCAAAGGTTATTGACTACGGCAAACAAAAAGGAATTGGAGTTATTCTGTATGTCAATTATGTTGGTCTTCGTGCAAAACTCGATACCATTTTACCCCTTTATAAACAATGGGGTGTTGCCGGAATGAAATTTGGATTTGTCGATGGTCTTTCACAAAAAGGAATTGTCTGGCTTCATCAGGCTATTCAAAAAGTAAATGACTATGGATTTGTATTGAACATTCACGACAATTACAAACCTACGGGCCTTAGCAGAACCTATCCTGTTTTGCTTACGCAGGAAGGAATTCGGGGTGATGAAAACAGTCCTGATGCTTTCCATACAACTGTATTGCCTTTTACCCGTTTCCTGGCAGGTCCTGCTGATTTCACTTTTTGTTATCCCAATTCAAAGGATGCCTTTAGTAAAAACATAAAAGTCAGCAAAGCTCATCAATTAGCATTATCGGTTGTTTATTTCAGTCCGTTGCAATCATTATACTGGTATGGTAGACCTCTTGATTATACCAACGACGGAGAGATTGAGTTCTTCGACAACATTCCAACAGTATGGAATGAGTCGCTTTACCTGGCTGGTGAAATTGGTGAAAACATTTGTACTGCGAGGCGCAATGGAGAAACATGGTTCCTGGGAGCAGTTGCAGGATTGAATGACTGGAGTACTTCTGTAAAATTAAATTTCCTGAAGCCGGGAGTGAGTTATGAAGCAACTGTTTATGAAGATGACGGGAAAGGGAGTATTGCAAAAACATCATTGATTGTAAAAAGAGGAGATGCCTTTCCACTAAGTATTAAATCGAAAGGAGGCAGGGCTGTTATATTTCGTTTACTGATTAAATAAAGTTTATGTCTAAACAAATTGTCTTTAAAATACTGTTAACCTTTTTTATTTTAAATAGTGCATCATCTGGATTGATCCATGCACAATTTATTCACCCGGGAATACTTCATACATCAGAAAGTTTAAATCGTATCAAAGCAATGGTTGCTGAGGAAAAAGAGCCATGGAAACAGGGCTACGTTTTTTTTAATAAAGACAACCGGGCTTCATATGATTATAAAATGCGGGGGCCTTATGATTATGTAGCACGCCAGGGAGCCAATCAAGGCGACCCCAATCTGCATAAAAAGGAATTTGAAGATGATTGTCTCGCAGCTTATTACAATGCGGTTCAATGGATCATCACAGGTAATAAAAAACATGCGTCTAAATCCATTGAAATTATGAATGGATATTCTTCCATATTAAAAGGAATTATTAATAAGGACAAAGAGTTGATGGCTCCTTTATGTGGTTTCTTGATTGTAAATGCAGCAGAGATTATCCGTTATTCTGACGCAGAATGGAAGGAATCTGATATGGATGCTTTTGAAAAAATGATCCGGGATGTATTTTACCCTGTAGTTGAAAACTTTGCCACTTTCGCCAATGGGAACTGGGATGCTGCCTGCATTAAAGGAATGATGGCATTTGGTGTTTTCCTGAATGATACGACGATGTTCAATAAAGCTGTTGATTATTATTATCATGGATCTGGTAATGGAAGCATTACACATTATATTATTAATGAGGAAGGACAATGCCAGGAAAGTGGAAGGGATCAGGCGCATACACAGTTTGGTCTTGGTTGTTTAGCAGAAGCCTGTGAAGTGGCATTCAACCAGGGATTGGATTTATACGGTGCAGAAAATAACAGATTAATGAAAGGCTTTGAATACACAGCTAAATATAATCTTGGTTTCGATGTTCCTTTCCAGGAATGGACAGATTACACAGGAAAATATTATCATACGCAAATAGCATCGCATGACAGAGGACATTTCAGAGGAGTATATGAAATTGTATGGAATCATTATCAGAAACGAAAAAAGCTTGACCCGGTTTATATTCAAAAAGTTGTGGAAAGAATCAGGCCGGAAGGAGCTCCATGGACAGCTGATCATCCTGGATATGGAACTTTATTATTTTCATTAAAATAAATATCTAACGGACATGATCAACAAAAAACATGTCACCTTAAATAATACATAAGCATTAGGAGGATATCCTGAAAGAAGTAATTCAATACCCGATCGAACTTCTGTTAGTCGTTGGGGAGTGCTGGAAGAATTCAACGAACCAGTTGTGCCCCTTGCATCATCTGCTTCTGATTATGTAAACGGTGCAGTATTATTCATCGATGGCGTGATGGCGGTAATTAAAAAATGTATAATGATAAAGTATAAAAAGATATTTTCCTTACTGATAGTTTCTTTTGTTGTGTTGCACTCCAATGCACAAACAAGCAAGAAACTTATTCTTTCAAATCCTGTAAATGCAAATCGTGTTGATGAATTAATTGTTATTACAAGAAAGCAATTAGAAGACAAACTCGGAAAAATTCCGGCTTCAAAATTTGTAATTGTAAAAGAGTCGAACAGACCATGTTTGGTTCAGTTTGATGATTTGAATGGCGATGGTAAATGGGATGAAATTTCTTTGTTGCAATCGTTTAAACCATTAGAATCAAAAACACTATCTGTCAGTATTTCCAATGGTCCGGCTGCTGTTAAGGCTGTTGTTCGTGCGCATGCAAGGCACAAACGAAAATTAGCTGATAGTACTTTCGGAAATGATTTACAAGCAGATTCGATTCCTCCAGGTCAGTTAGGGGCTAACTTTAATGTTGTAAAGTTGCCTCCTTTTCTTACGGAGGGCCCTGCTTGGGAAAATGATAAAGTCGGTTTCAGGATTTATTTCGATGTGCGAAACGGAAAAGATATCTGGGGGAAAACAACTCAGAAAATGATGATGGATGAAGTAGGAGTGAACCCTGATAAAAATTATCATGAACAGGCAGATTGGGGTATGGATATTCTGAAAGTAGGTAAATCACTTGGAGCAGGTTCGCTTGCAATGATGATGACTGTTAACGAAAAAGATACAATGGTGCGCTTGGGAGGAAATAACATGGGCAAAATAATTTACAATAAAATTACAGATGGCCCTGTACGTGCTGTCATCCGGTTATCCTATCCTGAATGGAAATTTGCAGAAGGAATAGCTCCGGTAAGTGTAACAGAAGAAATCAGTATTTGGGGTGGACAATATTTTTATCAAAGTAAAGTAACAGTGAAAAATGCTCCTGCAAATGCAAGGATTGTAACTGGTATTGTAAATCTGCACAGCAAAGAAGTAAAACAAATCAGAAATAAGTCAATCGCACTTATTTACACTTACGATCTGCAATCAGAAAATAAAGACAATCTCGGAATGAGTATTATGCTCCCTGCCGGGCTTACATATAAAACAGGACAAACAGCCAATGAAGGAACTGATGTACAGAATACGTATTATGTATCGGCTTCTGTCGGCAAAAGCCAACCATTTATTTACAGGTTTTATGCCGGTTGGGAAAAGAGCGAATCTTTTTTTACAACAGAAACAGGTTTCAGAAATTATTTAACCGAACAGGCAAGGTTTTATGCATTGCCGGTTCGGATTCAGGTTCAATAAAACATACAAAATATGCCAGACAAACAAACCGCATTTGAAAAAGTAGCAGCAAGACTGAAGGATTTAAATTTCGATATAATAAATAATGACGATTCGAGACCATGGGGAGGATTTTTTTGTAATTGATGAAGCACAGGCTGCAGCCTTTGCCAAACACTTTTTCCCGGCTGAGAATTTTGACACATTAAAAATTACCAATAAGCTTAGCCCGAAAATCCTGCTCGTTGCTCCACATAAACAATTGGGCTGGCAATATCATCATCGCCGTGCGGAAATATGGAAATGTATTGGAGGAGTTGCAGGTGTTGTAACAAGCGATAATGACGAAGAAAAAACCGAACACAAATTGTAAATAGGTGATATAATAAAATTGAAACAGGGTGAGCGTCATCGCCTGGTAGGTTTAAATGGTTGGGGAATCATTGCCGAAATATGGCAGCATACAGATGAAAAGAATCCAAGCAATGAAGATGATATTGTAAGAGTACAGGATGATTTTGGAAGATGATTTGGCCCAAATGGATGTTCGGCACAACTCCTTTTTTTAAGCTGAATTTTAGATGAAATAAGAAAAGGCTTCTTAAATAGAAGCCTTTTAATCGTGCCCAAGACTGGATTCGAACCAGCACATCCTTGCGAACGCTGCGACCTGAACACAGTGCGTCTACCAATTTCGCCACTTGGGCAGCTTTTCCCTCTTTATAGGGATTCAGGGCTGCAAATATAAGGGACTATCCAGAAACATTAAAATCTCTTAATGCATCATTCAAACTTGTTTTTAAATCGGTGCTTGCCTTGCGCTGACCGATGATCAAAGCACAACCAACACCATACTTTCCTGCAGGAAATTTTTTGGTATAAGAGCCGGGAATTACTACACTGCGTGCAGGAACACGACCTTTCATTTCAAAAGGCATTGGCCCGCTTACATCAATGATCTTGGTTGATTGGGTTAATACAACATTCGCTCCCAAAACGGCTTCTTTCTCTACAATTACACCTTCCACAACAATGCAACGGCTGCCGATAAAACAACCATCTTCAATAATTACCGGACTTGCCTGCAAAGGCTCTAACACTCCACCTATGCCAACGCCACCACTTAAATGAACACCCTTGCCAATCTGTGCACAGCTTCCAACAGTTGCCCATGTATCAACCATAGTGCCTTCATCAACATAGGCGCCGATGTTTACATAGCTTGGCATTAACACAACATTCTTTGCCAGGTAAGCACCATATCTTGCCACTGCATGCGGAACTGCACGTACACCAAGTTCTTTATAATTTTTTTTCAAGAGCATTTTATCGTAAAACTCAAAGGGAGCCACATCCCATGTCTGCATTTGCTGAATACCAAAATACAGCAGGATCGCCTGCTTTACCCACTCATTTACTTCCCATCCATGCTCACTGGGAGAAGCAGTACGTAAACGTCCTTTATCCACTTCTTCAATCACTGCTCTTACAGCTTCCGAGTATTTATTTTCTTTTAACAGGTCACGGTTCGCCCATGCCTCGAGGATCAGTTCTTTCATCTTGTATCAATTTTGCTGCGAAATTAACAGTTAACGGGGAAAGTTTGGATGACAGATAAATGTTTCTATGATAACAAGTATCATTCTCTCTTTCCTTCTCCCATGTTACCGGCTTATATTTGCAGCTATGAACATTGGGTTTGATGCAAAACGGGCTTATCATAATCAAACAGGCTTGGGGCATTACAGCCGCACACTCATCCGTTCGCTGGCAGCAAATTTTCAGCAGCATCAATATTTTTTATTCAACCCCAGACCATCCACTCTTTTTTATTTTGATGATTTGAAGAATGTGAAAGAAATATTGCCGCAATCTTTTCTTTCACAAAAATTATCATCTGCCTGGCGGGGTAGTTGGGTGAAGAAAGATCTGCAAAAACTTAAGATTGATCTGTATCATGGCTTGAGTCATGAAATACCAACTGGTATTCGGCAAACAGGTATTAAATCAGTTGTAACCATGCATGATCTTATTCATGAACGTTATCCTGAACAATACAAAGTGATTGATCGAAAAATTTATACAAAGAAATTTCGCTATGCCTGTGAACATGCCGATAGAATCATTGCTATCAGCAATCAAACCAAACAGGACATTATTGAATTCTATCAAATACCGGCTGAAAAAATCAGTATTTGTTACCAAAGTTGTAATCCTGCTTTTGGGGTGGAAGTTTCTGCAGATGTAAAACAACGCATCAAACAGCATTACAATCTTCCTGATCGTTATTTTCTGTATGTTGGTTCAGTCATTGAACGAAAGAACCTGCTGAATATATGCAAAGCCATGCTGTTGATGGGTGAAGAAATGAATATTCCTCTTGTAGTAATTGGTAATGGAAAAGAGTACAAACAAAAAGTAAAAGATTATATACAGTTAAATGGATTAAGCGACCAGGTTATTTTTTTATCTGATCATCCAACTGCAAAATTTTCACCAACTTTTCAATCGGCTGTTGATTTTCCTGCTATCTATCAGCAGGCAATTGCTATGATTTATCCATCCGTATTTGAAGGCTTTGGTATTCCGGTGCTGGAAGCATTGTGGAGCCGTATTCCGGTAATCACTTCCAATGTTTCCTGTTTGCCAGAAGCCGGAGGAGAGGGGGCCTTTTATGTTGACCCAACAAAACCTGGAGAAATTGCAGAACAGATGAATTTAATTTTATCTGATCAGTTATTTGTACAGCAACAGGTTGAAAAAGGCTGGCAGCATGCACAAAAGTTTACTAACCACAATACAGCTGCTGAAGTGATGAAGGTATATGAGCAACTTGTTTGAACCATACAAAGGTTTAAATATACAAACTGTTTATCCCCTCCATGGAGGGGCGGCACAATTTTATAAATAGTACAGGTAAAAGGGGTGGGTCATCTTACTTCATAACTCATACTTCTTTTTGCTTCCGTATTTTTGCAGCCATGATGATCGATTGTTCAGATAAGGAGTTAGAGTTACTGCAGATTATTGGCAACTGTGCACAGAAATTAAATGTGCCCTGTTATTTGGTTGGCGGATTTGTAAGAGATAAATTATTGCACCGTGCCTGCAAGGATCTTGATTTTGTATGTGTGGGCGATGGTATTGCACTGGCGCATGAAGTGGCAAACCAATTTAATCCGCAGCCACCGGTTTCTTATTTTAAAAATTTTGGTACTGCAAATATTAAAATAGACTTTTCAAATAATAGTAAGGGTTCACAAGTCTCCCCTTCCGGGGGAGATTTAGAGGGGGCTTTTGAGATAGAGTTTGTAGGAGCAAGGAAGGAAAGTTATGCTTCGCATTCACGTAAGCCCGAAGTTGAACCGGGTACACTGGAAGATGATCAGAAACGCAGGGACTTTACCATTAATGCACTCGCCATTAGTTTAAGGAAGGATGACTTTGGGCAACTGATCGATCCGTTTGATGGGGTAAAAGATCTTGAAGCAAAAATCATCCGCACTCCATTAGAGCCCGGAACAACGTTCAGTGATGATCCGTTACGCATGATGCGGGCTATCCGTTTTGCATCGCAGTTAGGGTTTACTATTTTTCCTGAAACCTGGCTGGGCATTATTGAAAATGCGGAACGTATTCATATCATTTCAAAAGAACGCATTGCTGATGAACTGAATAAAATTGTACTGAGTGAAAAACCTTCTGTTGGGTTTGAACTATTATATAAAAGTGGTTTATTGAAATTATTTTTTCCGCAGATGGTTGACCTTGCGGGTGCAGAGTATATTGATGGCAAAGGACACAAGGATAATTTTTATCATACACTGCAGGTGCTGGATAATATTTCTGTTAATACAAATGATCTCTGGTTGCGTTGGGCTGCTATTCTGCATGATATTGCAAAACCAGCCACCAAACGTTTTGAACAGGGGCATGGCTGGACCTTTCACGGGCATGAAGTAGTTGGGGGAAGAATGGTGCCTGTAATATTTACTCAGTTGAAACTTCCTGCCAATGAAAAAATGAAATTTGTACGCAAGATGGTGGAACTGCATCTGCGTCCTATCAGTTTAACCAAAGAAAATATTACCGACAGTGCCATCCGCCGTTTATTGTTTGATGCAGGTGAAGATTTTGATGCATTGATGACTTTGTGCAATGCAGACATCACCTCAAAAAATCAGCAAAAAGTACAACGTTACCTGCAGAATTTTGAAATGGTAAGGCAACGTTGCAAAGAAGTGGAAGATAAAGACCATCTGCGTAACTGGCAGCCGCCTATTACCGGTGAAATTATTATGCGCACTTTTAATGTTCCACCGTCTAAAATTGTGGGCATTTTGAAGGATGCAATTAAAGATGCCATTCTGGATGGTGATATAGAAAATAATTATGAATCTGCCTACACTTTTATGCTGCAAAAAGCAAAAGAAGTAAATCTTGTTCCTGTGGGCGAATAAAACTATTTTTGTCAATGAAACTGGAATGAATGTATCAGAACTGATTTTCATTTTCAAAATTTCAAATTGAATCATTTTCAAATTAAATTATGGCTGTATTACGTTTCAGGGCTTATTGGGAAGAGGATGATGCTGTTTACCGTGACATTGCAATCAAGCATGTGCAGAACTTCAGGGATCTGCATGAAATTATTTTAAAGGCCTATGAGTTTGACAGTAAGCACAAGGCAACTTTTCACCGAAGTAATGATCACTGGCAGAAAGGCCGGGAAATTACACTGGAGAAATATGAAAAAGAGTACAAGGCTGAACCATTGCTGATGGAAGAAACAACGGTGGGCAGTGAAATCAGGGAACCGAATCAGAAATTTGTTTATATCTACGATTTTAATAAAAACTGGACCTTCTTTGTGGAGTTGATTAATGTAAGCAAAGAAGTAAATCCAAAACTCACTTACCCAACTGTTGTAAGAACAGAAGGAATTGCACCAAGTCAGTACGGAACAAAAGGATTGGTTGGCGATAAGCTTGCAGAGATGGAGGAGAAGTACGATTTAAGTTCTGCTGCTGAAGGTTTTGGTGTAGAAGGTGAAGTAGATGCCAACAGTGTAAATGATGATGAAGCCGCACAGGGAGATGAAGAAGAAACAGGCTTCAGTGCAACGGATGAATTAGTGTGATTATTTTATAATACGAAATTGAATCGTCAGACGGGGACGTCAGACGATGAATTGCTGGGTTCTCTGCAAACCCATCATACAATATGAAAAAAACTGTTCTCTTAATTGCAGGCCCAACTGCCGTTGGCAAAACCGCATTGGCCATTCAACTGGCAAAAAAATTCCATACTGAAATTATTTCAGCCGATTCCCGTCAGTGTTATAAAGAAATTACTATCGGTGTTGCAAAACCTTCTGCTGAAGAATTGCAGGAGGTAACTCATCATTTTATCAACTCACATTCCATTCATGATCATCTCAACGCAGCTTCATTTGAAGCATATGCTTTAAAAGCGGCTGCTGAAATTTTTCAACAGCATGAACTAGCTGTGATGGTTGGTGGTACAGGTTTGTACATCAAAGCATTTTGTGAAGGCATGGATGTAATTCCTGCTGTTGATGAAACAATCAGGAAGCAATTGCAGGATAATTATCAGCAACAGGGAATAGAATGGTTACAGCAGCAGCTTCAAATACATGATCCGTTATTTGCAACAGAAGGTGAAATGCAAAACCCTCAGCGTATGTTACGGGCACTGGAAGTTGTGTTATCAACCGGGCAATCCATTCTTCAGTTCAGAAAAGGGGAGAAGCAGCAAAGAGATTTCAACATCATTAAAATAGGATTGGATTTGCCGAGAGAAGAATTGTACCAGCGAATCAATCATAGGGTTGATGTAATGATGGAGAATGGTTTATTGAAAGAAGTGAAATCAGTTTATCCTTTACGTTATCTCAATGCTTTACAAACAGTAGGCTACCGGGAGTTGTTTGATTTCTTTGATGGAAACAGTACACTTGAAAAGGCAATCGAAAAGATCAAACAGAATTCCCGTCATTATGCCAAGCGGCAAGTAACCTGGTTTAAAGGAGATGAGGAGATGAGATGGTTTCATGCGGCAAATGCTTCTCAAATGCAGGATTATATTTTACAGCAGCTCCGGTAACAACTTAAAAACTAAAAGGATCCAAACATCGGCACAAAACTTGTTAGGGTTGGCAGGATTCCGTTCCAGATAAAATTCAAAATTACGTAAGGAAACATATACCAATCTGTTGTGTAAATAAGTACGGATAAAATTCTTTATCTAACTTGTGACGATGGATGAATTAATAAAACCATTCTATGTATAAAGCGAACTCAGCTTACCGGAAGATTTCTTTTACCGGGATTATTTTTTTGTTTACGCTTTATATAATCCCTTTAAGAGGAAATGCTCAATTCAGTAATTATAACCGCACTGTAAGGGAACTGAATTACTACCTGATCTACCTCGATCATCTGTTATCATATAATGAGCAAACAACACTCATGGTAAAAGATATCAGTGTAAACTATCAAAAAAATGACAGTGCTTTAAAAGCCGGCAAAAGCTGGACAGACTATAAGAAAATTGATGTTGATTTATACCGCCAAAGACAGAATACAGTAACGGATGCTCTCTTAAATAACTATGATGCCGGGGCTTTTAAAGAGTATAATAAAAAAGCAAATACAGTTGCTGATTCTGTAAAGAAGTTATTTACAGGCTGGATTAAAAGAGCAGATACTATTGCTGCTTCACAAAACAGGATTGCAAATGATCTGCTTTCATTAATTGTACAATATAACCTGATGCCTTCTTATGAAAAAAAGAATGTGGACCGGATTCATGCATACATCAAAACTTATCATAACCATATACAGGAATTGCAGCAGGTAAGAGACAGTATAACTTCTGCTGCCCTGTTGTATTATGAAATCAGCAAAAAGGAAAAAAACTATCCTTTCTCCATTTATGCACAGGCAGTTGACTATTTACTGCAGGTTACAATTTATTTGAATCAATATTTTACGGCAAATAATGAAGAGAATTATGAAGCCGGTATTCTTGCACTCCGCAAAGCAAGTGAAAACATAGAGGCTTATTTAAAAAATGAATACATCTACAGAAAAAATAATGATGCCCTTCCGGGTCATCATGTATTCCCTTTAAATGAAGAGGTGCATATAGAACTTTCCAATTCATTGAAAGAGATGGCGTTTCAGATAAACCGCTATGCCTCTAATTACCAGGAAAAAGTTGACTCACTATATTTCTCCCGGCAGAACATAAACCTCATCAACCTGCTCAATGCTGTCAGCTTCAGCCATGATGAGAATGTTGATGTCAGAAAAAGTAATGATGTGCCGGTACGTTATCATGAAACACTTAAAGCAATGCTGCGTTACGATTTTTTAATGTACCGCTATGACACGTACAGTAATTCTCTTTCTAATAAAAACACAGCCCCGATGCCGCTAAGCTGGAGCCGCTATGTTTATACGTTCAACTATATACAGCCGGCACCAGACAGCAGTATATCTAAACCATTACCTGTACCGGAACAAAAGCCGGTTGAGGCTCCCGCAGAAGTAAAAGAATCATCCAACATACAGATCATCAAAGTTTATACGGATAGTATGAATCTTTTTTTCTATGATAATGGTGAGGTTGATAATGATACAATTACCATTTCAGTAAACGGTGTTGTAGTGGCAGCAGATGTAAGGCTCGATATTACTCCTTATGAGTTAAAAATTGCTTTTAAGCCCGGGGAAAAATCAATTGATGTAACTGTTTCAGCAAATAATCTTGGAAATATTCCACCCAATACAGCTTATCTTAAAGTTACAGCCGGTGATATGGTACACAGATTATATGTGTTTTCTACAAAGAAAGTAAATGCTGTTGTACGGATTCTGAATTTAAAAGAATAAGAACGCATAGCAGGAATGAAGTATAATAAAAAAGCCGGAAAATACATGTTCCGGCTTTTTATAATTTTATTGTTTTTAAAACTTAAATCCAACAGTTGCTGTAATCTGTCCATTGTAATAATTATTTTTTGCGTAGGGAAAGTTTGCCGAGCTTAAGTTATATGGAACATGAAAGCTTTTCCCAAAGCCGTGAGCATAGGTAAGATCTACAAATACGCCATTATCTCTGTAACCAACACCAAGGCTCGGGGTCATTCTCCAGCCTTTAATATCTGAATCTTTTAGGAATTCTTTGCTGTAAGGACTACTCATGTAGCTAAAGCCTGCACGAACCATTAGGGTTTTGAACTTTAATTCACCACCAATCTTGGCATTAAAGCTCATTTTAAAGGTATTGTTAATTGAATTATTCAGATTATTGAAATATTCTGCATCACCTGGGTTGGGAACATCTTCACTGCTACTGTAAGACATCGCTTTATAATCAACTACTTCAACATCACCCGTTATAAAGGCTTTTTGCTTTGTTACGTCGCTTATTTCACGAAAGACGTATGATAAACTTGCCCCTAATTTCCATGGCGTGCTAAGCTGATAGTTGTACACGTTTTCACCACCTTCAATGCCCGCAATACTGTTAATGTCGGCAGTAGTATATGTGTAAGATGTTGGTTTATTCTGATCGTTATTTAATCGCCTTGAAAGATTTTCAATATTGCTTGTTAACGTTGCAGATGCAACGTCTTTCAATGTTATCAGGGAAGGTGTATGAAAGGTAAACCCAATCCGAAAGTATTCAACTGGTTTAAAGATTATACCCAGTTTTGCATTAAATCCTGTTCCTTTTGTTGAAAGGGTTTCATTAAATATAAAGCTTTCAAAATCGTTATTGGTATTACCTGTTCCATCTTTTTCTGTAACTGTTGATTTTCGTTCGTAGTTAATTATAGGAATACCAATTGTTACACCGTACAGGAACTTATTATTTTTGTTCCATGCCATTGCAAATGCGGCTTCGGTTATACCGCCAGCGGTTTGGTAAGAAAATTGTTGATCAAGATTTTTATCGATACTTGCATTTGAAATTACACGTCCGTTGGCATCAAGATCGAGCAAATAAGATTCATATCCCTGGCTGGCTCCCAATGGGAATCGCTTGCGTATATCATCAATACTACTTGCAGTGCTGTTATCAATTTCTTCAATCCATTTCCACGAGTAGGAGCTGTTCAAGTTTCTCCCTCCGTATGAAAATCCTGAATTAAAATTGGAGGCCCTGTTGATTGCAAAAGAAATAGCAGTACTGCTCGGGTTGCTTTTAAAACGACTTCCCCAGCTAAAAATAATACCACTGGTGCCAATATTCATTTTATTTTTCTTGCCGGCTGTTGTTTGATCATTATATAGCATTTTATTTGTGTTCATGTTAAACCCCGGAGTGATAGCAATCTCATTTGTTTTGAATTGAGCTAACCCTGCTGGATTTATAAAACTTGAACTGATGTCTCCTCCAAGGGATATATTTGCGCCCCCAATAGCCTGAATACGGGCTGAGCCTGTACTAACAGGTTGATAAGAAAATCGAAGTGCATCAAAAATATCCTGTGCTTGAAGTTGCTGAAGAAAGCACATAGAAATAGACGCTATGAAAAATTTTTTCATAAAAAGTTATTTGTGGATTTCACTAAAATCAGAAACTCTTAGTTGCGTCGGCCTCCGGCAGAACTTCCAGTAGATTTACTACTACTGCTGCTGCCTGATGAAGAACTACTACTTCCAGAAGAAGATGAAGAAGATCCACCACCTGAACTAAAAGTGCGATTGCTTGACCCTGATGAAGAGTTTGTATTCCAGTTTGATGATGAATTATTGTTGCTTCCGCCTCCAAAGAAACCTGTACGCCTTGTACCATTGCTATTACTGTTGCTGTTACCACTGAAATAACGGCTGCCGCTTCCGGTAGTAATTCCTTTACCGTTATAGTTGGCTCCGGAATTGGTAAAGCGCTGAATAGGCGCAGAATAACGTATGCCCGTACTGTTTTTAGAAGCACCAGGACCAGATATGATAATTAAATTATTGGCACCTGGAATACAAACATAACCCGAGTTCCAACCTTTGTATCCGCCGTATCCATAATTATAGTTATTCCAACCCCATCCACTGTTCATGTTCCAGCTATTATTCCATCCCCAGGTATTGTATGGGCTATTCCAGGTGTTCCAACCCCAGCTGTTATAACGTGGAGCGTTCCAGTAAATATCATCTTCAAACCTGAAACGTGAATCACGGATCTGCTGACGTAAACGGCGATCTTCCAGGTTGCTTTCGTTATACGATAACCTGTTATCATCATTACGGTCAACCTGTACATATTCGTTCACTTCTCTTACAGGTGAATAATAAACGTCATCCGGAGTTTGTCCTGTTCTGTAGGTTGCACAGGAACTGAATCCTGCGATGATCAAACCAAAGAGTAAAATTCTGGTTACCATGATGTTTGAGTTTGAAGTTTGTAATGTGAAGTTACTACTTTTGCAACTTCAAAGAAACTAACATTTTATAGTCACAAAGAACAAGCCATATGGTGGATTTAATTGTGCCTGGGCTGTTAAATAAATTCTAAACATTACATAAAAAGGCAAAGCAACAATGGCAGAGGCAATTACTACAAGGGAAAAGGATTATTCGCAATGGTATAATGATCTTATTTTAAAAGGCGGGCTGGCTGATTATTCGGCCGTTCGTGGTTGTATGGTGATTAAACCCTATGGCTTTGCGTTATGGGAAAACATGCGTGACCAGTTAGACAAAATGTTTAAAGAAACCGGACATGTAAATGCATACTTCCCTTTATTCATACCAAAAAGTTTTTTAAGTAAGGAAGCGGCACATGTGGCGGGCTTTGCCAAAGAATGTGCGGTGGTAACCCATTACCGTTTAATGAATGATCCCAACGGTGGGGGAATTATTGTTGATCCTGATGCAAAGCTGGAAGAAGAACTGATTGTGCGTCCAACTTCTGAAACCATCATCTGGCATACCTACAAAGACTGGATTAAATCATACAGGGATTTACCGCTGCTGGTGAATCAGTGGGCGAATGTGGTGCGTTGGGAAATGCGTACGAGGTTGTTCCTGCGTACAACAGAATTTTTATGGCAGGAAGGTCATACTGCCCATGCAACTGCACAGGAAGCCATTGAAGAAACGAGAAAGATGCTGGATGTATATGCAACTTTTGCTGAAGAATGGATGGCGGTGCCTGTGATTAAAGGAGTAAAATCACCCAACGAGCGTTTTGCCGGTGCTGAAGATACTTATTGCATTGAAGCATTAATGCAGGATGGGAAAGCATTGCAGGCAGGCACATCGCATTTTTTGGGACAGAATTTTGCCAAAGCATTTGATGTGAAGTTCAGCGATAAAGAAAATAAACTGGAATATGTGTGGGCAACCAGCTGGGGAGTGAGTACAAGATTGATTGGTGGATTGGTGATGGCACACAGCGATGACCAGGGATTAATTCTTCCTCCAAAGATTGCTCCGCTGCAGGTGGTGATTGTTCCGATTTACAAAGGTGACGATCAGTTAAAAGCCATCAGCGATAAAGTGAATATGCTTACAGCCGAATTGAAATCAATGGGCATTCGAGTGAAATATGATGATACAGATAATGCAAGACCGGGCTGGAAATTTGCCGAACATGAATTAAAAGGTGTTCCTGTTCGTATTGCCATTGGCGGAAGAGATCTGGAAAACAATACTGCTGAAGTTGCAAGAAGAGATGAAAAAACAAAAGCAACAGTAAGTATGGATGGCTTAGCCAAGCATATTCAGCTTTTGCTGGAAGAGATTCAGCAGAATATGTTCAATAAAGCGAAAGCCTACCGTGACAGTCATATCACTAAGGTTGATACATGGGATGAATTTGTTGAAACACTGGAAAAGAAAGGTGGTTTTGTATCGGCCCATTGGGATGGTACGGCTGAAACAGAAGATGAGATCAAAACCAAATCAAAAGCAACCATCCGTTGTATTCCCTTGAATAATGAACCGGAGGAAGGAAAGTGTATTTTAACAGGTAAACCTTCCAAGGAAAGAGTGTTGTTTGCATTAGCTTATTAACCCCCATCCCCTAAAGGGGTGAAAAGAATAACTTCAAACATTGAGTATGTTTTTCAACATTGTATTACTGAATTTTTACTCAGGTGTAATTCAATGGCTGGAGAAGCATATGCTTACCTGTCCCAGCAAGCTGTTGTTTCACATGGATTGTCCGGGTTGTGGATTGCAGCGGAGCTATATTGCTTTGTTCAAAGGCGATTTTGCTGCAAGCTTTTATTTATACCCGGCAGCCGTTCCCATATTGGTTATGATTGCCTGTTTATTCCTTCATCTCATCTTCAAATTTAAAAATGGTGCATTTCTGCTCACATCGCTGTATATTTTTTGCGCTATAATTATCCTCGTACATTATATTTACAAAATTCTAACTCACCAAAACCTGACTTAATGGAACAAAATCCGCAGCAAGATTATTTATCACAATCAAATCAGCAGGTTTTACCGAATCTGCCAAACGCTACCGCAGTGCTGGTATTAGGCATCTTATCGATTGTTGTATGCTTTATTACGGGCATCATTGCATTGGTGATGGCAAAAAAAGATATGGCTTTGTACAACGCCAACCCCGGAATGTACAGCCCCGCATCTTTAAGCAATATCAAAACCGGACGTATCTGCGCCATCATTGGAATTATTCTTCAGGGAATCGGAATATTAATTTATATCATTTTCATTGTAGTCTTTATTGGTGCAGTGGGTGCAGCAGGAGGTTTTAAATAATAAACAGTTTAACCAAAATCAACTTTATATGGATCAGTTTAACAATCCTTCTGAACAACGTGCTTTACCCAATGCAACAGCTGTGTTGGTATTAGGCATTTTATCAATTGTTGTATGCTTTATCACAGGTATCATTGCATTGGTAATGGCTAAGAAAGAAATGGCTCTTTATAATGATAATCCCGGTATGTATACACCGGCATCATTGAGTAATATAAAAACAGGGAGAATCTGTGCAATCATCGGTATTGTGCTGCAGGGAGTTGCCGTACTGGTTTATATCGTCATTATAGTTATCGCATTAGGTGCTGTTGGAGCATCTGGCGGTTTTAATTAATCAATTAACCAAAATCAACTATTATGGATCAATTAAACAATCCTTTAGAACAACGCTCATTGCCCAATGCAACAGCAGTACTGGTGTTGGGTATTTTATCAATTGTAACCTGTTTTTGTTATGGTGTTATTGGTTTAATACTGGGGATTATTGCCCTTGTTCTTGCATCTAAAGACAAACGGCTGTTTACAGCGGCACCTGAAGTGTATACAGCAGCAAGTTTTAAAAACCTGAATGCCGGGCGCATATGTGCCATTATCGGTTTGATTCTTTCTTTATTGTATCTCATCTTTATTGTTGCATTTATTGCCATGATTGGCTATGATGCAATGGGTAACCCTGATGAAATGATGAGAAGAATGCAGGAGTTTCAGAAATAATTTAAGTTTATTGAGTAAAGCCATTCTGCATTTTGCAGGATGGCTTTTTCTTTGCGTTCGTAGTAATTTAAAATTGCTGAAACTGATGTATTTAAAAGCAAAGACGGGTTATACCAGTTGGATTTATAAATTAGGCTAAATGTTTCCCGTATAATACCAACAGATATTGAAATTTGGCTAATTTGATTAGACCATTTAATATGCTTCGTCGGTATTATTCTTTTGTTGCGAGGTAATTGTAATCAGCAATTAAACGTTCCAGGAAAATATCCACTTCCAGATCTGATTCTATCTGTAATACATTTTTAATACGGGCAGCAATGCGGTGAGCGGTTTCATACTTATTGCTTTTAAAGGTTTGTTCAAGTACGGCTTTGATGGTATTGATATCCCGGTCGCTGAGTTTTAACACCTGTGGAAATTTTACCTGATAATCTTTTTGGGTGATTTCCATAAACACGGTATCATGAATGGAACTGTTGATCCTTGTATTTACAATAGCTGTATTGGCAGCTAAATCACCCAGCCGCTGGTTCTTGGCTGTAACGGCAATAATGATCACAACAATAATTCCAAAAAAACCAACAATGATCAACTGATAAATAATTAAGAGGCCCGGATATACAAATGAAAACACCAATGGCCATTCCCATACCCTGAAAAACCAACGAAGCAAATACTGGCTGATGCCGGGGTCGCCACCTTCCACACTCATTACCCTGATGCCCATTGCCTTTTTGCCAATGCTCTGTCCGTGAAAAGCAATTTCACAAATTAAATGATAAAGCAGGAGAGGAAGTGATACAACCAATATATCAACCCCCATTGCAAACTCACCTTCCAGTTGTAAACCATTGTAGAGAAAATACCTGATAAAGACAGCATACAAAACAAGAATAGTCAGATCAAGGAAATAAGCCAGTAACCGTTTATAAAACGGGGCGATTTCAAAATCGAGTGAAATATTAAATGGTGTGCTGATCTGTACGTCTGACATACGGTTGTTTACGTTTGTAAAATAAAGGAATATTTTCTTGCGGGCTGGCTGTAAACGAAGTATTTAAAATAATTTTCAATTTGAATGTGATTTGCTCATAATAGTATTGTTGCCGGGAAGGCGGTAAGTAGAGAAGAAACTGATCGTTACTTTTCGATGCTTTCCGGCTCACCGCCTTCCCGGCGGCTGTTTCCGAATTCACTTTTAACACAACCTCAAAGCAGTGTCAGTGAAAAAACAAAATTCATTCACCAGAATTAAAAATTGTTGCCGGGAATGTGGTAAGTAGGGAAGAAACTGATCGTTACTTTTCGATGCTTTCCGGCTTACCGTCTTCCCGGCAAGAGTTTCTGGATTCACTTTTTTATCCGGACGGCGGGGGACACCAACCTTGGCTATCGCCGTTGACGGTGTCCCCACCGTCCACTTGTTGTAATGAAATATTAAATACCTCCATGCTATTTAAAAATTACTTGTTATTTTCAATTTTCTGACACACTATGAGAGAAGCACTCTTCATTAAAAAAAATGCGCAGAAGTGGAATGAGTACCAGTATCTGCAAACCGAAGACCCCGACCAGATGGCCGACCGGTTTATTACACTTCTTGACGATCTGTCGTATGCCAAAACATTTTATCCGCACAGCCGGGTAACCAGGTGGATCAACAGTTTGGCGGTAAGCATTTATCAAACCATTTACCAGAATAAAAAGCAACGGTTTTCACGGATCATTACATTTTGGCAATATGAATTGCCCCTGATGTTTCGTAAGTATCATCGCATGCTGCTGTACACTTTTTTAATTTTTACCGTGTTTTGTGCCATGGCTGTACTTTCTTCCATGAAAGATGACCAGTTTGTAAAAGGAGTATTGGGCGAAAACTATGTGTCCATGACAGAAGAGAACATTGAAAAAGGCGATCCCTTTGGTGTGTACAGTGACTCCAGCCGCTTTTCGATGTTTGTACGTATAGCCTTTAACAATATCAAGGTTGGATTTTTAATTGTAGCCAGCGGTATTTTTTTCGGCATAGGAACCATGCTGTTCTTTTTTCAGAACTGCATTATGCTGGGCAGTTTCCAGTATATGTTTTTCGCCAAAGGATTGGGATGGGAAAGTGTGCTGGTGATCTGGATACATGGCACGCTTGAAATATCCGGAATGATCATTGAAGCATGTGCAGGTTTTATTTTAGCAAGAAGTATTTTATTTCCCGGCACCTATTCAAGATGGTATTCATTTAAACGGGGAGTAAAGGATGCAATGAAAATTTGTGTGAGTCTTGTTCCCATTACTATAACGGCAGCTTTCCTGGAAAGTTATATTACCCGTCTCAGCTCCAATGCATTTGATAAAACAACCAATACATCTCTTCCCGTAGCTGCAAGCATCAGCATCCTGGCTGTATCATTTATTTTTATTGTCTGGTATTTTGTTATCTATCCAATTCTGTTGGAAAAACGAATGCATAAAGATCCTGAGTGGGCAGCAAAGATCAGGGCATGAGTAAAATGAAACCAGTTGCTGTATTCTTATCACTGTTTTGCAGTTTGTTTTTTTGTGCAGCAGAAGTAAATGCACAGGAAACAGATACAACGGTTGTTGTGGAAGCTCCAACATCAGTGGCAGATACTGTTTACTCAAATGATGAGGAGGAGGAAACAACCGAAGAACAGGAAATCACTGATACAACGTTAACGGTTAATACATGGATGTATCCTGCAGACAGTTTAAAAAGACTGCAGCGCCAGAAAGACTTTGCTTATGTAAAAAATTTAGACAGTTTACTGAAAATAAGACAGGACGAATACCTGAAGAATCAACGGGAAATGGAACCTGTTGATACAGCACCAAGAGGCAATGTGTTTCCTGTTTTTCGATTTTTATTATGGGCAATCGCTATTGGAGTTGTATTGTTTATCGTTTACAGGCTGTTCCTTTCAGAACGTGGATTATTTGCTGCACCAACAAGGAATAAAACTTTGCAGGTGGAAGAAGAAGCGGTTGCTGATGAAGAATATCTTGAACGCCAGTTAAAAGAAGCTATCCGTAAAGGCAATCACAGGTTTGCCATACGATATCTCTATTTGCAAACCTTATCAAAGCTGTCTGATAAAGGATGGTTACAGCTTTCGCCCGATAAAACAAATTATCAGTATGTAAGAGAGCTGAGCAAGCCGCAATACAGAAATGAATTTGCACGCATTACCCTGCATTATGAATATGCCTGGTATGGCGATTTTACAATTGAAGAAGAAATTTTCAAACCGGTAAAACAGGAATTTGATCAGTTCCATTTAAAACTTAAACAGAGTTGAGAAATCTTTTACGATACAGCTTGTTTCTTGTATTGCTTTCAGCAATTGTTTCCTGCGGCAACAGGAGTGGAGTGAAGCTTCCTGATATGACGCATAGCTATTCGAAGCGGAGTAAAAAACCATTTGGGACCTTTGCTGTTTTCCAGATGCTGAAAGAAAAATATAAAGGGAACAGTATAGAGTCATTCAGTAAAAGTTTTTATGATAACTGGATCAGTCATCTCGGCGGCACCCGGAGTTTATATGTTGTAGTGAGTAAAAAAGTATTGCTGAGTGAAAAAGATCTTAATGCAATGCTGCAGTATGTGAACAGTGGCAATCAACTGTTTATTTCAGCAGAATATATTGATGAAACATTGCTTGATACATTGGGTGTAGAAGTGCAGTATTATTCGCTCAGCAGTATGTTCCGGAGCCAGGTTGCTTCCAAAGGCCCGATGCGTTATTCAACTGTTCAGCTAAGTGACAGCAGTTTGTTTGGCAAACAGCGGTATGGATTTTTCTATTATCCCTTTGATGCAAACTTTGTGCATACCGACAGTATTGGTGCCAGTACGCTTGGATTAAATGAAAGCAGTGATCCCAATTATATTTCAGTAGTGTATGGCAAAGGCCGTATTTTCTTTCACCTGCATCCGCAAGCCTTCAGTAATTATTTTGTACTCAGCAGGAATAACAAAGAATACATTGAAAAAGCATTCAGTTATACCGCTGCCGACCGGTATGCCGTTTACTGGGATGATTATTACAGGATAGGCAATGAGCCGAACGAAAGCTTTTCTTCCTTTGCTGTGTTTATGAAATATCCCATGCTCAAATGGGCATTACTCATTGCAATTGCATTGATGCTGCTGTACATTGCTTTTGGCAGCAAACGGAAACAGCGGCCTGTACCCGTGAGACAAAAAAATACAAATGCCAGTATTTCATTTGTGGAAACCATTGGAAGATTGTACCTGCAGAAAAAAGACAATCACAATATTGCCCATAAGATGATCACTTATTTTATGGAACATATCCGCACACATTATTATCTCAACAGCTCTCAACTGAATGCAGAATTCTTTTCTTCACTGGCTAGAAAGACCGGTGTGGAAGAAACAGAAGTGAAAACCTTCTTTCAGATGATCAGTAACTTACAGGAATCGCCTGATATAACAGACCAACAGATACTTGAATTAAATAACCGCATGCAAATTTTTCTTAAATAATCAACTTCATGGACAATCAATTTTTTCAGCAACGCACCGATCTTACGCAGCTCAACAATGCCATCAGCACTATTCGTGAAGCAGTGGGTAAAGTAATTGTAGGGCAGGAGCAGATGGTAGAACTGATGATCGCAGGAATATTGGCCGATGGTCATATACTTATTGAAGGTGTGCCGGGTGTGGCAAAAACATTATCGGCCAAACTCATGGCCAAACTGATTGATGCAGATTTTTCACGCATTCAGTTTACACCTGATCTGATGCCGAGTGATGTGCTGGGTACATCCATCTTTAATCCAAAAGAAGCCAGCTTTCAGTTCAGGAAAGGACCACTGTTCAGCAATATTGTTTTGATTGATGAAATTAACCGGGCACCTGCAAAAACACAATCTGCTTTGTTTGAAGTAATGGAAGAACGGCAGATCACTGTTGATGGAACAACTTACCAGATGAGTGTTCCGTTTATGGTACTGGCTACACAAAATCCCATTGACCAGGAAGGAACTTACCGTTTACCAGAGGCACAGCTCGATCGTTTTTTATTTAAGATTGAAGTGGGTTATCCAACACTGGCAGAAGAAGTAATTATTCTTACCAACCAGCACCAGGCCGATAACAGGCATTTGCTCAATGAAATTGTGAAAGTGCTTTCATCAAGTGAAATTGCTCAATACCGTGAAACAATACGGCAAATTGTTGTTGAACCAAAACTGCTGGAGTTCATTGCCAAGATCGTAAATGAAACAAGAAATAATCCATCACTGTTTTTAGGTGCATCACCAAGAGCATCACTGGCCATTGTAAAAGCTTCGAAAGCATTTGCGGCAATGCGTGGACGGGATTTTATTACACCCGAAGATATTATTGAAGTGGCGCCGCATGTATTGCGTCACCGCATTATCCTTACACCTGAAAAAGAAATGGAAGGTATTACAGCTGATGAACTGATTGACCGTATCATTAAATCATTAGAAGTACCGAGATAATATGTTCTGGCTCATTTTACTTTGCGGCGGCGTAGTGTATGTGCTGGCTCAGTTTGTACTGAAGACCATGTACATCAGCAATCGATTTTTTGTATTGCTGGGAATTTGCGTACTTGTTTTTTTAACCGCTTTCTTTTTTCCTTTCATGGAACTGGCTGCAAAGATTTTATTTTTTGTGTTGATGGCAGCTTTTACTGCTGATCTGTTTTTCCTCTTTGCATTGAATCGTAAACCCGACATCGAACGTTATTTACCTGAACGGTTGAGTAACGGAGATGAAAACCCGGTGATGATTACGGTGCAGAATAATTATCCGTTTACAGTAAAAACAGAGATCATTGATGAGTTACCGATGCAGTTTCAGTTACGCACTTTTTCTATTACCCAGTTATTAAAACCCGGACAGGAAAAAGAGTTCAGGTATAAATTACGCCCCATTGAAAGAGGCGAATATCATTTCGGAAAAGTAAATGTGTACCTGCAATCATTGCTTGGTTTAATTGAGCGAAGGTTTACAGGTGATGAGGAAGAGATGGTGCCGGTGTATCCATCGTTTATGCAGATACGCAAATACCAACTGCATGCAGAAGCAGCACAAACAAAAGATGCAGGTAACAGAAGGTTGCGTAAGATCGGCCACAGTATGGAGTTTGAACAGGTGAAGGAGTACGTGCAGGGCGATGATGTAAGAAAGCTGAACTGGAAAGCAACTGCACGAAAAGGTTCACTCATGATCAATTCCTACACCGATGAAAAAAGTCAGCAGGTGTATTGTGTAATTGATAAAGGACGGTTGATGAAGATGCCGTTTAATGATCTCACCTTGCTTGATTATGCCATCAATGCAAGTCTCGTAATGTGCAATGTGGCTTTATACAGGCAGGATAAGTTTGGGTTGATGACTTTCAGTAATAAGATGGGTTCCATGCTGGCAGCCGACAGGAAACCTGTACAGTTAGAAAAAGTATTGCAGCAGCTCTACAACCAGCAAACGGCTTTTTTAGAATCTGATTTTGAATTGCTGTACACAAGAATCCGTGCAACCATTAAGCAGCGCAGTTTAATTATCCTGTTTACCAACTTTGAATCACTGGCCGGTATGCAGCGGCAGATGCCTTACCTGAAACGCATTGCCAAATATCATTTGCTCTTACTCGTCTTCTTTGAAAATACCGAACTGAAAAAAGTAACCACGCAGAACGTACATGATATTGAAGACCTCTATGTAAAAACCATTGCCGGCAAATATGCACATGAAAAGCGTTTAATTGTAAAAGAATTACAGAACGCCGGTATCCTCAGTATCCTCACAGCACCGGAAAATGTAACGGTGAATACGATTAACAAATACATTGAGATAAAGACAAGGCAGGCGATTTAATTTATTCTAATTTGTGATGCTTGACGAAAATAAAATATCTGGGAGAGGGTTAAAAAAACTGCAACTGTATTTTGCTGCTATTTTCCTTTTTGACAAAGGAAAATCTCATCCACAGATAATAACAATGCTGGAAGAATATGAACCTGACCTGCAGGTTTTAACATCGGTTGTTGACAAAGCGATGTATGAAGAATGGGATAAGCTTTACTTAGAAGCTAATAGCTTATTTTCTAAAGGAGCTAAGTATGACGAAGTTTTAGGTCTTATTTCTCAAAAGGAACCTGATAAAGAAATTGCAGCCTGGATTTGTGGCGAGTGGTATAAGTTAAAGGCATTGTACATCGATTGTCTAATCGACGGTCGTCGAAATCGGTTTGAAGGGATTAAGTGGGTTGTTGTTAGCGGAATTGGCGTTCTTTTCTTTTTTTATAACGGTTCATCATGGATCACTAAAACGATTTGGATAATCGCTTTGTTTTTTTCAGTCCTTCAATGGTTTGTTGGAATGCAGCAAAGTGATATTGCAAATGGAATAAATCGTCTTTTTACGGAACCTGTAGAAGTTCAGTCTGATTCTGACGTAAAACAACAACAGTAACAACCTACGCCTTGGTTCGTGTCTCACGAACCAAATAATTAATCAAGCCAACCTCAACAAATTAAAACACATAATGGCGCAAGTATATAAAGGTTAAATAATAGTAAGTCCGGCGCAAGATCCGATAGCTATCGGATGAGGAGTGGGAAAGGAGCGCTGGCTTCTTGTGCCTGAGCAACGGAGTGCTTATATTTAAACTGTGATGAGCAGAAAATATAAATTCAGTGATCAACAGCAACTTTCCTGCTCATGTTGGCGTCCCTGACAGCAACAGTAACAAAGGCGATTCAGGAAGGAGATAAGAAGTAAGAAGGCTGCTACTCTATACATTTGTGTTTTTCACAAGACAAGTTAAGTTATAATCATTTATTCAACAACGTTGTAAGCTTTTCATAAAGCATTTCACTGCTAAGGTTTTTTTCAATAATAACTCCGTTAGGGTTAATCAGGAAATTGGCAGGTACAGATTGAACTCCATATTTGATGGCAATTTCATTTTGTTGACCTTTTAAATCAGAGACATTGGTCCAATTGATTTTATCCTTTATTATTGCTTCAATCCAGGCATTTTTATCAGAATCTAAGGAAACAGATACGATATCAAAATTTTTGTTTTTAAATTGTTCATAAAGTTTAATCAGGTTAGGATGTTCTTTTCTGCAAGGGACACACCAACTTGCCCAAAAGTCAATTAAAATATATTTTCCTTCAAAAGCCTCTATATTAAAACTTTGTCCGGTTGAAGTAAGTTGAATAAACTTCCTTGCTGCTGTATTGATCTGGGCTGATTTTGCTCCATCTATTTTTGAACTGATATTTTTACCATCAGGACTGTTCTTTGCCCAAGCCGGAAGCAGGTTAAAGTCTTTCTCTATTTTTGAATAATCAGCAAAAAAAGTAGTGTACCTGTTAAAGGCAAAAAGACGTAAAAGCGAATTCTTGTTTGCTGTAAAATAGTTGTAAGACTTATTAATGTCATCTTTTTTTAAACTGTCAAAAATAACAGCCAATTTATTTAAGCCTGCTGTATCGTTTTTAGATGATAATTCGCCATAAAGAGGGAAATAGGTTGGTCGTATTCTGTCGTTTTCAGTCAGGAAAAGAAAATCACTTTGTAATTTTGTTTCTTGCACATTAATTGACTTTTCAGTGATGGCTGCTTTAACTGAATTATTTGCTAAAAAAACACTCTGTGAACCTGTTTGTTTAAGGTTAGTATAAATTGTTGCTGCAACAGGCTGAAGTATTTTTTTAGTGAGTACTACTTGCTTTTTTGCAAGAAGGAAGCTATCAATTATTTTTTCTCCTGCAATTTCGTAAGCTACATATACTTTATTTACTTTCTCAGTAGTTGATGCGATTAATACTTTATAGTAAAAAACTTGCTGAGCAAAATTTGTGAGGCAGGTTTGTACCAGAATTGCAGTGATGAAGAATGGCTTCATTTTATGGTGTTTGTGTTTTAAAATACACTTAATACCTTAATTAAGAATAATTGTAATACATCTTGAAGTGATTTTTGTTCAAAACCCTAAGCAAAATAGTCATGCTTTTTTTGCTCATGTTTGCGTTCCAGCCAACGTGCAGTAAAAATGAATTAGTTAGTTAGTTGGCGGGGATGCCACAAAGTGATACAAGTATTTCAAGGTTAAATAATAGTAAGTCTGGCGCAAGAATGAGGCGGGGAAATGAGCGCTGGCTTCTTGTGCCTGAGCAGCGGAGTGTTTATATTTAAACTGTCATGAGCAGAAAATATAAATTCAGTGATCAGCAACAACTTTACTTCATAACCCTCCGCCTTGGTTCGTGTCTCACGAACCAAATAATTAATCAAGCCAACCTCAACAAGTTAAAACTCGTTCCTTAAATCCTTTATAAAAGGAAAATTCAGAACATTTTTTTCATAAAAAGAAGCAGTAGAATAATAATAATCGCAAGGGTCAGTCACCAGGTTCCAATGTTCTGCCAGCGGATTTAAATGTATATACTCCAGCTTTTGGTATGCTACATCTTGTGTAAATAAATGCACCGCCAGTGAATCTCTTTGCCAGAACTCATACTGCTTATTAGTAGCCGTAACGGCATATTTCTGTAATTCCTGCTGGTCTTCTTTCAATAAAAATTTTCTGAATTCATGTGCTGTATATTTCAAAAAAGAACCCTGCATCGTTTCTTTGCCGTTTAATGTATTTGCACGCCAGATCAGATGAATATGATTGGGCATAATAACAAAGGCAAATACATCCAATTTTCCGGTGCTGCTTAACTAATTCAAAGAGTGAAGAATGATCGTTTTATACTGATCCTTTTGAAGCAAATGCCGCCAACTATTGATGGTAGCGGTAAAAAAGAAGATTTCACCAATCTCCATAAAGGACTTTCGTTTATATGTAAAATAATCCATAGGCTGATAGCTGATGTTACACTAAAATAAATATTCTGTTTGATAATTTTATAACTGGTTCGTGAGACACGAACCAGGGCGAAGGGTTGTTGATTGCAAGGCACAAGAAGCCAGGCACAAAGCCAACGCCTCATTCTTGCGCCAGGTCCCCGAACTTTTAGAGTTGCAGATACTTGCTATTTTGTGCTTCATCATCATCAACCAATACATTCTTCATTCCCTACCTTTGCTTCCACATGAAAACGGAAATACAAACCATTTTTAC